>JBCCVP010000222.1:0-6233 GCA_039195135.1 Pseudomonadota bacterium | reverse complement strand
TTCGGGGGACACTTAAAAGGTCGGTGCGTCAACTTGTTCTGCTTGCGATTGTGGTCGGCGATCGCCTTCCGCAGCTCGTCCGGCAGTTCCTCCAGCGCGTGCGCAAACGCCTTTTCTGCGCAACCCAGCTCCGCTGCCGCTTTGCCGCCGGCACACGCCAGCACAAATCGACCGCCCATAGCCTCGGGCCGCGCCCGGCGATGGTAGTTGAATTTCTGCCGCCGCACGGCCTTCAGGCAGCGCGTGGCCACTTCGCACACCAGGCTCAGAATATGCGGTCCGCCGAAGGTGGCGAACGCGGTGCGCCGGCCGGTCGGGCTCGGCTCCGGAAAGCCTTTCGAGTGCGGCACGCCCATGCCCAGCATGATCAGGCAGGCGTTGAGATAGGCTTCGTAAAGCGCGTCGAAGTGCACGTAGGTGGCGAGATCGCGCGGCGTGGTGATGAAGCGTTTTTCTTTCTCAAACAGATCCAGGCCGCGGAGGTCGGCGCCGTTCTGCACGTCCAGCCAGTCGCACCAGTCGGTCATGTAGTCCAGGCAGTTCTTCTGGCTCTTGGTGCGCTGATCGATGCAGATCGATCCGTAGGGCACCAGGCCCTCCTTCAGCGTATCGCCGGCGCCAATGAGCATGAACTGACTGATGTATGGCCCATCGTGTGATCCCTTGGTGGACCCACGAAATGCTGAGGCCGGCGTGAGCTTGCCGTTCAGCGATAGCGTGCGGCCAATGCGGCGGTTGCGTTCAAAGCAGTTGAGGCCGGAAGCATCAACCTGGTGCGGCGTGGAGGACTTCACGTCTTTACCCGAGTAGAACGGCATGCAGTTGATCAGCTCAACGAGCTTGGCGGCGGACAGTTCGGCATTGCCGGCGCGGGCATTAGAGGCGCAGAACTTCTTTGCGCCACCCTTAGCGATGGTTGTAAACGGCACGTCCCGCAGCAGGGCAAGGGCGTACACCTCGGCCATTTCCGCCGCGAGCTCTGAGGAGGCAATGCGCGGCGCCGGGGCCATACCGACCGCGCCGGCGTCCGGACCCTGCAGCTCGTAAACGTGGCCACTGCGGGGGCTTTCCCAGCCGCGCCAGTCAAACTTTTTGCCCTTTGAGTTTTTGCAGTGGAAGTCGTCGCTTGAGGCCGTGGCTACGTGCTTTTCAAACAGCGTTTGGTCCGGCGCATTGATCGCCTCCACAAAGCAGTGGTAAGCCCCAGCCGAGTCGAGCAGGCCCCATTTGTTGTGTTTGAGGCCCTTCGTGAAGCTTGATGGATAGGTGGGGCCAAAGTCAGCTTCTTCGCCGTTGGTTCGCGTAAGCGCCTGGGGCGTTAGGCGGGAAATTTCGGTGGCCAGATTGCGCTGGGCGCGGGCCTTTTTGGCACGTTCAGATCCCGCGGGATCGGGATCGGAATACGGTAGTTTCATGCGTGTCTCCCCACATCATCATTTACAAGTAGCTCCAATAACGTGCGAAAGGCCCGAAATTCCTCTCACTTTTTTTCTTGTTCGGTTGGGGCAGGGGTACCGGAAGAGGACGCCGAAATCTCGGAAACGTCCGCCGTTTTTATGGCCGGGCTGCGCCGTTTTTTTGTGTCAGCGTCGGCTGGTGGGTTCTTCCCGGCGGCTGTTGGGTTCTCATTAACCTGATGTTTTTGCGAGGTTTGTTGGCTGCCCTTCGCTCCCGGGAGCATCTCCTAAATGGTGTGGCACGCACATTGCTCAGTGATGTGGGATCGCAGGAGCATGACGATGACTGAGGTGATTCGCTTTCCGGGCAAGCGTGTGAGCAACCGCCCCCTTGCCCCGGCCGACATTGCGCAGGCCATCGCGCAGGATCGGCTGGTGATGCACTACCAGCCGCAGTACGACCTGAACAGCGGGCGCTGTATCTCCGCGGAGGCGCTGGTGCGTATTCAGGGCGAAGACGGCAAGCTGATCTATCCCGACCGCTTTATTGCGCAGGCCGAAACCAGTGCGGTCAGCGCTATCTTCGGTCGCGTGGTCATCAAAAAGGTCCTGGCTGATCTGGCACGCTGCCGAGGCGTTGCTCTGCCGCGCATCGCGATCAACCTCTCAGCCCACCAGCTGGCTGCCGATACCAGTCTTCCTGCTTTTTTTGCCGAGGCGCTGCAGCGCTTTGGGTTGCATCACCGGGACCTTGAGTTTGAATTGACCGAACGCCAGCGCCTGACCCCGTCCGGTCGCCGCGTGTTGCAGGTGCTTGCCGATCGTGGCGCCCGCATTGTTCTGGACGACGTCTGTACCGGGCACGCTACGATCAAGCAGCTTCACAGCCTGCCCATCAGCGCCTTTAAGCTTGACCGCGCAGCCGTCAGGAAAATGACCGGGGACGAGCGTGTCAGAGAGCTCCTCGAAATGTTGTTTGGTATCGCTGGGCGCCTTGATCTTGATGTCGTGGCGGAGGGGATCGAAAACCCGGAACAGGCACAACTGCTGCTGAATGTTGGCTGTCGCTATGGCCAGGGGTTTGATTTCGCGAGGCCGATGCCGATTGAGCAGTTGCAGCAATGGATCAGGAGCGCCGCGCCGCAACGTGAGGCGAATGCCGCGTCACGGGCTGAGCAATCTCTGGTGTCCGCCTGACGCCAGGGGCGTTAAGTAAAGACGGGGCTACCTGCAGCCCCGTTGATCATTCCGACGAAATACAGATCAGCTTTGGGGCATGTGAATGCCGCAGATCTTGTTGCCGTCCGGGTCGCGGAAATAGCACAGGTACATTTCGCCCATGGAGTTATTGCGGGGGCCCGGCGGGTCTTCGATGCTCGTGGCGCCGTTGGCGACGGCCACGTCGTGGAACTCTTTTAACTGCTCCGGGGAGGCGCACTTGAAGCCGATGGTGAAGCCGTTGCCGCAGGATGCCGGTTCGCCGTTTTTAGGTTCGGTGACGGAGAAGACGGAGCCGTCGTGGATGTAGAAGAGGCGGGTTTGGCCGTCGGTGGCTTTGTCAACGTGGGGTTCGCCGGCGCCCAGGACGCCCAGGACGGTGTTGTAGAAGGCTTTGGATTTTTCCAGGTCGCTTGCGCCGATCATGATGTGGTTGATCATTGGGGTCTCCGAATTGGTTTTCGGATTTTAGAGGCGGGGAGCTTAAACCGGAAACTTTTCAGCTGGGGCTTTTCACTTCAGCGGCACTTTCGGGGGTCAGACCGGTCAGACCCGCACCTCCCCGCAGCTCCCCGCAGATCCGAGGGGAACCAAATCCGATGGCATGGTTCTGTTAGTAAGGACCTTGGGGAGCGCTGATGGGTATCGAGTTTCTGCTAACTTCACTGGTGGTGATCCTGCTGCCCGGCACCGGCGTGCTTTACACGCTGGCCGTAGGCCTCGGCCGAGGCTTCTGGGCAAGCGTAGCCGCAGCCTTCGGCTGTACCCTCGGTATCGTGCCGGCAGCCGCAGCAAGCCTGGTCGGCCTGGCGGCGGTGTTCCATACCAGCGCGCTGGCGTTTCAGATCGTGAAATACCTGGGGGTCGCCTACCTTTTGTACATGGCGTGGAGCATTCTGCGCAGCGGCGGCACCCTGGATGTGGACGAAAAGCGCACCGCTGAGGCGCACTGGCGGATAGCGATCAACGGCACGTTGATCAACGTGCTGAATCCCAAGCTCTCTTTGTTTTTCCTCGCCTTTTTGCCCCAGTTTGTTGATCCGGCGCAGGCCGGCGCTACCTTTGAGATGGTCTTGCTGGCGGCCACTTTTATGCTGCTTACGTTTGCCGTGTTTGTCGCCTACGGAGCTTGTGCGGCGCTGACCCGGGACTACGTGATCAGTCGGCCCGCGGTTATGAACTGGCTGAAGCGGGCGTTTGCGGCCACGTTTGGATTTCTTGCTGCCAAGCTTGCTATGAGCGAGCGTTAGTTCTTCCGCTCCGGAACTGCTCCGGGTCGGACCCGGCGAGTTGTGCGGTTATGGTCCTATCTGCCATTGGGAACAGTGAACAGCAGATAAGGACCGATCGTGATGTCGAAGGATGCGGCAACCCTCTCTCGCTCGCTATTGGCAATTTTTCTTCTACTCATAGCGTTGCCCGCGGCGCGCGGGCAGGTTTCACGCGAGATTCTGAACGCGCCCTGGGATCTGATCATTGCGGTGGATAACTCGGCGAGTATGGGCGCTGAGGCCCAGGCGCTGGAGCAGAGCCTCTATCCGGACCTCGTTGCGCCGCTGGAGGCTGCGGGCCTGGATCTCCAGGTCATCATCCTCAGCGCCTTCGGCAGCGGCGCCACCGAGCTGTGTTTTGAAAACCCGCTGGGCGCCATTCCTATTGGCGCCTGCGCATTCAATCCGCCGGAACCGGCCAATACGCCTCAATTCAAACACTACAGCGTGGTCAACCAGAGCTGGGATACCTGGTGCAAGATGCTGCGCACCTACGACGGTGAGCTGGTGGATCAGTTTTTTCAGCAGCCCGCGGGTTGGTCCGCCTGGTTACGGCCCCAGGCGTTTAAGCAGATCGTTGTTCTCAGTGATGACCGGGTGCAGTGCACGGCGGGTGCAAACAGTTTCACCGACCAACCTGCGTCTCCCACCACCGCAGCAGTGGCCGCCGCAGATAGCTTTGATGCGGCCCTGTTGGACCTGTCCTCCACCCAGTTTGGCGACGCCGCGAATCGCCGCTACATGCTGCACGCGGTGGTTGGAGTAGACGACCAAAGTGGCAGGCCCGGAGGCCTGCGGCTGCCCAGCGATCCGCTGGACTTCCTGTCGGACTGCACCACGGCGTCGAGCGCCGGCGGCGGGCATCAGGCCGCCTCCCAGCTCACCCAAGGGCTCCGGTTTCCTATCTGTCAGTTTCAGACGCAGCCGGCGCTGTTCTGGTCCGCCCTGCTGGAACATCCGGCTCTCTTTTCAGATCAGTTTGAAGATCGCTGAGCCTCGCCGGCGCTATTCGAACGAATCCTGAAACAGTTGCGGCTACGTTTGGGTTTCTTGGGGTTAGGCTTGCTTTGAGTGAGCAGTAGTTCGTTCGACGATCCTCCGGAAACTACGCTCTTTCGCCTCTTTTCTTTTTCCTGCCACTTTCGAGGGTCAGACCCCAAGTGGGTCTGACCCGCGGCGGTACCTGGCGTGTTACCCGGTGGGGTTTGGACTATCGTTAGGGCATGGATGCGGATCAGAAGGCGCTGTGGCGTCGCGCCAACGCGGTGTTTGCTGCGCTGCTGAAGGCGGAGCCGGACGATGTGTCGGCCTGGCTTGAGGCGCAGGGGCTTGAACCGCCCGAGCTTGAGATGGTGCACCGGCTACTCGAGGCGCACGAGCAGGAGGAAGGACCGCTGGATCGCTCCGCGGCCCAGTGGGTGGGCAGCGGCGGAGGGAATGGAGATGTCGCTGACGAAGGCGCCGATCCTCTGCTGGGGCGGGAGATTAGCGGCTGGCACCTTAAGTCGGTGCTGGGCCGCGGCGGCATGGCCACGGTGTACCTGGCCCGGCGGCAGGCTGATGGGTACGAGCAGCAGGCGGCGCTGAAGCTGCTGCGGCTGGGTCTGCTCACGGCCGAGGGGCGGGAGCGGTTCACCCGGGAAAAGCAGATTCTGGCGGAGCTTTCCCACCGCAACATTGCCCGCCTGCTCGATGCCGGCACCGCGGATGACGGCACGCCCTATCTGGTGATGGAATACGCCGAGGGCGTGCGCGTCGATACCTACGTGCGGGAAAACCATCTCAGCACCCGGGCCTGCGTCGCGCTGCTGGTCCCCATCTGCGAAACCGTGGCGTTTGCCCAGCAGCACATGGTGGTGCATCGGGACCTCAAGCCGTCCAACATCGTGATCGACGCCGAGGGAAATCCCAAGCTGCTGGACTTCGGCATTGCCCGGCTGCTGGTTTCCGAAGGCGCCGACTCCACCACCACCCGGGCCTTTACGCCGGGGTTTGCCGCCCCGGAGCAGTTTAGCGGCGCGCCCGTGAGCGCCGCCACCGACGTCTACGGCCTGGGCGCCTGCCTCCTCCGGTTGCTGGCGCCGGCGGAAGAATCCCCGGGCCCGGTTCTGGGCGTACCGCGCTGGAACGAGCCATCTATCCACCGGGATCTGGACCCGGATCTGCGCAATATCCTGGGCAAAACGCTGAAGGAAGATCCGGCGGAACGCTATCGCGACGCCCGGGAACTGGCCGACGAGCTGAAAGCCTGGCTGGCCGGCAAGCCGGTGCAGGCCACCGGCGACTCCTTCACCTACCGGGTACGCAAGTTTGTCGGGCGGAATCGGATCGGCGTCGCGGCCGCTGG
>JBCCVP010000221.1:0-6293 GCA_039195135.1 Pseudomonadota bacterium | reverse complement strand
GCCCGGCGGGTGCTGACCGGGACGGCCCGGCCTTCGACACGGAGCACCTGTCCCGGGCGCTTCATCACGCCGGCCACCTGCGGGACGGCGCTGCCCACCATGAACATACCGACCCGCTGCACGATGCCGTTTCCAACTTTCGCCATCATGCCCGGCAGGCGGTGGCGGACCACGACCACGCGTCGGAAGCGGCGGAAAACGAAACCCGCCGGCTGCTTTATCTCGTCGAAATTGTTGCCGCCGTGGTTCGCGGCGTGGTTGCCGACAAGGTATTTGAGCACGGCTACAGCGTGATCGATGGTGATGACTTTTCAGACTGGCTGGTGCGCCACGGCGCGCCCCGGGAAGCTGCTTTCTGTGCCCCGGTGCGGGCCTTCTACGACGCCATGTTTGCCTACGCGGATGGGGATCCCGCGCGCCCCAGCGCCGCCGCCGGCACGGTGCTGCACAGCGGGCTGATGACGTTTGCCGGGTACTACGGCTATCTGTACTACCAGATGCAGGCGGGCATGGGCGACGTGGTGATGACGCCCATCTACGAAGTTTTGAAAAAGCGCGGCGTGAAGTTTGAGTTTTTTGTCAACGTGACCTCCCTCGCGCTCGACGAAACCAAATCGCACGTCGAGACGGTGCACATCGGGCGGCAGGCAAAAATTGCCGCAGGGCGCACAGAATACAACCCCGTTTTTCCGGTAAAAGACCTGAAGTCCTGGCCTGATCGACCTTTGTTTGACCAGCTTCAGGACGCGGATGAGTCGCTGGACTATGAGTTGCCGGAAGTGGTGGGAAAACGCGATACGCTGCAGCGCGGCGAGCACTTTGACCTGGTGGTGCTGGGCATCTCGCTCGGCGCCCACAAGGACATCTGCGCTGAGCTGGTCGATGCCAGCCAGGCCTGGAGCGACATGGTCAGCAATGTGAAAACCGTGGCCACCATGGGCGTGCAGCTTTGGTTTACGGAAACCTGGAAAAAGCTCGGGTTCGATAATCCTCCCGCCAGTAACTCAGGATACCCGGAGCCGCTGTCGGTGGTGGCCAACAGCGACGACGTGATCCCCCGGGAAGAATGGAAAAACGGTCCACCCCGGTCCCTCACCTACCTCTGCGGACCGCTTTATCCGCTGGATGGACTGGAGCTGCCGGTTAACGACATGGCCGGCTGGAACCGGGCCACGGAGCTCGTCAAAAACGCCGGCACCCGCTGGGTGGGCAAGAACGGAGGCGTGCTCTGGCCGCGCGGGTCCAGCCGCGGTTCGCTGAACACCGGATTGCTCTACGGCGAGGGCAGCAACGCGGAGCGGCTGGACGATCAGTATTTTCGCCCCAACGTGACGCCGTCGGAGCTTTACGTGCAGTCCGTGCCCGGCAGCGCCCGGTTCCGGCTGCCGGCGGACGGTTCCGGTTTCGACAATCTTGTGCTGGCCGGCGACTGGATCGACAACCGGTTTATTCGAGCGGGTTTTGTGGAAGGCACCGTGAGATCCGGTATGCAGGCGGCGGATGCGGTTCGCGCCTTGAGTAATTCCAGCCCGCCATGAGCCGCTCCGGGCAACCACGCCGGCGGGCCTACCTGGCCGCTTTCTTAGGCTTTGTGGTGCTGGCGCTGGTGGCGCTGCTGGTGATGTCCGGCGCTGCCTGGCTGCAGGGTTTCGGGCTGGAGGTCCTCCAGGATCCCCTGGGGTGGCTTGAACGCCTGGATCCGGCGGCCGCGGCCAGCTCTCTGTCGTCCGCCGCTGAGCTCGTGGCCAACGTGGTCGCCATCGCCATCACCGTGGTGGCCATCATCGTGGAGCTGGCGGCGAATCGCTACAGCCATCGCATCACCCGCATTTTCGTGACGGAGCCGATCAACGTGATCGTGATGAGTCTGTTTATCATCACCGCCGTCACCTGCGTCTGGAACTCCGCACCGCTCGGGGAGTCTCCGCCCGGTGCGCTGGTGCCCAACGCCGGTTTTGGCATCGCCATGGTGCTGGTCACGCTGTCGCTGCTGGCGCTGCTGCCCTACTTTGCGTTTGTGTTTGCCTTCCTGTCGCCCACCAACATCATCAGCAAAATCAGCGCGTCGGGCCTGTCGGCCATCGCCTCGGCCCGCCGTTCTTCCCTGGCGGCGGCGCAGGGTAAGGCGCTGATGGCGGTGGATGAGCTCCACGACGTGGCCCGGCGAGCAACAGAGGTCAACGATCGGGCCGTCGCCATGGCCAGCCTCGATGCCCTGAGCCGACTGCTCGTCGACTACCAGGCCCTGAAAGACAGTCTGCCGGACGCCTGGTTTGAGATCAGCAGCGAGATTCTGCGGGACCCGGACTTTGTGTCCCTGGCGCCCCTGTCGCTGGAGCAGGTGGAAGAGGACCGGATGTGGCTGGAGTTCAAGATCATGCGCCAGTATCTGGCGACGGTGATGAGCGCCGGGCCGACGGCCAAAGATGTGATCAACCTGATCGCCATCAAGACCCGGCGCCTCGGCGAGCTGGGCACCAAAGGCAGCCAACCGCTGGCGGACCTGAGCCTGCGCTGTTTCAACAGCTACCTGCGATCCACCATCAACAACGGCGACCTGCGCTCAAGCTATTACGTGATGAACGAGTATCGCCAGCTGGGCGAGGCGATGATGGCCGCCGGGGATCAGAAGAGTCCGGGGGAGATTGCGCTGCACCTGCAGTACTACGCGATCCTGGCCTTTAAGTATCGCCAGCCGTTTCTGCTGGAGGTTGCGGCCTATGACCTGGTGCAGCTGATCACCAGCAGCCTGGAGGAGAGCCCCGATTCCGTGGACGACCTGCTGCAGCTGCTGCTCGATCTGGACCAGGAGGTGAAGACCGACTGGCAGGCCGCCGGCAACCTTGGAGTGCGTCGGGCCCAGCTGCAGCTGGCGACGCTGTTTCTGGAGCGGGGCGATGAGATGCGCTGCAACAAGCTCTGCGAAGACCTCCGGGGAGAGAGCCGCGAGGTGCTCACGGAAGCTAAGAATCAGCTGCTCAATGAAGACCGGTCCCAGTTCTGGGAGATCACCGACCGGGGCGTCAACTTCATTTATTTGGACCCCGCCCGCCGCAAGCTCATCACTCCCATCTTCGAACGCATCTACCTCCGCTAAGGACCGGGCGGTAAGCGCTGGGTTGGCCGCAGTTTCGAGCTAGCGAACAGTCAGCAGCGTGTGCGCGGTAGCTCGGGAGCTGGCCCCAACGATAATTTCGAACTCACCAGGTTCGACCACCCGCTTCATCTGTCGATCATAGAAGGCAAGCTGCTCTGGGCCGATAGCAAAATCTACCGTCTCGCTCTGCCCGGGATCCAGCGTTACGCGGCGAAACCCTTTCAGCTGGCGCAGCGGGCGGGTGACGGAGCTGACCTTGTCTCGGATGTAAAGCTGCACAACCTCGTCCGCCCGCCTATCCCCCGAGTTAGTGACCACCACCTGCACCTCGGTTGCTTCGCCCACCGCCATCGACGAGCGGGTCAGCACCGGTGCGGAAATAGTGAAACTTGAATAGCTGAGCCCAAAACCAAACGGATAGGCCGGCTCGCTGGATTCAAATGCGTAGCCGCGGCGGGCGGTGGGTTTGTGGTAATAGTACGCTGGGATCTGCCCGACGGCCCGAGGGACGGTGACCGGCATCTTGCCACCCGGGGAAACGTCACCGGCCAGGAGCTGAGCCAGCGCGATGCCCGTATCCTGGCCGAGCAGCCAGGCGTAAAGAATGGCGTCCAGCTGCTCATCCACGTCCGTCAGCGATAGTGGCCGGCCAGAGATCACCACCGCCACAAGGGGTTTCCCCGTGCCATTCAAGGCCAGGATCAGCTCTTTCTGCTGGCCAATCAGACGGATGTCGTCTCGATCACCCAGGTGGGATTCGGACCAGGCCTCCCGCGAGGTGGACTCGTCACCGCCAATCGCCAGCACCACCAGGTCCGCTCGCCGCGCCACGGCCACCGCCTCCGCGATGAGCTGTCGATTCGAAGCGCGATCAGCAAGCTCAATATCGTCATCCCACCAGGACCGATTGTTGGTGAGCCGAACGCCTTTGGCGCTAAGAATCTCAAGCTGGTCGCCGAAGCGTCCCTGCATCCCGTCCAGCAGGCTGACGGTCTGGCGCGGTTCGTCGGAGTAACCGCCCAGCACGGTGACGTCGGAGTTGGGTCCGATCACGGCGACGGTTTTGAGCTTTGCGAGATCCAGCGGCAGCAGGTTGTCCTTGTTCTTGAGCAACACCGGCGCTTTTCGGGCTGCTTCCAGTGCAACCGCGCGAGCACTCTCGTTACCCGTCAGTGCATCCGCCGTAAATGGGTTGGCGTAGGGTTCGTCGAAGACGCCGCCGCGCTCTTTCAGCCGCAAGATCCGCTCGACCGCCTGGTCGACGACCTCCACGGCCAATTCCCCGGATTCAATCCGATCCCGCATTTCCAGAAACGCCACGCCGTCCGGCAGCTCCATATCAACGCCCGAAGTCAACGCCAGCCCCCCCGCGGCGCTGAGGGAGCCGACAACGTGATGGCGTCGCTCCAGTTCGCTGATCGCGAAATAGTCGGCCACCACAGCCCCGTCGAAGCCCCACTCGCCGCGCAGGACTTCGTTCAGCAGCCAGCCGTTGGCGTGGGACGGCACGCCGTCAATTTCGTTGTAGCTCGCCATCACGCTGGCAGCTTGCGCCTCGCGCACCGCCGCCTCGAAGGGCGGAAAAAACACCTCCCTTAGCATCCGCTCCGGCAGGTGTGCGGGCCCGATATTCATACCGGCTTCGGGAATGCCATGGCCGGTCATATGCTTGAGGGTGGCGAGCACCCGATCCGGCGCAATGTTGTATTCGGTTCCCTGAAAGCCGCGTACCGCTGCCACCGACAGCCGCGCGACGAGATAGGGGTCTTCGCCGAAGGTCTCCTCAATCCTTCCCCAGCGAGGGTCTAGCGCCACATCGACAACCGGCGACAGCACGTGATGTACCCCGCGCACGCGGATTTCCCGGGCGGTGATCTGATACACCTGTTCGATAAGAGCCGGATCGAACGTTGAGGCCAGCGCTATAGCCTGGGGAAAAGACGTGGCGTAGCGTCCCTGGAATCCGTGCAGACCCTCCTCGTGAAACAGCGTGGGAATGCCAAGGCGGGTTTCCTCGATCATCCAGCGCTGAATTTCATTCACCAGCCGCACCGTGTTGCCTGGCGTGCGCGCCGACAGCTTCCTTTCCACCGTAGCGTCGTTTACGTCCTTGCGCTCCGCCGGCCCCTCCATGCCGATCGTGTCCTGCGGGCGGGCGATGCAGCCCAACCCATGGGGAAAGTTCACCGCCATCTTCTCAGCGTTGAAAGACCCATCGGCGTCCAGAAACTTGGGTTTGTCCATCCAGGCGCAGGTGAGCTGAGCCAGTTTTTCTTCCAGCGTCATCTGCGCGAGGAGGCTCGCAACGCGATCCGACGAAGTGACTTCCGCCTTGAGGGGAGCGGCGAGCACCAGGGCACCGACAACTGCGATAAGCGTACGCGAGGCAAAACAGGACATAACGCGCCAAGGCTCCCCAGAAAAAACAGCCGCATTGTCCGCCCAAATGACAGCGCGGTACAACGAAAACACGCCGGGCAACGCTTCAGGCAGCGCTCCGGTCAGACCCGCTTGGGGTCTGATCCAGGTCACACTCTTTCCCGCGCAGTTTTGCTAATTTTTACCCCATGAAACGGCTTACCGGCCTCCTGCTGACGGCACTGTGGTTCACCCCCGCCACCCCCCAGGGCATCCCCAACGTCGCCCGCCCGGGCCAGGCCGGCAACCTGCTGGCGGGACCGGTAGCGCCGGAAATGGGTCGTCTGGCCGTCATCGCCTGGCACGGCGACTACCTGTTTACCCTGCCGGAAATCCCCGGCGGCCCGCCCGGCGACTGGGTTGTGCGCGCCTGGGATCTGTCAAACCCAAACAATCCCCTGCAGCGATCGATCACCCCGGTCACCGGTGACAATGACGGCAGCTCCCTGGTGACCCGCCACGGCTTTATGGCCCATGGCTTTATCAAAACCGGCGACATCTTAAGCTCCGGCCGGGCGTTTCGCGTCGTCGGTGGGAATCCGGAGGAGACGGGCAACGTCAACTTCCGCATGCTGGGCTGGACCCACGGCGGCATGAGCGTACCGTGGGGCGCCACCAACTACTGGTCCTACGGCGAAACCGACGAACTGGCGGAGCTGTACCTGGACCTGCCCTACGGCGCTACGCCCGACGCGGTGTTCGACCCGGTGGGCCAGACCGGCGTAATCGGCCATCCGTTTATTTTTGGCACGACGCTTTACTACGCGTCGGACCAGAG
>JBCCVP010000220.1:0-6381 GCA_039195135.1 Pseudomonadota bacterium | reverse complement strand
TCGCCCGCCGCCAGCGCCGCCTCTATAATTCGCTGCTGCTGCGCCCCCGGCGTGATGACGTCCGCCCCGCCCCATAGAGCCAGCACCGGCGCCTTCACCGTATGGAGGTATTCCGTGGGACCAAAATTCATGTTGGCGCGCCACCAGCGGAGGTCTTCGAGACTGCGTGGCTGATCAACGTACGCAAACCAGCCGGCACCTTCCGCGGCCGCCATAGCGCTGCGGAGCAGCTCCCAGCCCTGGCCGCTCTGCGCCACGTAGAAATACAGCCGAAGATAATTGCGGGCCTGCGCGCGAGCCTCGGCATCCAGACCATCCCGGGCCATACGACCCAGCACCGAGATTATCTCCTGTTCTGCGGGAGTGATTCCCGCGGCAGAGGTCAAAACGAGGAACCTGACATCGGGCACCGCCTGGCTTGCCGCCAGCGAGATCCACGCGCCCCGGGAAGCGCCGACCAACCCTATCCGGCTGTCATCCACGCCAGGAATCTGTCGCAGCTGCTCAATGACCTGCACCACGTCCTGCGCATGGTGTTCGATGCCGGCGATGGATCCGTCCGGCAGCGGCGCCAGATCCGGCCGGCGATCGTAGACAAAGACGCCGAAGTTGAGGCCGAGATAAAACTCTACCCAGGACGCGTAGGACCATTGGCTTCGATTCGCCGCACCCGAGCCGCTGATCAGCACCACCAGCGGATACTGCTGCTCCGGTTCCGGCAGGTACAGGGTGCCCGTGAGGCTGGGCTCAAACGCGCCAAAGGCCAGATCCTGAGCCCGGCGCCGCACCCGTTCGCTTCGCCGCAGGCGCAGATCGAAGCCTGCACGAACGGCGGCAAGCTCGCCGGCCTCGGTGAGCTCAAGATCGAAGGCGCCGATACCGAAAGGCAGCTCAATCTGCGGTTGGTTGTGCTCCCAATTCAGCGCAATCGGCTGCCTGGCGTAGACCAGAGGGGGAATGTCGAGGTTGGCGCTTTGCGGTGGGTCGCCCGGGGCGAACTCAATACCGACCGCGAGGTCGGCGCCGCGATAGTTGATATGTCCCGCCCAGTAGCCCGCAATGTCGGGCGCTTCAAATGCCGCGGCTGCAGGCACCAGAAAAATATGAAGACCCAGCAGCCAGAGGGGAGATGGGAATCGAGGCATGTTTGTCTCAGTGATGGACCGGCCCGCATAATAGGTCGGCACAACGTTGAAACCGCTGATTTTTCGCTAATCTTTTTCTAATGAAGGGCCCAAACGCCGATGGCTAGCGCTGCCGCCCCCGTCGCTCAGGGTTTTCCTGAAAACGCTTCTGCGCCGTTTATGCTGGCGCGCATCCTTGTCGACCCGCCAGCCCACGAACTGACCGTAGCGGGTGAACCACGCCGTGTTGAGCCTCGAGCGATGAAGCTGCTGGTTTATCTGGCGCAGCGGCCGCAGCAGGTTGTCAGCAAGGCGCAGATTCTCAGCGATGTGTGGGAAGGGCGCGAGGTGGTGCCGGAGGCTTTGCAGCGGGTTGTCTCGCTGCTGCGCAAGGCGCTTGAGGACCCCTCTTCCGATACTCGGTTGATAGAGACCATTTCAAAGCAAGGGTATCGATTGCTGGTGAGCCCAACGCCGGTTCATGAGGCCAGCTTGGAAACCTCCGAGACCCGGCGGCCTTGGCTTTGGATCGTGGCTGCCTTGTTGCTTGTGGTCCTGCTGTTTGGCATCAGCCGTTTTGTTTTCAACGAGTCCGCGCTGGCACCGGTTGCCGTGCCGGGGGACGGCCCTCAGTCGGACGCGCCGGCGCCGCGGGCTGATCCGTCGGGGTGAGCTCCCTCCTTGCTTGACAATGCCCGTCGGAAACTGGGCCCTGGCGCTCGATGAATCCCTTTGCCCCTTTCGGGGGTCAGGCCCCGAGAGGGTCTGATCCGGCGTAGACGTCAGTTCAGCGTTAGTCCGGCCAGCTGGCGCAGCTGGGCGGGAAATGCCTCGCGCATGGCCTTCACGTGCGCCGCGGAGTACATCTGCTCGAGCGTCACCGTTGATACGGCGAAAAAATTGATGGCACCCAGGATCTGGTAAACGTGCGCCGCAATGTCCCGGGCCTTTGCCTTCTCCCAGCCTGGCTGCTGCCGCAGGCGCTCGGCCAGTCCATCCAGGAACGGCCGCAGGTACCAGGTGCCGGCTTTCGCGGCGCGGGCACGGTTGTCCAGGAGCTCCCGCATCAGCAACCGGGTGTCTCCCGGGTTTTTGAGCGTGGTCTGGTAAAGCCGCTCTACCGCGACCGCAAACGAAGCGGCGCCCTCCGGCTGTTTTTCTAGCTGCGCCAGGAGTCGCTCGGAAATCCCTTGCAGCACCGCGCCGTAGAGCTTTTCTTTGCTGCCAAAGTGATGAATCAGGGCCTGCTTGGTGAGGCCCACTTCCCGGGCGATCTGATCCATGCTGGCACCGTAGAAACCTTTCTCGGCAAACAGGCTTGAAGCCGCGTGGATAAAGCGGTCTCGCGTTGCGATGGGTTCGGGAGTGGGCGACATATCCACAGATACTACCTTGACGCCTTACCAATTGGTAGGTGACAATAGGACCTTACCAACTGGTAAGCGATGCTATGAACCAGTCCAAACAGATCCAGCTGCTGGAACAGCTGCTCGGCCTCAAGGCAGATAGCTCGTTTTTTCTCGACGATGAACCCACTCAGAGTCCGGTCGATGACTATCTCAGTCAGGAACGTTTCGATCGGGAACAAACGCGGATTCTGCAGAAACTGCCCCGCATCGTTGCCCACAGCAGCGAGCTGGCGATACCCAACAGCTTTCTCCAGCGCACGGTGAGCGGTTTGCCGTTGCTGCTGATGCGGGGGGACGACGATCAGCTGCGGATATTTCTTAACGTGTGCCGCCACCGGGGCACCCGGCTGGTGAACGATGAAACCGGTTGTAAACGACGGTTTTCCTGCCCCTACCACGCCTGGACCTGGAACAACCGCGGCGAGTTTGTCGGCGCACCTCATTTTGATGCGGGGTTCCCCGGCCTCGACCGCAAGGACCTGGGTCTCAAGTCCCTGCCCTGCGTCGAACGCCACGGCTTTATCTGGGTCGTTCCTGAAGACGCAGACCTGAGCTTGTTCCTGGACGAGATGGACCACGACCTCAGCTGGGTGGGCACGGAACAGCTCACGGTGCACCGGTCAGAAACCCAACTGCGCCACTGCAACTGGAAAATGCTGCCGGAAGGTGGCCTGGAGGCCTACCACTTTCGGGTGGCGCACCGGAAAACCATCGCCAAACTGTTCAACGATAACCTGTCGAGCTACGAGACGTTTGGTGCGCACATCCGATCGGTGCTCCCGCGCGCCTCCATGGTTGAGCTAACAGCTCAGGATCCTGCTACCTGGAACATTCGCGAACACACCAACGTGCTCTACACCCTGTTCCCCACCAACATGCTGCTGGTGCAGATGGACCACGTGGTCTGGATTCAGGTGGAGCCTTTGACGCCGGAACTATCCGAGGTACGGCTGACCACGCTCAAACCGCTTGAGTCCGGTGAGCCGGAACACTACTGGGACAAAAACCACGCCTTGACCGTGACCACGCTCAATGAGGACTTTGACCTGGCCGAGAGCATTCAGACAGGGCTGGCCAGCGGGGCCAACCGGCATCTGAACTTCGGCCGCTTTGAAGGCGCCCTGGCCCGCTTCAACGACACCGTGCGCAGCTACATCTGCTGACCTGGACACCCGCTTAGCCGGCCATCCCCAGGTCAAAGACCGAGTCGGCCGTCTCCCACAGAAACGCCTGCAGCACGTCGTCGGGGAGTTCGAGCGTGCCGAGCGTCTCCACACACTCGGGCGGCGAGATCATCGGGTAGTTGGAGCCAAACATCACTTTGTGCCGGCCGTGGCCACGCAGGTAATTCACCAGCGGTGCCGGATAGCGGGTGGGCTTGTACGCCGACGTATCGATGTAGACGTTGGGGAATATGGTGGCAAGCGAGATCATCTCATCGGTCCAGGGGTGGCCGATGTGTCCGCCGACAATTTTGAGCTCCGGAAACTCCAGCGCCACCGTTTCCAGGTACGGAATCGGCCTTCCCGGCTCGGACGGACACAGCGGCCCGGTGTGCCCCACCTGCAGGCAAAAGGGAATGCCAAGCTCCACACATTCTGAGTACACCGGGTAGTAGCGGCGGTCGTCCGGCGGCAGGTTCCAGAGCCAGGGCAGCACGCGCATCGCCTTGAAGCCATATTCATGCACACAATGGCGAACCTGCGCCACCGCCTGCCGGGGCTGGCGCAGGTCCACCGAACCCACACCCACCAGCACATCCGGCGCCTCCGAAACCCACCCAGCCACTGCCTCGTTGGAGATCATGGCGCCGCCGGGCCCGTACCAGGCGCACACGAGCGCCTTATCGATGGACGCAGCTTTCAGCGCGCCGAGCGTGGCCTCAAGCGGAACGTCGGCGTGGTCCCGCTGGCCGGTCCAGCGAAAGATGGTTTCGAAAATCGGATCGGCTAGAAATTGCCTCGTCGGGTGCTGAATCCACGCGTCGACAATCTTCATTTGTAGCAGGGTCCTTCAGGCACGTTTGGCCACCTCGATGCTGATAAACGAAGGCAGGTAAGACGGCGTACAGTTCTTTGCCACCTTTTCGTCGGCAATCTGATCCCGCTCATTTTCGTTCTCATGCGCGAGCATGTAGGAAGCGAGCGCAACAATCGCCTCAGCGGTGAGCTGCCTTTGTCGAAAATCAGCGTGGCAAGCAGACGAGGATGGAAATCGAAGAATTCCGCCGCATCGTGCACACGGTGCAGAAGGGTGAGCGCGAAGCCCGCCAGGCCAAGAAGGAAATGGTGGAAGCCAACCTGCGCCTGGTGATCTCCATTGCCAAGAAGTACACCAACCGCGGCCTGCAGTTCCTGGATCTGATCCAGGAGGGCAACATCGGCCTGATGAAGGCGGTCGACAAGTTCGAGTACCGCCGCGGCTACAAGTTCAGCACCTATGCCACCTGGTGGATCCGCCAGGCGATCACCCGCTCGATCGCGGATCAGGCGCGGACCATCCGCATCCCGGTGCACATGATCGAGACGATCAACAAGCTGGTGCGGGCGTCGCGCCAGATGCTGCACGAATATGGCCGCGAGCCGACCCCGGAAGAGCTTGCGCACAAGCTCAACATGCCGCTCGACAAGGTGCGCAAAGTCCTCAAGATCGCCAAGGAGCCGATCTCGCTGGAGACCCCGATCGGCGACGAGGAAGACAGCCATCTGGGCGATTTCATCGAGGACAAGAACGCGGTGCAGCCGGTCGAGGCGGCGACGCTCTCGAACCTGCGTGAGGCGACCACCCGGGTGCTGGCGACCTTGACGCCGCGCGAGGAGCGCGTGCTGCGCATGCGGTTCGGGATCGGCATGAACACCGACCACACGCTGGAGGAGGTCGGTCAGCAGTTCTCGGTCACCCGCGAGCGGATCCGGCAGATCGAAGCCAAGGCGCTGCGCAAGCTCAAGCATCCGTCGCGCTCGCGCAAGCTGCGCAGTTTCCTCGACACCTGAGGCTGGCGCCGGCTATGGTCGGCGCCGGGGCCTGCCACTTGGATTCGGACACGGGCGGGGGCGAACGCTACCGCCAGAGCCGGGCTTGCGGTACGCCTTCGGGCCCGTAGTTCAGTGGTCAGAACGCGCCGCTCATAACGGTGTTGTCGCAGGTTCGAATCCTGCCGGGCCCACCAACCCGCCGGCGCGGAACCCAATGCTCCAATCATGACGGAACGGATCGCCATCGTCGGCCTCGGCTATGTCGGGCTACCGGTCGCGGTGGCGGTTGCGCGAGCGTTTGCGGGCACGACGGGCTTCGACATCTCGGCCCGCCGGATTGCCGAGCTGCGTGCCGGGGTCGACCGGACCGGCGAGATCGCTGCGGTGGATCTGCGGGATTGCGCGCTAACCCTGACCACCGATCCGGCGGACCTGGCCGGGGCCGGCTTCTTCATCGTCACTGTACCGACGCCGATCGATGCGCAGCGGCGCCCGGACCTGGAGCCGTTGCGCGCGGCATGCCGGACCATCGGCCCGCACCTGCGGCCGGGCAGCGTGGTGGTGATCGAATCGACGGTCTATCCCGGGGTGACCGAAGAGGTCTGCGGACCGCTCCTGGGCCAGCACTCCGGCCTGGCGCCCGGGACTGACTTCGGCCTGGGCTATTCGCCCGAGCGGATCAATCCCGGCGACACCACCCATCGCCTGGGCGATGTGGTCAAGGTGATCGCCGCGTCGGACGAGGAGACTTTGGCGCGCATCGCAAAGGTCTACGGCGCGATCGTGCCCGCGGGCCTCCACCCCGCCCCCTCGATCAAGGTGGCCGAAGCCGCCAAGGTGGTCGAGAACACCCAGCGCGATCTCAACATCGCC
>JBCCVP010000219.1:0-6390 GCA_039195135.1 Pseudomonadota bacterium | reverse complement strand
CGCAACGGCGTTGCGCTGGATTTGCTCCGCCAGGCTCTGGCTCCACTTTTTCACGATCGGCCCCCGTCGGGACCGAGGCAAACGGAAAGTCTCAATGGGGTCATTTTGGCGCCTGTTTTTAAGCCCTGAATTTTGCTGGCTGGCCCCGCGTTTGGCGGTTATGATCCGCGTTTTTGCGGAGCACTGCCGTGGGTGAGACGCATTGTAAGCGAATCTGTTTGTGGTCGGGGCCGCGCAACGTGTCCACGGCGCTCATGTACGCTTTTGATCAGCGCGCCGATACCACCTGCCTGGATGAGCCGCTTTACGGGCACTATCTGCGCGCCAGCGGCGCGCCGCACCCCGGTGCCCCGGACGTCATTGCGGACATGGAGGCGGATGGCGAAAAGGTGATCCGGGAGCAGGTGCTCGGGCCGGTCGCAACGCCGGTGCTGTTCTGCAAAATGATGGCGCATCACCTGTTTGATCTCGATGAGGCGTTTCTGGCCAGGACCTACAACGTGATCCTGACGCGTCAGCCGCGGGAGGTGCTGGCCACCCTCAGCATTCAGATTCCCGATACCCGCATGCGCGATGCCGGCTATGACCAGCAGGTGCGCCTGCTGAGGGAATACCCGGCCACGCCGGTGCTGGACGCGCGGGAGCTGCTGCTCAATCCGGAGCGGGTCCTGACCCGCCTGTGTGAGCAGCTGGACCTGCCCTTCGACCCGGGAATGTTGTCCTGGCCCGCCGGACCCAAAGCCTGCGACGGGGTGTGGGCGCCCCACTGGTATCACAACGTGCACCGGTCCACCGGCTTTGCACCCTATGCGCCGAGCACCAAGGTCATGCCGGATCATCTCGGCCCGCTGCTGGCCCACTGCCAACCCCTTTACGAGACCCTGAGCGCGGCCGCGATCCGGGCAGAAACCTGACAGGAAAAGAAAAAATGATTGATGCTGATCAGCTGGCAGCGGAGCTGCCGGATCCGCGGAACGCGGACATCATGGTGCACGTGGGCGGTCGCGTGCTGCCCCGGCGCGATGCCCGCGTATCCGTATTCGACAGCGTGGTGCAGGGCGGCGACGCCGTCTGGGAAGGGCTGCGGGTTTACGACGGCCGCATCTTCATGCTGGACGAGCATCTGAACCGGCTGCTGGATTCGGCCCGGGCGCTGGCGTTTGCCGACATTCCCAGCCGGGAGGATATTCGCGAGGCGATCTTCGCCACGCTGAAGGCCAACGGCATGCGGGACGGCGCCCATATTCGCCTGACACTCACCCGGGGAGAAAAGGTCACCTCGGGCATGAGCCCCGCCTTTAACCGTTTCGGCCCCACGCTGATTGTGCTGGCGGAGTGGAAAGCGCCGGTGTACGACAACGCCGCCGGCATCCGGCTGATCACTTCGGCGATCCGGCGCAACACCAGCGAATGTCTGGATTCCAAGATCCACCACAACAACCTGCTGAACAACATTCTGGCCAAGGTCCAGGCCAACGTTGCGGGCGTCGACGACGCGCTGATGCTGGACGTACACGGGTTTCTTTCCGAAACCAACGCCACCAACGTGTTTGTGGTGCATGAGGACACGCTGCTGACGCCCCATGCCGATTCCTGCGTGCCGGGTATCACGCGACGCACGGTGCTGACGCTCGCGCAGGAGCTCAGCATCCCGGCCCTGGAACGGAACGTGTCGCTGACCGAGGCCCACGCGGCGCAGGAGATGTTTACCACCGGCACCATGGGCGAGCTTTCCCCCGTGGTGGAGCTGGACGGCCGCGTGATCGGCGACGGTGCCATCGGCCCGATCACCCGTTCGCTGCAGACCGCTTACGCAGCCAAAACCGCACAGCTGGGCGTACCCATTCCGGACTGACAGGTTCACGTAACAGGCGGCACGGTTTCGTTATACTCCGCACCTGGGCCGCGGCCAAAAGGGAGGCGCGACATGGAAAGAACTCTGTCCAGATTTGGACTGCTAACGGTGGTCACGTTACTGGCCGCGGGCTGCTTTGCGCAGCCCACCCGGGAAGAACTGCTGGAGGCCGAGCGGCTGCGACAGGAGCAGTGTGACGACATGCTCAGGGAGCTCGAGGCGGAAGATCGGCCCCTGATCCGGGCATCGCTGCAGGAAAACTATAACCAGACTTGCGTGGAGATCTATCCGAATCCGCCGGGCCGGTGAATTTCCTATCTCTGCCGCACTCGGAAGCCTGTGAGCGCAACAAGGCGCCCATCGCAGAAGCGCTCGAAACCCACCTGAGCGAGCGGGCCCGGGTCCTCGAAGTGGGCGCGGGCACCGGTCAGCACGGGGAGTACCTGGCCGGACGGCTTACCCACCTGACCTGGCAGATGACCGATGTGCCGGCGGCTCTACCCGGCCTCAACGCGCGCCAGACGTTGGCTGCGCTGCCCAATCTGCCGCGCCCCCTGCCGCTGGACCTGGCCGCCCCGGCGCCGGAATTCAGCGCGGACGCAGTGTTTTCCGCCAACGTGCTGCACATCGTCGCCTGGCCGCTGGTGGAAAACCTGTTTTCCGCAGCCTACGGCTGGCTTGCCCCGGCCGGCCAGCTTTTGCTCTACGGCCCGTTCAACGAAGACGGATTTACCTCCGAGGGCAATCGGTCGCTGGACCGGTGGGCGCGGGACAGCTTTCCCGGGGGCGGGCTACGGGAGCTGGCGGCGGTGAAGGAGCTGGCGGCATCCCAGGGCTTTGAAGATTTTGAGCGGATGAATCTGCCGGCAAATAACCTCCTGCTGCGCTGGTCGCGAAACGCCGCCTCATGAAGCTTCTGATTCTCACGGCGGTGGCCTGGGCCGGCGCTGATGTCTGGGAGCCCCAGGGACCGGCGCCGATTGCCGGCGGGCAGATCGAGAATATTGCGGACGGCTCGGTGAGCGGCGCGGTCAACACGCTGGCGCCGCACCCGGACGATGCCGCGGTGCTTTACCTGGGGAGCCCCAATGGGGGTATCTGGAAAACGGAGTCGGCCACCGCGATGGTGCCCCAGTGGGTGGCCCAAACCGAGGACCAGCCTTCCGGCTCCATCGGTTCCATCCGCTTCGACCCAACCGATGCCGCTAGCCTGACGCTGGTCGCAGGCTTTGCCCGCAGCTCCGCGTTCAACAACGAGGGAGGCAGCCGCAGCGGCGTGCTGCGCACCGTTGACGGGGGCGCAACCTGGACGCTGCTGCCGGCGCTGGCGGGGCGCAATCTGATCGCCGTTGAAGCCAGCGGCGATGTGCTGGTTGCGGCTTCCAACGCCGGGGATACCGGCACCTGTGAAGACCTCGGCCTGTATCGCAGCGTCGACGCGGGGGTTTCTTTTACCCAGGTTACCGCGGGCATCCCGGGCGGGGTGGTGGATGCCCTGGCGCGGGACCCGAACCAGCCGGATCGACTGTTCGCGGCGGTGTACCTGGCCAGCCTGTGCACCCCCGGCGGTCGCAACGGTATCTACCGCAGCGACGACTTTGGCGCGACCTGGCAGGACGTGACGCCGGACGCCACGGCGCTGGACCTTCTGGATCTACTGGAGGACTTTCCCGGCACACATGCTGAGCTGGCGGTGGGCGCCGCAGGCCAGCTGTTTGTCGCGATTGCCCCGGGTTCAAGCCGCCAGCTTGAGGGGGTATTTTTTACCCGGGACGGCGGCGCAAGCTGGCAGGCCATGTCCCTGCCCGGCAGCCAGGAGCCTTCTTTTCAGGGGGTTAATCCGGGCCGCCAGGGGTTTGTGCATTTATCCATTGCCACCGATCCGGCGAATCCAAATTTTGTTTATGTGGGCGGTGACCGGCAGCCCCAGACCGACGCCGGGGGATTCCCCAACAGCATCGGCGCCAACGATTTCACCGGGCGCCTGTTTCGAGGCGATACGGCGCAGCCGCCGGGGTTTCAGTGGACTGCCATCACCCATCTGGGCACCGCCGGGGGCTCGGCGCCCCACGCCGATTCCCGGGAGCTGAAGTTTGACGCCGCCGGCGGGCTGCTGGACGCGGGCGACGGTGGGATCTATCGCCAGTCGAGCCCGGCCGGTTTTTTTGGTGACTGGTTTTCCCTCAACGGCAACCTCGCCGTCACCGAGGCCCACGCCGGCGCCGCGGATCCCCTCAGCGACGTGGTGATCACCGGTAACCAGGACACCGGGACCAGCCAGCAGGAAGCCACCGGGGAGCAGGAGTGGGCCGCGCTGACCGGGGGAGATGGCGGGGACGTGGCGCTGGCCCGGGACGGCAATCAGACGATTCGCTACCGCAGCGCCGGGGCGCTCAGCAGCGCCACCCGAGCTGTCTACGAGGCTGACGGCACGCTGGTCTCGGAGACAGCGCTGGCGCTGACGGCGGTGGAGGGTGATCCGGATATCGTGCCGCTCCTGCTGGGGCCGTGGACCGCCAGCGCCGAGGATCCCGCGCGGCTGGCCATCGCCGGCGCCAACGGCATCTACGAGTCGGTGGACCGGGGCGACACGCTCAGCCGCGTGTTGGCGGACATTTCGGTGAACGCGTTTGCCGGCACGCCGCTGGTTTACGGGCCGTCCCAGCCGGAGCTGCTGGCGGTTGCCGGCTGCCCCGGCGCCTGCCTGCCGGGCAGCGAGTCGCAGGTTTATATCCGGCAGCCCGGGCAGGAGACCTTCGCGGTTCGCTACACGGCGCAGGATCCCCGGGGAGTGACGGCGCTGGCCCCTGCCGCCAGCGGCGCAGTGTTTGTCCTGGATGGTGCAGCGGTGGTCCGCGTCGAGACGGACGCTACCACCGAGGACCTCAGCAGCAACCTGGAGACGCAGCAGCCGGGGCGGCTGCGGGACGTGCGCTGGGTGTCGGTCGGTGCTGATCCGACGCTGCTGGTGGGCACGGACCGGGGCGTTTTTGCCGCCTTCGAATCCGGGGGCTACCGGCAGTGGACGCGGCTCGGGGACGGCCTACCGCCGGCGCCGGTGATGGACCTCGACGTGACGGGCAGCAGCGACGTGATCGCCGTGACGCTGGGCCGCGGCGTGTTTCGCCTGCCGGCGCTGGGGCGCCGTCTGCCCCGACTCTTCCAGGATGGTTTTGAGTAAACAAACCGGCAGATCCGGGCCAATCCCCTCACGCTCTACCGACCCGCCAGGGTAATCTGCGGGAAAAAGTCCCCGGGCTTACAAAACGTAAACTTGCGCCGCCGGTCACATTTCCGGCCCGCGCCCTGAGGCAGCATCGGCACCTTAAGAAGACACATGGGGGTGTCTGATGCCGTATCGAACAGGGATGTGCAGCGGCGCGCTGCTGGCGGGCCTGCTGTCGGCCACCGCCAGCGCCCAATCCACTTTTTTCGACCACCAGGCCGGCTTTCTGAAGGAGCTTGAGGCGCCGCAGTCCGGCACCGTCGCTCAGACCGTCAGGCTGAGCGCAGCCGAGTTTCAGACGTTAAAGAGCTCGCCTGTCGGCCAACCGATTGACCTTCCGGCCCTCCGCCTGGGTTTGGCAAAAGGTGCAGATTTTACCCTGAAACGCGTTCAGGTGCGCGCGGAGGGCGCCCGCACCTACGTGCAGTCCGCCGCCGGCCTCAAGACCATCAGGCCGAGCGCCCGGCAGTTTTTTGTCGGCCAGAGCGCCACCGGGGGCGTAGGCTTTTCCCTGGACCCGGCGACCGGCCGGGTCCACGGTCTGCTGGTGGAGGGGCGCAAGAGCTATCAGCTCGACAGCGTGCAGCGGAAAGGCGGCGGCATCGAGCTGTCTGTCGTGGGCCTGGACGAGGGGCGGCAGAAGTCGGGATTTTCCTGCGGTCTGAATGAGTCCCACACGGCGCATCTGGATTTTCGAAAAGGCCCGCTGAAAATGCCCCCCAGCATGCGCGCGCTGACCAAAGGGGGCGGGGACCCGCTGTTCCAGGCGGTGGTTGCGGTGGACACGGACAACGAGTTTCTGTTCAACAAGTTTGGCAACAACGTCACCGCGGCGCAGGTCGGGCCGGGATATCTCGTCCAACTCCTTCAGCGGAGTGGCCTACGTCGGCGCCTACTGCAGCAGCTATAGCTACTCCATCAACCGCATCGGCAGCGCCAGCTCGCCTGCCTTTATTGCTGGGGGCGTGGGCCATGAGCTGGGCCATAACCTGGGCTCCAGTCATACGCACTGCGAGGCGCTGGGGCCCAACGGCAGCTTCGTGGATGAATGTTACGCCATCCCCAACTCAAGCTGCTTCGATGGACCGACCTCCTGCCCGGCGGGAGCGGACGGCAGCCTGATGAGCTACTGTCATGCCGGCGCCAACGGGTTTGACGGGGGTGGCCCGCAACGGGGCACCGCCAAACGTTGCTACGTCAGCGACTACTTCCACCCGCTGATCATCGGCAAGCTCGACAGTCTGATTGCATCGCGCAATCCCTCCTGCATTGCGGACTACACGTCCCCGTCGCTCATTTTTGCCGACGG
>JBCCVP010000218.1:0-6432 GCA_039195135.1 Pseudomonadota bacterium | reverse complement strand
CGGCGGACGAGGCAGCGGCCAACCTCAAGGACTTCCAGACTACGGACGTTTACGGAGAGGCGGTCGACCTTCAGGGGCTCACCGACGAGTGGGTGGTGGTTAACTTCTGGGCAACCTGGTGTAAGCCGTGCCGCAAAGAAATCCCTGATTTTTCCGACCTGCACACCCGGCGCGACGACGTGAGCCTGATTGGCCTGGCGTTTGAGGAGACAACGCCGGAAGCCATCCGAACTTTTCTGGAAGACTACCCGGCGACTTATCCCATGGCGCTGGTCGACGTGTTCAATCCGCCGGCCGCCTACGGCACGCCGCGGGTTCTGCCGACCACGCTGCTCATTTCTCCCGCCGGAGAGCTCAAGAAACGGTTCGTCGGCCCCGTGACCAGCGCCGACATTGAGGCGGAGATTGCCGCCGGCGATGAGTGACGCGGCGGTCGAAGCCCGCCGTTTTTTTATCAGCGGCAAGGTGCAGGGCGTATTTTTTCGCGACTACACCCGCCGGGAAGCGGAGCGGCTCGGTCTGGCCGGCTACGCCCTGAATCTGGACGATGGTCGTGTTGAGGTGCTGGCCCAGGGAGCGCCGGCGGATCTCGATGCCCTGGCGCAGTGGCTGGCAGATGGGTCGCCGGCATCCCGGGTAGACCAGGTTAACGCTGAACCCGCGGTGGAGCAGGTGGAATCAGGTTTCGCAACCGGCTGGCGGCAGCCCGGCTGACCCTTCCTATTCGCTCAACGAGGCTAGCTGCTCCGCCTGGTGTTCCTGGCGGAGCGGAGAGATCACCGGTTCCAGGCCACCCTCCATAACTTCGCTCAGCTTGTACAGCGTCAGGTTGATGCGATGGTCCGTGACCCGCCCCTGAGGAAAATTGTAAGTACGGATGCGCTGCGACCGGTCACCGCTGCCGACCAGGGATTTACGCGTTTCTGACTGCTCGTCCTGCTGCGCCTGGCGCTCCGCGTCGAGCAGGCGCGAGGCCAGCAGCGACATGGCGCGGGCCAGGTTTTTGTGCTGCGAACGTTCATCCTGGCATTCCACCACGGTGCCGGTGGGTTTGTGGGTAATCCGCACGGCAGAGTCGGTGGTGTTGACGTGCTGGCCGCCGGCGCCCTGGGCTTTAAACCGGTCGATGTTGAGATCTTCTTTGCGAATCTCGATCGATTCCACTTCCTCCACCTCGGGCAAAATGGCCACGGTGCAGGCGGAGGTGTGGATACGGCCCTGGGATTCGGTCTCCGGCACCCGCTGCACGCGGTGCCCGCCGGACTCAAACTTGAGCTGGGAGTAGGCTCCCTGGCCGATGACCCGGGCGATGATCTCCTTATAGCCGCCGTGCTCTCCCGGGCTCGCGCTCAGCACCTCCACCTGCCAGCGCTGGGATTCGGCATAGCGCTGATACATGCGAAACAGATCGCCGGCGAAGATGGCCGCCTCGTCGCCTCCGGCGCCGGCCCGCACCTCGAGAAAGATGTTGCCGTCATCCGCCGGATCCGCCGGCAGCAGCAGGATCTTCAACTCATTTTCCAGCCGCTCCCGCTCCGCGTCCCGGGACTTGAGCTCCTCCTGCGCCAGCTCCAGCATCTCCGGATCCGACTCCGAGGCGATCAGCTCCCGGGCTTCCTCGGCGGCGGCCTTGGCCGCGTCGAAGGAGTGAAGCGTGGTGGTTACCGGCGCCAGGCGGGCATATTCCCGGGACAGATCCCGAAACCGGTTTGAGTCGGCGATCACGTCCGGCTGGGACAGCAGCTGCCCCACTTCCTCGTGGCGTTCCGCCAGGGTGGCCAGGCGGCTTCTGATCGCGGAGTTCATGGAATCCGGAAGAAAATCAGTCGCCGGATTTGTGATCCGACTCGCCGGGCACAAACAGCTCCCGGGCGGCGTCGATCACGTCCTCGCGACCTTCCGCAGCGGCTTCGCGAAGCCGCGTGGTGGGCAGATGCATGATGCGGTTGCTTAAGGTGTTGGCCAGCTGCTCCATCACCTGCCTGGGATCCGCGCCGCCGGCCAGGCGCCGTTCGGCGACCTGCATCAGTTCCTCGCGCCAGTCCGCCACCTGTGCCCGGTAGCGGCGAATGGCGTCCACCGCAACCAGGGATCGCCGCCAGTTCATGTAACCGTCGACTTCTGCGCTCACCATGGCCTCGGCCACGGACGCGGCGGCGCGGCGACTGGATTGGTTTTCTTCCGTGATCCGCTGCAGATCGTCGAGGGTGTACAGATAGATGTCTTCGAGGTCGCTGGCACCGTCTTCCACGTCCCGGGGCACCGCGAGATCGATAATGAAGATCGGCTTGCGCTTGCGGGTTTTCAGCGCCGAAGCCAGCTGGGCCCGGGTGATCACCGGTTCCGTGGCGCCGGTGGAGCTGATGATGAGATCGCACTTGCTCAGATGCTGCTCCAGCTCATTGAGCGGCAGGGCAGACCCGCGGAATCGGTTGGCGAGCTCTGCTGCCCGGGACAGGGTACGGTTGGCCACCAGCAGGTGTCGGACCCTACGTTCCATCAGATGCCGCGCCGTCAGCTCCATGGTCTCGCCGGCTCCCACCAGCAGTACCGTCAGCGACTCCAGGTCATCGAAGACCCGCTGGGCCAGCTTGACGCCGCTGTAAGCCACAGACACGGCGCTGCGGCCAATTTCCGTGTCGGTGCGAATTTTTTTCGCCACCGAAAAGGAGTGTTTGAACAGCCGGTCCAGCGGCGCATTCAGGGTTCGGGCGTCCTGCGCCAGGCGATAGGCGGATTTCAGCTGGCCCAGCACTTCCGGTTCGCCCAGCACCATGGAGTCCAGGCCCGCTGCCACCCGCAGCATATGCCGCACCGCCTGTTCCTCATGATGCTGGTACATAAAAGGGTTGAGCCGGCCCGCCTCGAGCTGGTGCACCTGATGCAGCCACTGCGCAGGAATCATTGCGTCGCCGGAGGGCACGGTGCAGTAAACTTCGGTGCGGTTGCAGGTGCTCAGTATTGCCGCTTCCTCCACTTCCTGTCGGTTAAGAAGGGCACGCAAAGCCTCGGGCGTGGAATCCGGCGTAAACGCCACCACCTCCCGCAGCGCAACGGGCGCTGTGGTGTGGTTTATTCCGACAGTAATGAGCGACATGGGTATGACCGTCTGGCTATGCGCAAATTTATGGCGGCTTGGGCCCGGATTCCGGCAACGATAATAGGATGTTGCCGGTCCACTCCTCAAGCGCGGAACTTTAATGGTGGTGCCGGGGGTCGAACCCAAGGCGTCGGTCAGGGCACAATACTAAGGATGAACCATATGGAATTGCGAATGAGGCTTGCACACGGAAAAACCGCTGCGCTGCTGCTTGCGGCGCTGATCGCCGGCGGGTGTGCGGCCACAGGGGGGGATCGGGTGCCCGTGGGGGCGGTCCCGAGCGAACTGAAAGACGACAATGAGGTCCTGGGACGCACCGATCCCCGAGTCCTTTATTACGTTGGCGCGGCCGAGATCAGCGGGCGGCGGGACGCGCAGCAGGCCGCTGCCGAGTATTACGCCAAAGCCGCTGCGTTGTCCGACGACGTGAAGATTGCCGAGCGCGCGATTCAGGTCGCCGTCTTTGCCAAAGACGAAGCGCTGACCGAACAGGGTATCGAGCGCTGGCTGGCACTGGACCCGGCGGGGCTGGAGCCGAATCGCCTGGCGGCCATCCTGCGGCTCAAGCAGGGCGAGCTCGAGCTGGGCTGGGACCACATTGTGGCAATCCTGGATCGGGACAGCTCGCCGCCGGCCTGGGAGGCGGTGATCAAGATCCTCGCCGGTGCGGAGCAGCGTGACGTCGCGGCGATTCTGTTTCGGCGCCTGAGCCAGGAGCGCACGCCTCCGGCTAACCAGGCTATCGTGCAGCAGCTCAGTGACCTGGCGGTACAGTTTGGCGCGCTGGCGCTGGCGGAGGCCTACGCCACCCGGTCGATCGAGATCAACCCGGACAACGCCGAAAGCTATCTGTGGCGTGGCCGGCTGCGGACGTCGCAAAACCGGCTCGACGAAGCGCTGATGGATCTTGAGAAAGCAGTCTCGCTGGACCCGGACAACATGCAGTCTCGGCAGACCTACGCCGCACTGCTTGCCGAGGCTGGTCGTCATGAAGAAGCGATCGCTCAGCTGGACGAGATTGAGCCCACGCCGCTGGTGCTTTACTCCCAGGGCGTCTACGCCAACGCGGCGGATCTGCCCGAAGCGGCGGACAGCTACTACCGGCAGCTCGAAGTGCTGGCGGTCGAGGACGAGGACGAAAAGCACTTTCTGCTGGGGCAGCTGGCGGAAACGCTCGAAAAGCCCTTCGAGGAAACGGTGGCGTGGTACGGCAAAGTGCGGGCCGGCGATCGGCTGAACGACGCCAAGCTGCGCAGCGCCATGGTGCTGGGCACCAACGATGAGATGGCCCAGGCCCGGGTCATCCTGCGGCGGCTGCAGAACGGTAACGAGCAGACGGCCACCCGGGCTTTTCTGGCGGAGGCCGGCCTGCTGCGGGAGCTGGAGCGACCGGAAGAAGCGATTGATGTGTACAGCGACGCTCTGACGCTGCTGCCGGAAAACGCCGACCTGCTGTTCGCCCGGGCGCTGCTGGCGGAGGATCTGGACCGGCTTGACGTTACCGAGGGTGATCTGCGGCGGGTGCTCGAACTGAGGCCTAATGATGCCAACGCGCTCAACGCGCTGGGCTACACCCTCGCGGACCGCACCGACCGCTACGAGGAGGCGCTGGGCCTGATCGCCCGCGCCTACGAGCAGCTGCCGAACGAAGCCGCCATCGCCGATTCCATGGGGTGGGTACATTTCAAGCTGGGAAACCTTGAGGAAGCGCTCAAGTACCTGCGAGCGGCGCTTGAGCTTGAGTTTGACTCGGAAATTGTGGCGCACCTCGGCGAGGTGCTATGGACCATGGGGCGGGAGCAGGAGGCTCGGGAGACCTGGGACCAGGGTCTTGAGCGACTTCCGGAGAGCGAAGTGATACTGGATACGCGGCGCCGCCTGGATCCGTGATGAGGCGGGCCGCCGCAGCCCTCCTGGCGCTGCTGGCGGTCGCCGGGTGCGCCACCCGCCCCCCCGTGCCAGACGCCGCGGGCTTCTCGCCACCTCCGGAAGCCTGGTCGCTGGAGGGCCGCCTGGCCCTGTCCAACGGCCGCGATGGCGGCAGCGGCACGCTGCTCTGGGAGCATCGGCCGGAGCTGTCAGAGCTGAGTTTTGTCGGAGCCTTTGGCCGCGGCAGCTGGCGGCTGCGGGTTCAGACCGGCCTCGCGGAGCTCACGCTGGCGGACGGCCAGCGCTATGTTGCGGCGGACGTTAACGACCTGGTGGCCCGCACCACCGGGTGGTCGATTCCTGTCGGCGCGCTGGCCTACTGGGTAACCGGGCAGCCGGAACCTGGTCAGGATGCCGGTATTCAGCGCGGCCGGGACGGCAAAATTGACGCCCTGCGGCAGCACGAGTGGTCGGTGCAGTTCGCCGGCGAGCTGGCGCTGGAAACCAAGGTTTTGCCGCGAAAAATTACCGCGACCAAAGACGGAGACCGGGTCCGCCTGGTGATCCGCCGCTGGGAACGTCTGCCGGCGGGAGCCTGAATCTGCATCGGGCCGGATTGACAGTCCCGGGTCAAAGGCTAGAATACGCGCCCGCTTGCGGCACCGGCCCCGCAGTGGCAGGAACCCATGGGCCCCGCTAAAATGCGCGGGCACGGCCCCAGCAGGGTTCGAGCATGAGTTAATGGGATGTCGCCAAGTTGGTAAGGCACCGGGTTTTGATCCCGGCATGCGCAGGTTCGAGTCCTGCCATCCCAGCCAACAGGAATACCCGCGCGCCTGAAGGCGCGCGGGTGTTTCTTTTTAGGGTCAAGGTCCCCAGGCGTCGCTACCTGCGGACCTTTCGGCGCGGGGACCCAAGCGGATGAACACGATGACGATTACCGGTGTGCAGATCTTCACCGGTCGCGCCCATCCTGATCTGGCGCGAGACATTGCCGCTCACCTGAATTTGCCCTTGGGCAAAATCAACGTGGGCAACTTCAGCGATGGCGAAGTGGCGGTGGAGATCATGGAAAACGTCCGCGGGCAGGAGGTGTTTGTTATTCAGCCTACCTGCCATCCGACCGCAGAGCACTTTATGGAGCTGCTGGTCATGATCGATGCTTTTCGCCGGGCCTCGGTAAAGCGGGTGACCGCGGTGATCCCGTATTTCGGGTACGCCCGGCAGGATCGCCGCCAGCGGTCCGCGCGGGTGCCGATCACGGCGAAGGTGGCGGCCAAGATGATCGACGCGGTCGGTACCGATCGGGCCGTCACGGTGGACCTGCACGCAGACCAGATCCAGGGTTTTTTTGATCTGCCGCTGGATAACGTCTACGCCTCGCCGGTACTGCTGGCGGACGTGTGGCGGCAGGTGCCGATGAACGAGCTGATTGTCGTGTCGCCCGACGTGGGCGGCGTGGT
>JBCCVP010000217.1:0-6452 GCA_039195135.1 Pseudomonadota bacterium | reverse complement strand
CTGACCGGGCACCAGCCGGTGCACGCCGGACAACACGATCTGCTCGCTGTTTTCGATGGCGCCGGTGACAAAGGCCCGCTCACCGTCCGCGTAGAGCACCCGCACATCCCGGGTGGCCAGCACAAAACTCTCGCTGGAAGCGTCCGGCACCGCCGCATAGATGTTCCACAACCCGCGCATGCCTTCGGACAGGGCTTCCAGGGGTACCCAGAAACCGGCCTGCTCCACCTGCTCCGGCAGGGTCAGGTAGGCCTGATCGCCAGGCACGGCAATCGCCTCGGTTGCCAGGGCCACGCGCACCGGTACGGTGAGGGTCGCCCGGGTTACGTCCTGGCCAAGGGCAATGACGGTGCCCGGCACGGGCGTTGGGCCAACCCGGATCTCGATCGGCTGCCCTACCGCGAGAGACGGCAGCATGCGCACCGGGACGCCGATCCGCGCCTCCAGCTGGCTGGACTCCAGCAGCCGGAAGATGGGTGTGCCGGCGTTCACCACGGCGCCGGAGTCGACAAACCGCCGGCTGACGGTGGCGTCAAACGGCGCCCGCAGGACCGATTTGTCGAGGCGGGTACGGTTGGCCGCCAGGGCCGCCTGCACCTGGGCCCGCCGGGCCGTCAGAGAATCCCGCTCGGTGTCCAGCTCGTCAGCGCGCTGCTCGGAGGCAAATCCCTTGCTGGTGAGCTCCGCGATGCGCTCGCGGTTCAGACCGTTGAGCTTCAGCGCCGCGTCCAGCTCCTGGCGCTGCGCCACCAGCTGTTCGCGCTCGTCTTCCAGCAGCTCCGTGTCGAGCACCGCTACCGGGTCCCCGGCTTTGACCGAATCGCCCTCGTCCACGCTCACCTGTGCGGTCTTGCCCGCCAGCTCAAATCCAAGATCTGTGGCCTGAGCGGGGGTCACCAGCCCAGCAAACTCCCGGTCGATGGCGTAGGAGGGCTGGCCTGCCAGGGTGCCAAGCTCCGCGGGCTGCGGAACCACGGTGCCGGCGGCCGGGTCGGGCTCTGGTGCGCAGCCGATCAGCGCCAGCGGGGCCAAAATGCTAAGGAGGGTTGATTTGCGCATAACCATCACTATTTTCTAAACTTGTCGGTCCAGTAATTGGGCACAGTCTAAGATAGCTAGACTGGACAGTCTAGTATGATAAAAGTAACGGAGTGAATTTCGTGTCATCAGCCGGTGAAACGATCGCCAGGGGGCGACCCAAGAGCGAATCGAAAAAGGAGCAGATCTACACGGCGGCGTCGGGGCTGTTTCTTGAGCATGGCTACGACGGGGTCAGCATGGACCAGGTGGCGATACAGGCAGGAGTGTCAAAGCAGACCGTCTACTCTCACTTTGACAGTAAAGAATCGCTGTTTTCCGCCTGCATCCGGAACAAATGTGAAGCGCACCAGCTGACGCCGGCGGCGCTGGATCCGGCCCTGCCGGTGGAGCAGGTGCTCCATCGGGTGGTGACGCTTTATGACGAGCTGTTCCACTCCGACGAGGCCATTCGGCTCAAGCGGCTGCTCTGCGGGCACGCCGACAGCAATCCGCGGCTGGCGGAGATTTTCTACGCCGCGGGTCCGGACATGATGAAGCAGACGCTCGAGGGCTATCTGCAGGGCCAGGTGGATCGCGGCGTGCTGGAGATTGAAGACATTCCTACGGCTGCCCGCCAGCTGCTTTACATGATGCAAGGCGAACATCTGAACCGGGCCATGCTGAACATTTCCGGTGGCCCGAGCGAGGCGGACAATAAGAAATATCTGGCGGCGTGTGTGGACCTGTTTCTGCGCGCTTACCGGCGAGCCTGAGGACTTACCTCAGGGCTAATCCAGGCGCCAGTTGAAATCCAGGAGCAGCCGCTTCAGGTGCTCCGGCCGGTCATCCCGGCGCTCGATGAATGCCGCCAGCCGCACGTGCAGGTTGGGCGAAATCCCGTAGCTCACCCAGGGCATATAGCCCCGCATGGCGCTGGGAAACCACCAGTCGTCTTCATTAAACGCGGCCATCACCGCTTCCCGCTGCACCCGCTGCAGCGAGTAACCCACTTCCCAGCCGCCGTCTCTTGCGGCGTTGCCCATCACCAGGGAAAAGCGGGCCGCCTGATCATCTTCATCAGCGCCCAGATTCTGGGTCAGGTCCACCTGCGTCAGCAGGCCGCCAAAGCGGGTCGGCCACAGCAGCTCCAGCTGCAGGTCCAGCAGTTCATAGTCGTTCACCAGCTCGCCGGCCTCAACGCGGTTGGTGCGCGTGCGCCCGTCACCGATCAGCGGGGTCAGCTCGTCAAAGTCGAGATAGGCCAGACGAATGGCGCCACCTTTCGGCGCCCCCTCAAGGATCTCCCAGCTCACCTGCGCCGCGTTCAGCTCGGTGCCCGTTTCGTCGATGTGCATCCCGCGAAACGTGCCGGCCAGCAAGGAGAGGCGGTCAAAATCTCTGATGAAAAAATCCTGCTGCACCGAGGCGCCCCAGGTGCGCAGATCGTGATCCCACACCGTCGGCGTGAGGTTCAGCGGTAACGGGGTCAGGCCCACCTCGACCAGCGTATCGGCACCGGGAAAATACCGCAGATAGGCCTCGCCGAGATTGACCTCGTCCGACTCCTCGTTGTCGAGAAAGCGCACGTTGTCTGAGTTGCGGTCGGTGCCGTTGGCCACCTTCACCGCGGCGCCAAACTCAAAGCGGTCCCAGCCGACGTAGCGGGCGCCAAACAGCCCGTGGAAGCGGGCCCGGTCCACGTCATCGCCGTTGGGGAGATCTTCCACCTGGTCTGCCCGCAGACGCGCCTGGCCGTAGCCTTCCCAGTTGCTGGCTTCCTCCTGGGCCAGTGACGTGCCGCCCACCGCGACCGCCAGCGCGGCGCCGAAGTATCTCACTGACTTCACGCCCGCAGCCCCGCCAGCGCCTGCGCCAGGGCGCCCGCGTCCGCGAAGCGCTCGCTCACGTCGGCCTTCAGGCAGGCGCTCACGACCGTGTCGAGCGTTTCCGGGCACTCCTCCCAGAGTGACCTAAGCGGTTCGTAAAGACCGTCTCGCTTTGCCTCGTAGTTCTGCATCATTTCCGTCTGGGGAAACGGCGTGGCGCCGCCAAACAGCTCGTACATGACCACGCCGCAGGCGAACACGTCCGCCGGCGCACCGACGGCTTTTCCTGCCATCTGCTCCGGCGCGGCGTAGCGCGGCGTGCCAAAAAAGACCCCCGAGTCCGCTTCGTCGTTGGCCACCGGATGCGCGATGCCAAAGTCCATCAGCTTGGCATTGCCCGCCGCCTCCAGAATGATGTTCTCCGGCTTGATGTCGCGGTGCACTACGTTTTCCGCGTGGGCCGCCTCCAGCCCAGCGCAGGTCTGGCGCACAATCCGCAGACCCGCGGAGAACGGCAGCCGCGAACGCTGCCGCATCAGGTACTTGAGCGTCATGCCGCGGACGTATTCCATGGAGATGTAGGCCAGTCCGCCGTGGGAGCCGAAGTCGAAGGTGCGCAGCACGTTGGGATGGGTGATGCGGCGGGCCAGCTTGATCTCTTCTTTCAGCTGATTCAGGTATTTCTCGTCTTCCGCCATGCTGGGCAGCAGCGTTTTCAGGGCAACAAAGTCGTCCAGCTCCCGGTCCAGCGCCTTGTACACCATGCCCATGCCGCCCTGCCCCAGGATGGAGACAATCTCGAAGCGACCGGCGAACAGGTCGCCGGGCACAATCTCCCGGGTGCGGGATACGCTTTCAATTACCGTTTCTGCCGCTTCCGTGCGGGACGTAGCCAGCGTGCGGTCGGACACGGTGTCGGCAAAGGCGCTGAGTTCCTGGTAGCGCACGGCGAAGTATTTGCGCCCACTCACACGGCCCTTGTGCACCTGGGCCCGGGCGGAAATCTCCGCCAGCAGCGCATCCACCTCATCGCGGATAGCCGGTGAAAACAGCAGCGCGCCGGTGGTTGCCTCCTCCAGCAGCAGGTCTACCTGATGGCTGGCCTTGCCGATCAGCACCTCGGCGCTGGACATGCCGGCGCGGACCATGCCCCGATCCACCTGCCCTTTCACCAGGCCCATGCTCGGTTGGTCCGTGGCGTACTCCGCCACATGACCAGAAAACTCCAGCGCGTGAGCGATGGCATCAGCCCCGCGAAATCCGATCACCGCGCGGTGGCCGGAAAACGACTCCAGCCGCGCATCAAGCGCTTCCGCCAGCGCGGCAATCTGCGACAGCTGGGCCTGAAAGCGGCGCAGGTTGTCTTCCGGCGAGCCCGCCTTCTCCGGATTCACCATGTGCCGGTAGTCGAGCGCCAGCAACGCCAACGTCTCCCGCCCCGGCGACGTGCCACCGCTGTGGGTGCGGGACACGCTCCCCTGCTCAAAGGCAGGATCCGGCAGGTAGCGGGATAGATCCGAGACATACTCCTCCATGTCGCGCTTTTCCCGCAGGTCACTGAGCAGCGACTCAAAGGCGCTTGATAGGCCGACAATTTCCTTCGAGCCGCCGTGGTCAAAATGCTGCTCGTAGTGGCCGGCGCCGGCCGCGGTGGCCGCCTCGGTCAGTACCTTCAGAGGCCGGGCCAGACGCTGGGACAGCGCCAGCGAAAGGGCCAACCCCGCCACAATCACCAGCGCGCCCACGCCGGCAAGAATCAGCGCCTGGCGCTGATAGGGGGACATGATCGCGTCCACGTTGACGAGCGTCAGCACCGCGGCGGCCATGGTGTTTTCATCAAGTGCCACCGCTTCGCCGCTCACCATCCATTGGCTGCCGCTGATTTCCACCGGCACGCGCACCGATTCCGCTGCACCGCTGAACAGCGTCTCAAGGCCGGGTTCAGAGGCGGCCAGCTGGGTGACCACCTGGGTTCCATCGTCATCCGCGAGGGTGGTGGCCATCACGCGATTAGCGGTGTTGAGCCACATCTGGTCGGTACCGGTGGCACTTTTGATCTCCTGGCTGAGCTCATCGCCGATGCGCTGCCCGATGGCCAGGAACCCGATCAGGGTGAAGTTCTGGTCCATCGGCGTCATGGCGATCTGATACAGCTCTTCCCCCTCCGGCCAGACGGCGGAAATGGGATTCAGGAAGTTGATCAGCTCTTTCACCAGCGGGTCGCCAGCGAGCGTCTCATTCGGTCTCACGGGCCGATCGGTGCGGGCGAGCACCCGACCCTCCGCGTCCATCACCACCGCCAGATCAAATTCATACTCGGCCTGACGCTCGGCGATCAGGTCCGAGATGGAACCGAGCACGTCCTGGGCGGCTGCCTCCGCCACGTAGCTGGTGACCGCCGTGTCCTTGGCGATAATTTCCGCCACCAGCTCGGCCTCCCGGGCCCGCAGCCGCTCGATATCAAACTGGGTCACGGAGGATCGACTCAGCGTTTCCTCCACCGTCGCGTCGGCGCGGCGCTGCCCCTGATAAACGCCGGTGCCCACGGCGGCCAGCACCATCAGCACGATCAGCAGCGCGGTGAGCAGAAAAATCTGCCCGCCGAGGCCCATGCGGGATTTGGTCTCAGTAACGGCCACGGCGACCTCGGGTTTTGTAGGAACGGCCAAATTTGTTTTTATGGTTGGGCACCCGGCGCTTCACCAGCTGGAGCTCCACGTCCTGGGTGACCGTGCCCGCCGGCGTCAGGTGCCGGGACTCGCTGGCCCGCTCGTGCCAGACCACCAGCGTCCCGGGGGTGTCGTGAATGTTCTCCAGCGCAAAGCGCCCGCGCCGGTCCGGGTAGGCAAAATGCAGCGTGTCGAGCACGAGGATATTGGCCGTCATCTCCTGGTGCACGTTGCAGAACACTCTTACGTGCCCAGCCTCGCCAAAGCGGTGGGTTTTGCCCGGACCCTTGGGGATCAGCCCGGCGTCAAACTGATTCCCGCCGGACACGGAAAAAACGTTGTGCAGAATGGGGTCGCGATTGGGAAACCGCACCGTGGCGCCCACCGGCACCGCCAGCACCGGCGGATCAAAAGTCTTCTTACGGGTGCCCATCTCAAACTCTTCCTTGGGATCGGCAAGCACGGCATTCGCCGGCCCGTGATCGTCGGGCCGGAAATATACGACAACGTCGCTGACCCGATTCACGCTTTTGCCCTGGTCGATCAGGCGCACCTGACCACGGATCTCCGCAGCCGAAATCGACATAGAAACAAAAGCAAGAACAGCCAGTAACGGCATGTGAAGGCAAGATTTTTTTGCCATCAAACCCGTCATCCCCAAAAACCGGCCCCATTAAAACCAGTTGCGCCGACGAGAGCAAGTCGAGCTTCCCGGCAAAACGCCCGATTCTGTTGCGAAAAAAGGCCTGCTACGGGGCGGCGGGATCCACCCGGTTCAGGTGCTCAAGCACCTGCGGCTCGTCGTGGTAAAGCGCTCGGTAGTGGGCCAGACGCTCAGGAGCCAGGCGAAACCCGCGACGCGCCAGCGCAATACCGCCCGGGGCTGAGCTGGTGAGGGTCTGCTCGAATGCCGTAAGGCCGAGCTGGTTGGTCTGCT
>JBCCVP010000216.1:0-6657 GCA_039195135.1 Pseudomonadota bacterium | reverse complement strand
GTCTCACTCTGCAGCAGCGTCACCAGCGCCGCCACGTCGATCCCGGCAATGGAGTAGGAAAAGCCGCCGGACCCGGCGCGGCCGGCCCGGTCACCGCTGCGGGAGCCGCCGGAATCGAAAATATCCTTGAGCCCGCCATCCGGATCCGGATCCGGGTCGGGGCTGATGCCGGGAAAGTTCTCGACGCTATTTTCTAGATACCACTCAACGCCGAAAGACAGATCGTCGGTCAAGTTGACCTCGTAGACCTTTACCTCCACCAGCACCTGCAGCGGTTCGGTGTCGAGCCGCTTGATGGCGCCCAGCACCGCGTCATATTGACCGGGAGTGGCGCGAATCAGCAGCGAGTTCTGTTCCTCCACAGCGGTGATGCGGATTTCCTCACCGTCCACCAGGGCGACACCACCGTCGCCGCCACCACCGCTCGGTGCCGAGTCGGTGCGCTGCTGACGGTTTTCCCGCCGGGCATCGTTGATCGAGGTGATCTCTCCCGTTTCCAGGCCCGGCGCAAACGGACTGTCGGTGCTGCTGCGGCCCCGCGAGCTGCTGGAGCTGCCGCCGCCAAAAACGTCGTTCAGCGTGTCGGCCAGATCGGTAGCCTTCACATTTTTAACCTTATAAACGTAGAGCCGCGTGCCGGCTCCCTCCGCGCCGCCCCGGTCCAGCCGCTCGATCCAGTCCGCCGCGGTTTCCAAGTATTTCACCTGCGGCGTGATTACCACAATCGCATTCAGCCGTTCCACCGGCAGAAACCGGAACATACCCGCCAGCGGCGTGCCGGCCCCTTCGCCGAACACACTCTCCAGCTCCGTCACCACCGTATCGGCCTCCACCCGCTGAATGGGATAGATGCCCACAGACATGCCGGCGAGCCAGTCCACGTCGAAGATGTCGATGGTGCGCTGGTAATTGGCCAGCTCCTGCCGGGTACCCGCCAGCACCAGCAGACCCCGGGGATTGTCCACCGCCACAAACGCAGGATCCCGGGCATAGGGCTGCAGCAGTTTCTGCATCTCCGTCGGGGCGATAAACTCAAGCGGGAATACCCGTACCTCGTAGCCGCGCTGACCGGCTGCCGGGGCCGTCGTTGGCACCAGCTGCCCCTTAATCACGTTGGCCAGCGGCATCACGTTATAGCGGCCGTCAAAGTACGCCAGCGCCGCGTTGTTCCAGGACAGCAGCATCTCCAGCACCGCCAGCGCCTGCTCCTGGCGGATCGGTTTGGAGGTGGAAAAGGTCACGGTGCCGCTGACGCCGGGGGCAATGACGTAGTTTTCCCCCAGCAGATCACCCAGGATGGCTTTCACCACCTCCTGCAGCGGCTGGCCTTCAAAGTTGAAAACCACCTCGCCTTCCTCGCCCGGACCCGGTGGCCGCTGGGCCGCGGCTTTTTCGTCAAAAAACTCGCCCGTGCCCCGGTAGAGCTGGTAACGCTCGGCCGGTTCCTGCGCGTCGGAGTCGTCGGCTTCCGGGCCGAGCGCCACGCCCGATTCCGCCTCCGCGCCTTCCGTCGGTGCACCGGCCTCGGCGGCAGCGTCGCGCTGGCTCTCATCCATGCCCTGCAAATCCCGGGACGCACACCCGGCGGCCAGCGTGATCGCCGCCGCGCCCAGCATTAAGATCCATCGCCTTTGATCAGGCCCCGCGGGCCCGGTCTTATTCTTAGTCTTCGTCATCATCCAGTTCCGCCTCCGCGCGGCGCCTTTCGGCTTCTTCCCTGAGTTGGGCCCGGCGTTCTGCAACCCGCCGCCGGATTTCCTCAGCCCGGGCAGCCCGGTCCTGGTCCGACGTGGGCGTATCCGCGTTGTCCCCGTTTCCGCCCTCGGGCTTTTTATTGTTGTCATTGGCTGCGGTCACTACCGCACTGCGCCGCGGCGGTGGCGCGCCGCCTTTCAGCGCCTGGGTGTAGGTTTCCAGCTTTACCTCTGCGGTCCCGGCCCCACCGTCAAATACCAGCCGCCGCGGCTCAATCGAGCGCAGCGTCCAGCCGGCTTGCTCGCCGTCGAGGCTCATGCCTTCTTTCAGCCGCAGGAATTCTTTGGACACGTTATTGGTGACCATCGCGAGTTTCTGCTGCGGCGTGATAATGATGCCGGTGACCGCCACATTGAGTTCGGCCGGCGGCCCTCCCGGCTCGCCCACCCCGGGCTCGGTGGGGGTTTCCGTCACAGTTGGCTCCAGCGGCCGTCGATCGTCGTTGAACAGCGGCCGCTGAATGACCTCATCAAACGATTCAAACCCGGGCAACGCAAATTCCTCACTGGCCCCGGCACCCGCCCCGCCGGGCCGGGCCGCCGCCAGCGGTGGCGCTGGATCGATGGTCTGGCCAAAGCCGGACCAGAGCGCAACGATGCCTGCGGTCAGCAGCGCACAGCCCGCCAGCAGGGAGAGGAATATGATGCGTGCCGGTTTCATCTCAGCCAGGGATTCTCAAGTAGCCGGACAGGTCGAAGCGCACATCCAGGATCTGCTGCCGAACCGTCTCCCGCCCCTGCCGGCGGCGCGTAATCTGACGGTAAACGCTTACGTTGTCCAGAAAAACGTAGGGCGTGCCGTTTTCCAGCTGATAGAACACGTTGGCCAGATCTTCCACCTCGCAGCGCAGACGCACCTTATTTGTGACGCGCTGAAACCGCTCTTTATCCCGCACCCGCATGTTCTGGTTGGAGATCACCTGGCAGTTTTCCTCACTGCCGTGGGCGCGAATGATCTCCTTCAGCCGGTTGGTCAACGCCGCCGAGCCCAGCGAGGTGTTGTCCTGAGGAAAAAAGAAATCGGCCTCCGCCTGCTGCTCGCGCACCGAATCCAGTTCCCGCTCCAGCACCGGCCCCTGCTCCAGTAGCCCCTGAAAGCGGGCCTGGGAAGTACGCAGCTGATCGATCTGAGCGTTGAGTTCCCCCTGGCGCTCGAAGTACCAGCGAAAACCCACCCAGTAGACCAGGATTGCCGCCACCACCAGCAGCATCCAGGCTAACGGCTTCTGACGATTTTCATCCGGCAGCAGCGTCGGCATCTTCTTCTCCCGTACATTCGTCAACAAATACTTCGATGGTGAAGCGTTCTTTGCCCGACTTGGCATCCGGCGTAAAGGCGCCCTTCGGCGAAGGTTCCTTAAGGCAGTCCGCTTCTTCCAGCAGGGCGATGATGGCCGCGGCTTCCGGCGCCTGGCCGGTGAGCTGCACCTTGCCCTGGGTGACCTGCAGGCGCTGGATCCAAACCGGGTCCGGCATCGCCTGGGTGACCGATTTGAGCACCTCCATCACCACCGCGTTGCTGGCTTTGCGTTCGCTCAGGAAGGACGCCGCCTCCCGCGCCTCGGTCAGCTCCGAGCGCAGCGCCGCGGCCTCCTCGGCGCCGCGCCGGGCATCCGCGGTGCGCGCCTGAAAGCCCTCGATGGCCTGCTCCTTGGCCACCAGCGACTGCCACATGAGGCCGTAGAGCAGCAGCACCAGCAGCGCCGCCAGGCCCAGATTGATCTGCAGCGGGCGCCGGTCCACGCGGGCCCGCTGCGCCGGCTCGAGCAGGTTGACCCCGAGCAGCGCCAGCACGCCTTCTTCCCGCGTACGGGCCACGTCGATGCCGTGGAGATCCACACCCCGTTCGCCCAGACCCGTCACCGCGCGGTCGATCAGCGGCCGGGGCACCGCCACGAGCTCCACCCGCAGCGAGCTGGCGGTACGCTCCACGATGCGGTAGTCAAAACAGACCTGCTCCGCGGTGAAGGGCGTGTTCTTGTCCATCTCAAACGCAAGCACCTGGCGCAGGTTTTCTTCCGCCGCCAGCGGCACGTTGAGCTGGTGGATCAGCACCTCGCCCTCTTCCACCAGAAAAACGGTCTGCGGCGTGGCGTCGTCAAAACGGGTCAGCGCCGCCTGCACCGCTTGCCGGGCGACCTCATGATCGTCATGCAGCCGAAACCGGCCCAGCTCCTCCGACGTCTCACCATCGCGCCACAGCAGCACCTCGTCGTCCGCCATGCGGGCGAGCAGCCGCACCTGCCGGGTGGTGAAAAAACCCTTGAGACGGGGCGGCAGGCTGTCCACGAGCTGAGTCGTCCACCAGCTGAGAAATGTGCTGAGCTGGCGGAACCAGGCCTGGCTGCGAAGTACTTTGGTTACGCGATTAAACATCTTCAGGAGTCTTTCCAGCGAACGATGCGAAAGGGCCGGCCCTGTATGGCGCCACCGGGTCGGATGGTTGCCTCCAGCTCGGCCCAGGCATCGTTGGGTAAGGTGGCCTTCACTTTGATGCTGTAGGTGTAGCTGCCGGCCCGGGCCACCGCCTCGGTGCCGTCGGGCAGTATGGGCAGTGGGACTCCAAAATCCTCAATCTGTTCCCGCTGATCGATAAACTCTGTCGCCAGCTCTTCGGTCATGCCATCGATGGTCATCAGCACTTCCCGCGGTGCAAAGGCGGGATCGGGCCGGGCCCGGCCGGTGTAAACCGTTAGCGCCGGCTCCAGCGTGACAAACAGCTCGTAGTTCATCCCCATCACCTGCTGTAGCTCGGTGACCGTGTCGAACGGTGCGTCTTTTGCGCCGTAGGGATACTCGGCGGCTTCGTAATCATCGTCCTCGGCGCCGTTTAAGCGCACGAGGTCGTCCGGATCGCGCCAGTCGAGCACCGCATCGACGAGCAGGTCGGACGCTTCCGGCTCCACGCCGGCGGACTGAAACAGGGCGCCCAGCAGCAACTCGTCCGCCACGTTCAGGTCGATCTTGCCGGTCTCGTCGGTAACCGAAATCTCCACCGTGGCGCCTTCAAATTCGGTGGTGTAGGTGCGCCCGTCGGCAAACCAGCGCTCTTCAAGATTGGGGTTGCGCAGCTCAAACACCGCCCGGTGCAGCCCGGCCTCCGCGGCATACCAGGCGCGGGTGGTATCAAACAGATGGCGCGCCTGCAGGTTCTCCGTCCGCGCCACGATGGCAAAGCTGCCCACCAGAATGGTCAGCAGCAGGCTCAGCCAGAGCACCACCACAAGGGCGATACCGCGCTGCTTCTGCGGCGCCGGCCTCACAGGTCGGTGGTCCGTCGGATGGGCCGGTCCGGATCCCGCACCCGGTTGTTCTGGCTGGAGATCACGTTGCCCCGGGGGTTGCGGGCGGCGGTGCCGTCGATGAGCGGCGCCACGTCGAGCGTTGGCCAGGTCATGCGGCTGCCGCTGGTCATTTCGAGCTCAATCCGCACCAGCAGCGGCGTGACCGACTCATCTTCCCACTCATCCAGCCAGAGGGTCGGCTCCCCCTCGTCGTCGACCGTCAGGTACTCAAAGGTGCCATCGCGAATACCGTCGAGCAAAACCGTCGGCGGCTGCTCGCTGTCCTCCAGCGCGTCGCCGTCTTCAAAGGTGCCCAGCAGGCGAAAGGCAAACAGCAGTTCCTTACCGTTGGGCCCGGAGCGCAGCGCCAGCACCTGTTCGTGGGGACCGCCGCGGCTCAGATATCCCGGCATGGGCGCTACGAAGCGCATGGTGTCATCCTCGCCTTCAAACAGGACCACGCCCAGCGTGTCCTCGTCATCCTCTTCACTCTTCAGCGCCAGCGGCAGCATCCGGCTGATCTGGTTGCGCACAAAACCCTGCACAATTCGCAGCCGGTTGCTCCGGTCCACCATTTCCTCGCCGGCATCAACGGTACGGGCGCCGGCCCGCAGGCCCTGATAGGCCAGCGTCATCACCATGGCCATCAGCGTGATCGCCATCAGCAGTTCCACGAGGGTGAAGCCCGCCTGACGTTTCATGGTCCGCGCACCGGTGTCGCCGAGCGCAGGGTTTTGAATACGGCCCGGCGCTGCGAATCCCGGCCCCAGAACACCTGCAGTTCCACGTAGTAAAGATCCACCGGCGTTTCGGCCAGATCCGCGGACAGCTCATCCAGCACGTCGTAGGCCTGGATATCCAGCGTCCAGCGGTACTCGTCGTCGAATTCGCCTTCCCAGTTGCCTTCCTCAATCGGCGGATCGATACCCACCAGATCCATCCGGCTCTGCGCCCACAGGGCAGCCTGGGAATAGTCAGCGGAGCGCGTGACGTTGCGCGCCGACGCGGACATGATCTTGAGCGTGGTGGTGAACAGCAGCGCAAAGACTACAAACGCCGCCAGCACCTCCAGGAGGGTGAAGCCCCGTTGGCGACGAACGCGGCTCATCAGGCGTCCCCCTCCCGGAGGTCAATCTCGCCGGTCAGCCAGCCCACGCTGATCAGCCAGGAACGGCGTCCGGCGCTCAGCGTGATCTGGGCCCCGGTGGAACTTCCGTCGGGGAAAAATCGGACTTTGCCCACGGTGCCTTCCAGATCAAAGGCGGCGGTCTTCAGCGTGACGTCCACGCCATCCGGCAGCACCACCGCGTCCTTCGACGGTGCCCGGAAGCTGCGGTCTTCGATGTTGACTTCCAGCGTCTGCTCTTCCCGCTTCACAATCGCCTGGCCGCGGGTGTAGCGCAGCGCAGTCACGAGGTTTTTCCCCGCCTGGCGGGTTTTCACCCCATCGAGATTGCGAATCACCGACCCCCCGACCAGGCTGGCCAGCAGGCCGGCCAGCACCAGCACCACCAACAGCTCGATGAGGGAAAAACCGGTTTGCGGACGAGCCCGGCTCATGTCAGTCCCAGTTGCTCACGTCCCGGCTGGTCCCTTCGCCGCCGGGAGACCCGTCTTCG
>JBCCVP010000215.1:0-6659 GCA_039195135.1 Pseudomonadota bacterium | reverse complement strand
CGGCAGGTACTGGTCAAGCTGCGGGCACAGCACCAGCACGTCGTCCGGCGCCAGATCGGTGTCGGCAAACAGAGCGCTGAGCGTGTCGATGCACACCTCCACCTCCCGCCGCCGGGAGGTGCAGCGCTGGATCAGCAGACTGCCGTCCGCCGAAGCCGATTCCTGCTCCGCCCCGGCGTAAAGCATCTCCCGCCTGAGCGCGCCAAGCAGCGAGCGTTCCGCCGGGCGCTCCCAGCAGTCCTGCTCGTTGGGATCACCGGCCTGGAGAAAATCCGCCATGTGCTTCACCGGCTGCCCAAGGGACGTGAGCAGCGGTGACAGGTCGGCGTCCTGCAACGGTTCCGGAGGCTTGTCCCGGCCCGTCGTCCGGCGCCGCGGGCTGGCAACGTCGGACCAGTACTCGGCGGTAGGCGCCCAATGATAAAAATGGACCGGCAGCACCTCCGCAAATGCCAGCAGACTGTGCACAAAACCCTGCGACAGGGTGGACTGACCAAACACAAACACCTGCGGCGGCGCGGACTTGAGCGTGAGGGAAGCACCGTTTTTTTTCAGCCAGTCGACGCAGCGGGCCCAGTGCCACGGCTGATCCGGCGCAAGGCGGCGCCAGAGCCAGGACTGCCAGTCCTTCCCCTCTCCCACCTCCCAGCGGAGCACCATCTCGGGCCGGTAGACCAGGTACTGGTCGTAAAGACCCGCCAACCGCAGGCTGAAGCGCAGCACCGAGGCGGACGGTCGGCCGGCCAGGTAGCGCCGCAGCGGCGCCAGCCGCGCCTGATCGGGCAGCGCGCCGAGCTCCGCAAAGATCCGCGCCGCCAGCACCTCCGGTCGATAGCCGTTGTGGCGCGGGATCGCCGGATTGGCGCGATGCATCAGATCCCAGAGGGCTGTCGCCGCCAGCACAAAGGAGACGTTGGCGCTGCAGCCGTGGCGCCGCGCCATGCGCCGGGCCAGCCATTGGCCCATTTCTGCGTGAGGCACCAGGACCCAGGGACTGGCCAGCGGGTTGTCCCGGGGCGCCGCCAGCTGCTCCAGCAGCTGATCGGCCAGGGATTCAACCTGATTACCCTGGGTCAGGAGATACATGGGAGTGTGATAAAATTTGCCCCAATTCGCGGCTTCGCCATTGCCCACCAGCCACCGGCTTTTCTACGCCGATCGGGGGACTGAAGGCCCAAGCCGCCAGACCAGACAGGAAGCGGAAAATGGATATTTTAGAGCAACTCAAACCGCTGCGGGAATCGGGCGGTGCGGTGATCACCCGCGGTCTCAGCGACGCTATTCTCTCTCAGTTTGCGGCCAGCCACGACGCCCTTTCCCAGGCGGTTGCGGCGGCCGTGGACGTATTCGCAGCGCTGAAAAATGACTACGCGGAGTTTCTTTCCCTGGACGAGGAGACCCAGCGCGCCCAGGTGCAGGAGGGCATCATCAATTTCTACGCCGCCGATGCGGTCAATCCCTACGTGGCACTGGCGGCCCGCGGCCCCTGGATTGTCACCTCCAAAGGGGCCGTGATCCACGACTCCGGCGGCTACGGCATGTTGGGCTTTGGCCACAACCCGCCGGCCGTGGCCGAAGCCATGAGCCGAGATCAGGTGATGGCCAACGTGATGACCGGCAGCTTCTCCCAGCGACGTCTGCTCGATGCCCTGAAGCAGGAGATTGGCCATCGCCGGCCGGACTCAGCGCCGGTGTTTGAACATTTCCTGTTTTTGAACAGCGGCTCGGAGTCGGTTACCGCCGCCGCCCGCCTGTCAGATGTTAACGCCAAGGTGATGACGGATCCCGGCGGCCGGCACGCCGGCAAGCCCATTCGCATTCTGTCGCTCGAGGGTGGCTTTCACGGCCGCACGGATCGGCCGGCGCAGTTTTCCGATTCTTCGGTCAGAAACTACAGCCGCCACCTGGCCAGCTTCCGCGACCGGGAAAATCTGATCACCGTAGAGCCCAACAACGTGGCGGCGCTGCATCAGATCTACTCCGACGCCGACGCAAATGGCGAGTTCATCGAGGCCTTTTTTATGGAGCCGGTGATGGGCGAGGGAAATCCCGGCCAGGGCATCACGCCGCAGTTTTACGCGGCGGCCCGGCAGCTTACGGAGCAGCACGGGTCGCTGCTGCTGGTCGACTCGATTCAGGCCGGCCTGCGCGGTCATGGCTGCCTGTCGATCGTAGACTACCCCGGCTTCGAAACGCTGCCGGCGCCAGATATGGAAACCTATTCAAAAGCCCTGAATGCCGGGCAATACCCGCTGTCGGTGCTCGCGATGAACGAGCGTGCCGCCGGCCTTTACCGCAGCGGTATCTACGGTAACACCATGACCACCAACCCCCGGGCGATGGACGTCGCCACGGCGGTGCTGGAAATGGTCACGCCGGAAGTCCGCCGCAATATTCGCGAGCGCGGTGAGGAGTTTCTGCAAAAGCTCAACCAACTGGCGGAAAGTCAGCCCGGACGCATCACCAACGTTCAGGGCACCGGCCTGCTGTTCAGCTGCGAGGTATCACCGGAATACAAAGCCTACGGCGCTGATAGTCTGGAGGAGTATCTACGCCAACGGGGCATCGGCGTGATCCATGGCGGTGAGAATTCCCTGCGGTTTACTCCCCACTTCTGCATCGATGGCGACGAGGTTGACCTGGTCGTGGCCGCGGTTGCAGACGCGCTTGAAAACGGCCCGCGCCGGGATATGCCGCTGGCTCAGGCGCTTTAACCGCGTGGCGGCGGCGCGTCCTCCGGTCGGTCTGATCAGGCGCACCGGCTGATGGGCTGCTGCCACTTCTACGCCCCGGCGGATGGCGGGGATCACGCCTTCAGCGTTGATCCCACCTCCATCAGCTACGGCCGGAGCGTCATCACCGAACTTGGCTTTGAGGCGCGCCACGCCGGCATTCGCCACTGCGCGCTCATTACCGACCCCCGGGTTCGGGCCCTGGCACCGTTTGAGCGGGCGCTTAAGTCGCTCAAGGACGCGGGGGTGACCTGGGAGGTGTACGACGAGATCTCGGTGGAACCCACCCGCGGATCGTTTCAGAAAGCCAGCGAGTTTGCGGCGGACCTGAAGCCGGACGGGTTTATCTCCATCGGCGGCGGGTCGGTCATCGACACCACTAAAGCGGCCAATCTGTATTCCACCCATCCCGCGCCCCTGATGACCTACGTCAATGCACCGGTGGGTGACGCGCAGCCGGTGCCCGGACCGCTGAAGCCGCACATAGCCTGCCCCACCACGTCTGGGACCGGTAGCGAATGCACCGGCATTGCCATCTTCGATGACGTGGAACTGGGCGCAAAAACCGGCATCGCATCCCGGCAGCTCCGCCCCACCCGGGCGCTGATCGATCCAGACTGGACCGATACGCTCCCGAAAGCGGTGGTGGCCTGCTCGGCCTTTGATGTGCTCTCCCACGCCCTTGAGTCTTATACGGCCCGCCCTTACACCCAACGTCCGGCAACCCCCGGCGTGGAGCGGCCTCTGAGCCAGGGTGCCAACCCCTGGAGCGACATGGGGTGTGCGGAGGCGCTGCGGATTCTGGGTCGATTTATGGTGCGGGCGGTCAATGATCCACAGGACGCTGAAGCCCGCGCCCAGGTGATGTGGGCCGCAACCCTCGCGGGCATCGCCTTCGGCAACTGCGGCGTTCATCTGCCTCACGGCATGTCCTACTCGGTGGCGACCTGCGCCGGAGATTTCATGCCGGCGGGCTACCCGCTGGACCATCCGGTGGTACCTCACGGCATGTCGGTAATCATCAGCGCACCGGCGGTGTTCACCCTCACCGCCGCAGCGTCACCGGAGCGGCATCTGTCTGCCGCACGGTGGCTGGGCGCAAACATCGCGGACGCCGGTGAGGATGACGCCGGTATCGTGCTGGCGGAGCACCTGCGCCTGCTGATGGGCCAGTCCGATATGCCCATCGGCCTGGTCAATCTCGGCTACCAGGAATCTGACATCGAACGCCTGACCAGCGGCGCCATCGTGCAGGAGAGACTGCTCAGTAACGCGCCGGTGGCGGTAGATCGGGAACTGCTCGGCGGACTGTTTACTGCCGCCATGACGGCCTGACCTTCAGCCTGAACAAAAGGCATTTTCGGGCCTGAGTCACAGTGTGCGCCGGAGGTTTCGCGTACCTTCCGGCCATGGGTATCCGATTTGCTGCGCTGGCTGCATTACTGGTCTGTTCCATGGCTTTCGGCCAGGACGATCTCGTCTATCTTGAGGAAAATGGTCTGGTAGTCATTGAGCCGGAGCGAATTGCCGAACTGCCGGAGGGCTGGGTTCGGGGGCCGGGGTCCGGAATTACCGCGCCGAACCTGGATGATGCCAACGACGCGACCGGCGCCGGGTTCATTACCTGGCAGGGGAACCAGTTTCTAGGTGATCCCGGTAACGGGCTGATCATGATCCCCCTTCAGATCGCCAATCCCGGTACGTACCGCTTTGAGTGGCGCAATCAGGTGGGCAATGGCACCAGTACCACCGACCACAATGACACCTGGGTCAAAATTGAAGCGGAGAGTTTCTACGGGCAGCGCACCGCCAATGTCGTCTGCCCGAAAGGACTCGACCCCGCTGCGAACGACTGTATCGGCGGCAGTCCCAACGGCTCCGGTTCGGACGGTTGGTTCAAGGTCTACTCTAGCGGCGCCAACACCTGGCGTTTCTCCACCTCCACCAGCGACAACGATGCCCACGCCATCTATGCGCGTTTTGACCGCGCCGACGTGTATTTCCTTCTGCTCTCCGCGCGTTCGTCTTTTCATGTGATTGACCGCATCGTGCTGCACAGCGATGCGTTTGCCGGCAATCCAAGAGATCTCGGCCTGCCACCGTCTGCGGTTGTGCAGACCGGCGTCGTGTTTATCGACGGGTTTGAGAACTAGAACGTTTCCCACCTCATAAATTTCATTAGTTTCAACCACCTAAAGGGTTTTTAACCCAGGCGGGGTGATGGCGAGGAAAGGTCGCAGACCATCGCTGGCAAGCCACTATCCAGCGAGGTGGTGAAGCTGCAGACCGAAAGCATCCTGCCGGCGCGCGGGTCCTGCTGAACACCTACTACCGTTTGGAGTGCGTATGTTCCGATGGGTCTCAGTCGCCGTTTTGCTATCGGTTGCCTTTGGTTTTGCCGCCGCGACGGGGACGAGGGTCGGCGCGGAGGACAGCGCAGCAGCGCCCCCAGACTTTGCCGCCGCCGTGCTCGACATTCTGACCCAGCCGGAAGCGAACGACCGGCGAAAAGCCATCGACGCGCTGTCCTCGATCGGCACCCGGCAGCTGGTTCCCTACCTCATCGAGGCGCTGGTTTTTTTACCGAGCGGGCGAGATCAGGACGGGTTCCAGAAGCTCCTGCGAGATCTCACGGGCGAAAGGCACCGCGATGTGCAGGACTGGTATCAGTGGCTGTGGAATCAGGAAAGCGCTACTGATCCCGCCTACGCTAATTTCAAAGCGGATCTCTACCGCTACCTCGATCCCCGCTTCGAGGGGTACTTTCACAATCGCGGACACACCGCAACGATTCGTTTGGATGAAGTGCGCTGGGGTGGCGTTCGCCAAGATGGTATCCCCCCCCTGCGCAATCCAGAGATGATCAGCGCCGGGGAAGCCGGCTATCTTGAAGATGACCACGTGGTTTTTGGTCTGGTGATCAACGATGACGCGCGGGCCTACCCAAAACGAATCCTGGCCTGGCATGAGATGTTTACCGACACGGTGGGAGGCGTCGAACTGGCTGGCGTTTACTGCACGCTGTGCGGCACGGTGATCCCTTTTCGCACCCGCCACAAAGGCGTCAGCCACACCCTGGGCACAAGCGGTTTTCTCTATCGCTCCAACAAGCTGATGTATGACCAGGCTACCCAGTCCCTGTGGAGCACCACCCGCGGCGAGCCGGTGGTCGGCCCCCTCGTGGGACTTGGCATCTCGCTTGAGTTCGAGAGCGTGGTAACCACCACCTGGGGTGAGTGGCGCCGCCGGCATCCGGCTACACTGGTTTTGTCCCTCAATACCGGGCATGACCGGGACTATGGCGAAGGAGTTGCGTACCGGGATTACTTTGTCACCGACCAGCTGATGTTCAATACGCCATTCAATGACCGTCGGCTTAAAAACAAGCAAGAGGTGCTGGCGTTGAGATTTGCCGGGGCGCCAAATCAGCAGCTGGCGATTGATACGGATTTTCTAGCCGAAAATCCCGTCTATCCCGGCAGGATTGGCGCGCAGAAATTTGTCGTTTTCACCGACCAGACCGGCGCCAACCGGGTCTATGACCCAGGCAACGTTGAGTTTGTCGCCTACGATGGTCGCGATACCGTGACCGACAAAACTGGTGAGTCGTGGCAGCTTGACGACCAGCAGCTCCGGTCAAAGGACGGCAAAATCCTGGATCGCCTGCCCTATCATCGAGCCTTCTGGTTTGGTTGGGTTGCCGCTTTTCCGGAAACGCGGCTGGTCCAGTGATCGGGTCAGGTGAGCCGCCCTCGTTTTCGACTTTGAACTGGACTCTCTCGCTCGGGCGTCAAATTCCTCCGCCGGTGTCTGGCATTGATTGGCTTTGGACCAACCATAGGCATTCGGGGATCAACCAGTTCCCCAACCGGCCGACTATTTTGCGACTGCAGCGGCGGAAATTTCCTCGGACATCAATCTGCTCAT
>JBCCVP010000214.1:0-6791 GCA_039195135.1 Pseudomonadota bacterium | reverse complement strand
CCGTTTGCTCATCGCTCATGGCCATACACCAACCCCTCGGCGCGCACTCAAGATCCCTAGTACCTGCGTCCCAAAATACATGGCCTCCCTGGAGGCCCCCTCATGAATCAAATTTGTGGGGATAGGTCAGGGTCAGACCCGGGCCGGCTGCTTATCCGCGAGCCTTGCGGCGGCGAAAGGTTGTCACGAGGAACCAGCCCAGCAGGAGTCCGGCCGTGTTTGCCGCAAAGTCCAGCAGGCTGGCCTCGCGCGCCGGCAGCTGGCCCTGAATCAGCTCCAGCAGCCCGCCCATCAGAACAAACCCGGCAAAGTAAGCCGCTCGGGTCTTCCGGCTCGGGTACCAGATCGCAAACCACCCCATCAGCAGGCCGTAGGAGAGCAGATGCCCCCACTTATCCTCATTGGGAATCTCCAGCCCGGTGGTCGGCGGCGTCAACAAAGACGCCGCCCAGATCAGCGCCACGAGCCCCCAGCCCAGGGCAATGCCTGCAGAGCGCGGCAGCCTCACAGCCGATGCCGCTGGTCTACGGGCCAGGGCGGCAGGTCCAGATCCCGGCTGGCCGCCAGCACCTGAAAGCGATCACCCATTTCGCCCGGCAGCGTGAGCTGCTTGATCTCGCTGAGCGCCGCGAGGGCGGCCGTCGATCCATCGCTGGCGTGCTGCTCGGCGTAGTCGGTCAGACCAAAAGCGAGCAGAAACTGAGCCTGACTGGTGTAGCCCGCCACGCTCAGGCCGGCGGCCACCGCTGCCGCCGCCACCGCAGTAAAGTCCACGCTGACGCTCAGGTCGTTCAGCCCCGGCCACTGCAGCAGGTGGTCGTGAGCCCGGTGCCGGTAGTGGGCCACGGCGGTACCGCTGGTTCGCTGCGGATGAAAGTACTCGGACGCGGGATAGCCGTAGTCCGCCAGCCAGACCCCGCCGCGGGTAAGCCCCCGGGTTATCTCGGCCAGCCACGGCCCCAGCATCGGTTGCACCTCGGTTACGTAGCCCGTGATGCGGCAGGTATCCGGCAGGGCATCCCCGGCGGGCGTTGCCGGGCCGGTGACCCAGGCCAGCTCAGCGCCTTTGAGATCCACCTGAAGCTCGCGCCAACGCTCACCGTCAAAACACAGCCGGATCGGAGGCAGCGCGTCCACCACCTCGTTGCCGATGATCAGTCCTTCCCAGGGCTGCGCCGGCGGCGCATCGATCCAGGTCACTCGATCGGCCAGCCGCGCCGGCAGCTGTTCAAGCGCCGCCTGCTGCCGCGCCCGGAGCGCACCGCTCACCTCCAAGATGCGGTAGCGCTGCGGTAGTTGACCGAGACGGTCCAGTTCCGGAAGCAGTACCGCCGCCAGCGCACCGCTGCCCGCGCCCAGCTCCACAAGATCCGGCTGGGCCAGCCGGTCCAGCAGCGGCGCGCACCATTGCGCGACGCACCGGCCAAACCCGGGGCCGAGCTCCGGAGCGGTCACAAAATCCCCTTCGGCGCCAAATTTGGCCAGACCGTTGTGGTAGTAGCCAAGCGCGGGGTGATACAGCGCCAGCTCCCAGAAGCGAGTGGCGGAGAGGGGGCCGGAGGTTTGAATCTCCTCCCGGATCAGCTGCTCCAGCTGCTGGCTGAGCGCCAGCGCGTCCGGGTGCGGCGGCGGCAGGTCCAGGCCAGACCGGGGCCCGCTCAGGCGACGTCTCCCCGGGTGATCTTCACGCCCACCACCGTCGCGCCGGGCAGCGCTGCCGGTTTCCGGATGGTGAGGGTCACGGCGCGGATCGGAAACTGGTCCAGCAGTACCTGGGCGCAGTGCTCCGCCAGGGTTTCGATCAGCGCAAATCGCGAGTCGGCCACGCACATCGCAAGCCGCTCGCGCACCGCTACGTAGTCCAGCGCGTCGGCAAGCCGGTCGGTGGCGGCGGCGCGGGCCGCGTCGACGGTGAGTTCCAGGTCCAGCCGGATTCGCTGGTGGATGCGCTTTTCATGGGGATGGACACCCACCAGCGCCTCCAGCAGCAGGTTCTCGATCAGCAGCTGATCGGTCATGGGCTCTGATCCAGGGGCGGCAGGGTGTCCAGGGGCCAGCGCGCACGAACCTCGATCCGGGCGGGGCCGGTTCTAGCCTCGCGGATGCGCACCGCGCCGGCCAGCGCCATCATGGCGCCGTTGTCGGTGCAGAACTCAAGCCGCGGAAACACGCAGCGCGCGCCGCGTTTATCGGTCATGGCGGTTAGCACCTCCCGCAGCCGACGGTTCGCGCCCACGCCGCCGGCCACCACCAGCGTGGGCAGGCCGGTTGCTTCCAGCGCCCGCTGGCACTTGATCCGCAGCGTGTCGGCAACGGCCTCCTGGAACGCGCAGGCCAGATCAGCCTTTTCTGCGGCGCTCTGGCCGCAGGCATTCCAGGTGGTGAGCACCTGCGTTTTCAGGCCGGAGAAGCTGAAATCCAGTCCCGGCCGGTCGGTCATCGGCCGCGGCAGCCGAAAGGTGTCGGCATTGCCTTCATCCGCCAGCCGGGCCAGCGCTGGGCCGCCGGGAAAGCCGAGGCCTAACAATTTTGCCGTCTTGTCGAACGCCTCGCCGGCCGCGTCGTCCAGGCTTTCGCCGAGAATCTCGTAGTGGCCGATGGCGTGCACCGCCACCAGCATCGTGTGGCCGCCGGACACAAGCAGCGCCACAAACGGTGGCGCCGGCGGATCGTCTTCCAGCAGCGGGGCCAGCAGATGCCCCTCCATGTGGTGCAGGGCCAGCGCCGGGATTCCTGCAGCGTAGGCCAGGGCGCACCCGGTGGAGGCACCGACCAGCAGCGCGCCCACCAGCCCCGGACCGGCGGTGTAGGCCACCGCCGCCAGGTCGATGACCTTCAGGCCCGCGTCGTCGAGCGCCCGCTCGATCAGCGTCGGCAGCTTGCGCACGTGATCCCGGGCTGCGAGTTCGGGGACCACGCCGCCAAAATCAGCGTGGGTGGTGACCTGGCTGTACAGCTGATGCGCCAGCAGCCCCCGCTCCGCGTCGTAGACCGCAGCCGCCGTCTCATCACAGGAGGATTCGATGCCAAGCACTGCGCCCACCGTCGTCAGCCTCCTGACACAACCCGCATCAGTTGGCCGCAAAGCCAGGCGCCGTAGGTGCCCAGGGCATAACCCAGCACCGCCAGCAGGACGCCGACGGGAGCCAGCGACGGGTGGAAAGCTGAGGCCACCACCGGCGCTGAAGCCGCACCGCCCACGTTGGCCTGGCTGCCAACGGCAACAAAAAACAGCGGCGCTTTGATGAAGTAGCCCACCGTCAGCAGTAGGCCGGCATGGATGCTGATCCAGATCAGACCCACACCAAACAGGAGCGGCGCCTCGGCCACGGCCTTGATATCCATATGCATACCGATGGTGGCCACGAGGATGTAGACAAACGCCGAACCCACCTTGGAGGCGCCGGCATCTTCAAGCTTGCGCACCGGCGTAAAGGACACGATCAGGCCCACCGTGGTAGCGATTACCACGATCCAGAAAAAGGTAGAAGTAAGGCTGAAGCGGGCCAGGAACGGGGCGGATTCCTGAAGCATCGGCGCCAGCCAGCCGGCGACGGCGTGGGCAAGACCGGTGCCGCCGAAGCCGATCATGGACATCAGCATCAGGTCTTTGGTGGTGACGATGCGCGAGTGTTCTGCCTCGTAGGTTTCAATCTTGGTCTTCAGGCGGTCGATGCTCGAGGCGTCCGCGCCGGTAAACGCGTCAATCCGGCGCTGGTTGCCGGCCATGATGAGCAGGATGGCCATCCAGATGTTGGCCACGATCACGTCTACCGCCACCATCTGGGCGAACACGTCGTTGCCGACCTCAAAGACCTCTTTCATGGCCGCCTGGTTAGCGCCGCCGCCGATCCAGCTGCCGGCCACCGTTGTCATCCCGCGCCACACCGCCTCCGGCCCGTCAGCGCCCAGCAGCTCGGGAAATGCGCTGCCCAGGGCGAGCAGCGCCAGCGGGCCGCCGATCACGATGCCGACGGTGCCGGTGAAAAACATGATGAGGGCTTTGGGGCCCAGGCCGATGACACCTTTGAGATCGATGCTGAGGGTGAGCAGAATCAGGGCGGCGGGGAGCAGGTATCGGGAAGCCACGTAGTACAGCCGCGAGGCTTCTCCGTCGATCACCTCCAGCGTGTTGAACACTGCAGGAATGAAATAACACAGCAGCAGCGCCGGAACGATGCCGTGGAACTTGCGCCAGAACGGATGCGGGCTGTGGCTGGTGTAGAAGACGGCGCCGAGAATGACGGCGAGCAATCCCATCACAACGGCATCGTTGGTAATCAGCGCGGAATTTTCGGGCATCAGCTAAGGTCCAGAAAGACGCGCGGATTCTAACCTATCGCTCAGCGGCGTAGCGGAGGCCCGGGGCGGGGCCGTTTGAATCGTTACGAAGTAGCTCGTACACTCGATGACCCGTCCGCGCCATTGGAGAGGCCGATGTTCAATGATCTGAAATTTGTTCTGACCATCGCGGCCGCCTCTCTTTTGCTTGCCGGCTGTCAGTCGGTGCCCGTGGACGCCAACCAGACCGGTGAGCTCGTCGTTTCCCGGGGCGTCGCGGAATACTTCGAGGACGAGGAAACCGACCAGGTAGTGGCCGGCCAGGGGAACGACATTAAATGTATCCGGGAGCGCCGGGTGGGCACGCACATGGTCACCCGCATCTGCCGCACCAAGTCCGAGTGGGCGGCCATGTATCGCCAGACCCAGGACGTGCATCGACGCCGCATGACCGGCGCCTGCGGCTCCGGCGCGCCGGGCATCTGCAGCGAAGGCCGGGGGCTGTAACCCCCGCTGCCCTGAGGCTGTCCAGGGGTTTCCATCTGTTTTGTCAGCAAGTTATAATGGGGATCTTTGTCTTCGCGGCGGCAGTGCCGCGGAATGTGCATCTGGAGCATTTATGCCAAGCGTTAGAATTCGCGAAAACGAACCGTTTGAGTACGCCCTGCGGCGCTTCAAGCGTTCCTGCGAGAAAGCCGGAATCCTGTCGGAAACCCGCCGTCGGGAGTACTACGAGAAGCCCACCCAGGAGCGGAAGCGCAAGAAAGCCGCTGCCGTGAAGCGCCATCTGCGTCGCATCTCCCGGGAAGCTACCCGCCGCACGCGGCTCTACTAAGCGAGCCGCCTCCGGACGCGCGCCTGCGCGCCCGGCAACCACAAGTAAGCACCAGCCGCACCCGTGCGGCTCACCAGTAAATCCCATGGCTGAATCTCTGAAAGACCGCCTCACCAGCGACATGAAGCTGGCGCTCAAGGCCGGCGACAAGTCGCGGCTGGGCACCATCCGTATGGCCCTGGCCGAAATCAAACGCCGGGAAGTGGACGACCAGACCACGCTGTCGGACGAGCAGGTCACCGGCGTGGTGGAAAAGATGGTGAAACAGCGCCGTGACGCCCTCACGCAGTTTCGCGACGCCGGCCGGGACGACCTGGCGGATACCGAGGCCGCGGAGATCGAGGTGCTCAAGGGCTATCTGCCGGAGCCGCTGGGAGAGGCGGAACTCACCGCCCTGATCGATCAGATCATTGCCGACACCGGCGCCAGCAGCATGAAAGATATGGGCTCGGTCATGGGCCGGCTGAAAGGCCAGGTGGCGGGCCGTGCCGACATGGGCCAGGTCAGCCAGCTGGTGAGAGCCCGCCTGGGCTGACATGCCTGCCTGCGGCCGGTTCGCCGCATTGATTGAAAATCCCGACTTTTCGCTGACCGGCTGGGGTATTCTTCGGCCGTGATTCCGCAATCGTTTATCGATGAGCTGATTGCCCGCTGCGACATTGTTGAGGTGGTGTCCTCGCGCGTGGGCCTGAAAAAGGCGGGGCGCGAATACCAGGCCTGCTGCCCGTTCCACGACGAGAAAACGCCGTCCTTTACCGTCAGCCCCACCAAACAGTTCTATCACTGCTTTGGCTGCGGCGCCCACGGCAATGTGGTGGGCTTTGTGATGGAGTACGACCGCCTGGGCTTTGTCGACGCGGTGGAAGAGCTGGCCCAGACCGTGGGCCTGACGGTTCCCAAAGAATCCGGGGCGCGGCGGGACGATGGGCTGGACGACGTGTACGCAGCGCTGGCGGAAGCGGAGACCATCTACCGCCAGGCGCTGAAAAGCAGTCCGGAGGCGGTGAAATACCTCAAAGACCGCGGCATCGACGGTCAGATCGCCCGGGATTTCGCCATGGGCTATGCCCCGGATGCATGGGATACGGTGGTGCGCTGGGCCGGCGGTCGGAGTGACCGAATGAAGGCGCTGGAGAAAGCCGGGCTGGTAAGCCCGCGCAGCAACGGCGGCTTTTACGACAAGTTTCGCGGCCGCATCATGTTCCCCATCCACGACACCCGGGGCCGACCGATTGCCTTCGGCGGCCGGGTGCTGTCCGGCGACGACGGGCCCAAGTACCTGAACAGCCCGGAGACGCCGGTGTTTCATAAAGGCCGGCAGCTCTACGGCCTCTACCAGGCCCGCCAGGCGGTGAAGAAGCTCTCCCGCCTGCTCGTGGTGGAAGGCTATATGGACGTGGTGGCGCTGGCGCAGTTTGGGTTGCCGGAATGTGTAGCCACGCTGGGTACCGCAACGACCGCGGACCATGCCGAGACCCTGTTCCGGGCAGCCCCGGAAGTGGTGTTCTGCTTCGACGGCGACCGGGCCGGCCGTCAGGCGGCCTACCGGGCGCTTGACTCGGTGCTGCCGCGGCTGCGCGATGGGCGCCAGGCCAGGTTCCTTTTCCTGCCCGACGGAGAGGATCCCGACACGCTGATTCGCGACCGGGGCCGGGAGGAATTTGAAGACCGGCTG
>JBCCVP010000213.1:0-6835 GCA_039195135.1 Pseudomonadota bacterium | reverse complement strand
GGCATGGCCTGGGGCGCGGCCAAGCAGGTGGTGTTTGAACGGATCAATCATGAGCTGGCACCGGCCCGGGAGCGCTACGCGGAGCTGATCGAAAACCCGGACGTCGTGGAGCAGGTGTTGCAGACCGGCGCCGCCCGGGCCCGGGAGCAGGCCGCCGTGCTGATGGCCGACGTGCGCCAGGCCGTCGGCATCCGACCGCTGGCCGCTCTGACGCAGGCCGGACGCGCCTAGCTCGTGTCGTGAGCAGCTGGCTCTGGGTCGCCGCGGGCAGTGCCCTGGGGGGTGCCGGCCGCTATGCCGTCGCTTTGCTCCTCGTGCCCTGGACCGGTCCCCGGCTGGTTTGGGCAACATTTGTGGTCAATCTGCTCGGTTCGTTCCTGATCGGGTATATCACCGCCCTGACCGGGGACAGCGGTCGCTCTACCGTCTCGCCGGACCTGCGCCTGTTTTTGACCGCCGGCGTGCTCGGCGGCTTCACTACCTTTTCAGCGTTCAGCCTGCAGACCATCGAGCTGCTCCAGAGCGGCCACGCGCTGCGGGCGCTGATCTACGTGACGGCCAGCGTTGTGCTATGCCTGCTCGGCGCCTGGCTTGGCCTGACGGCCGGTCGCTGAGGCGCAGCGCACAACGCCCCCAGATTTTTCGGCTATTCTTGGGACCAACGGACGCCGAAAAAAGGGAAGGGAATGTGGGATTTTAAGCTTTCGCAGGTGATTGGACTGATGTCCAAGACGATGCCGTTTGTGCTCTTTCGGCTGGCCATTTACATGGGCATCACGCTGCTTTACATCATCGTTACCGGCGGCGGCGCCGGTATCGGCTATGTGGCCGGAAAGGTGGCGGGAGATCCGGCCACCGGCGCCGGCTACGGCGGGCTGCTCGGATTTGGCGTGGTCAGTACGGTGCTGTACTTCGCCCGGGAATATCTGCTGTATCTGGTGAAAGCCGGTCACATCGCGGTGCTGGAGCGTTTTCTGGCTGAGCAGCCGGTGCCGGAAGGGCAGGGCCAGGTGGAATACGGCAAAAACCGCGTGCAGGAGCACTTTGGTGAATCCTCTGCGCTGTTTGCGGTGGACCAGCTGATCAAGGGGATTTTAAAAACGTTTAATCGCATCACCATGGGCATGGCCAACTTTATTCCGATTCCCGGTCTGCAGGGGGCAATGAAGTTTTTCAACGCGGTGATCAATATGTCGATGACGTACATCGATGAGGTGATTCTGGCGTACCACTTCCGCAACTCCGAACCCAACGCCTGGAAGTCGGCGGAGCGGGCGCTGGTGCTGTACGCGCAGAACTACAAAAGCTTGCTGAAAAACGCGGTGTTCCTGACCATCTTCATCTGGCTGCTGACCCTGGTGGTGTTCATTGTGGTGCTGGCACCGGTGGCCTTTCTGGTGGGTATCTTTCCGGCCCTGGCCGGCTTCTGGACCTTCGCCTTTGCCGCCCTGCTGGCCTACGGCATCAAGGCGGCGGTGATCGATCCGATCGCCATGACGGCCCTGATGCAGGTCTATTTCAACGTGACCGAAGGCCAGGAGCCCAATCCCGAGTGGGAGCAGAAGCTATCCAAGATGTCGGGCAAGTTCCGGGAGCTGAAGGAAAAGGCGGCCAGCTGGGTCGGCGGCGGCAGCGAGGCGCCGGCAAAAGACGGCGCCGCCTGAATTGTCCGAAGCTTCCCCGGCGCCGGCGGAGCTGGCGCAGCACCTGTCGGACCTGATCTACGACGGCTTCGCCGACTACGGTCAGCGATTCCGCGCCGTCACCCAGAGCAGTCGGCGGCGTTTTGAACAGCGGGACTGGCTCGGTGCTCAGCAGGACGCCCGGGAGCGGATTGCGCTCTACGACCGGGTGGTGCTCGAGATCCTGGACCAGATCCGCCAGCTGCTCGGGCGCCAGGTGCACGCGGTGCCGCTATGGTCCACCGCCCGGGACTGCTATGAGGCGCGGCTGGGCAGCGCCATCGACCGGGAGCTGAACAAGACCTTCTTCAACTCGGTCAGCCGCCGGCTGTTTCAGACCATCGGGGTAAACGCCGACATCGAGTTTGCCCAAACGCAGCTCGGGCCCACCGACCACGTGACCAGCCAGCCCAGCGTGCTGCGCTATCCCAACGCCGGCCGCCTCAAATCGATCTGCCAGCAGCTGCTTGCCGACTATTCGCTGAACGCGCCGTGGCAAGACCGAGATCGCTGCGTCGACGCCCTGGCCGATCAGCTGGCGCAGCAGCTGGCGGCCAGCGGCGGGCAGCAGGCGATCCGCTACCTGGAGCTGATCAAGCCACACTTTTTTCGCAACACGCGGGCCTTTCTGGTGGGTCGCATTCAGCTGGAGGACACGGCGCTGCCGCTGGTCATAGCCCTCACCAACGAGTCCGCCGGGGTGCAGATGGAATGGGTCACTACCTCCGCTGATGAGGCGAGCGTGGTGTTCAGCTACTCCCGGTCCTACTTTCATGCCGACCTGGAAACGATTGCGGACGTGGTGCTGTTTTTGTGCGACCTGCTGCCGTACAAACCGGTGGAGGAAATCTACAGCGCCCTGGGCCGCGCCAAGCAGGCCAAGACCGAGCGTTTCCGCGGCATCTACCGGCATCTGAAAGCGACCGACGATCACTTTGAACCGGCCCCCGGGATCCGCGGCATGGTCATGGCGGTGTTTACGCTGGCTCACTATCCGGTGGTGTTCAAGGTGATTCGGGATCGCTTCAAGCCGCCGAAGAAGGTGACCCACCAGGACGTGCTCGATCGCTATCATATGGTGTACACCCACAACCGCGCCGGGCGCCTGGTGGACGCGCAGGAGTTTCGCCAGCTGCGCTTTCCTCTGGATCGGTTCAGTGCCGAGGTGCTTGAGGAGCTAACCCAGGAGTGCGGCGACCGCGTGGCGGTGGTGGACGGGCAGCTTGTGCTTGAGCACGTGTACATCGAACGTCGCATGGAGCCCCTCAATCTCTATCTGGCCCGGGCCGACGCGCAGGCCCAGCGGCGCATCATTCTCGACTACGGGCAGGCCATTCGCGACCTGGCCATGACGGATATCTTCCCGGGTGACCTGCTGCTGAAAAACTTCGGCGTATCCAGCCACGGCCGGGTGATCTTCTACGACTACGACGAGTTGTGTTCCCTGGAGGAGTGCCGCTTTCGGCAGGTGCCGCGGGCCCGCTACGAATTTGAAGAGCTGGGCTCCGAGGTCTGGTACGAGGTTGCGCCGGAGGACGTGTTTCCGGAACAGTTTCCCAGCTTTCTTGGGCTCAACGCCGAGCAGCTGGTCATCTTCCGCGAATCCCACGCGGACCTGCTCACGGCCGAATTCTGGAACAACCTGAAGGCGCGCATCGCGGCGGGGGAAGTGCTGGACGTGGCGCCGTTTGGTCAGCCCCTGCAGCGGGTCAGCCCCGGCTCGGAGTAGCGCCGGCGTCATGACCGGTGGGACTGGCCTCCGGGTGGTCATCGGCTTCCCGCCGGGAACCTGCCGGCGCCGCATCGAGTCCCCTTCCGGCCCGGTCCAGCAACTTAATCAGCGCAGAAGCGTGCGCGTCGGCCAGCTTCGCCGCTGCCCGCTCCGCGCCGACCGTTCGCAGCAGTATCTTCAGCCCTTCTCCGGGTTTGAGTCGCGCATCCGCCATGATCAGAAACGCCGCGTGAGCGACAGGCTCACCCGGTCGGATGCCTGAAACTGACCAAACACACCGGCGCGATCGCCGCTGAAGGCTGCCGCCTCCAGCCGACCGATCCAGCCGGAGGAAAACTCGTAGCGCAGGCTCAGCGACACCAGGTCATCGTGGTCGGTGAGCGAGTGGTACCAGCGCAGTTCCGCGCTGGCCGCGTCATAGGCAAAACTGCGGCGGGCAAACAAAGTGGCCAGCCGATCCACCCGCGGGCGCACCAGCGGAGCGGCACCCGCCTCAACGCTGTCCAGCACCCACTGCACATTGATGAACGTGTCCCACGGTCCGTTGAGATCTGCGCCCAGCGCTACCCGATGCTGGCGCCGGCGCGTGAGGCCAATGCCGTCGGCCGCTACGGTGTTGAACCAGCGCTTGAGGTGCATGGCATGTTCTATCCGGAGCACCACGTCTCCCACGGTGGCGTCGGCGCTCCAACCAAGTACCTCCTGGCGCCGGCGGATCAGCTGCTCCGGCACCCCGGGCACGGAACCGGCCGCGCCGAGGGGTTCGTGGTCCAGACCCGAATAGCCCACCAGTGACCATTCTGTGGCGCCGAAGCGGCGGTTGATCCGCAGCGCGGCGGCGGCGTCATCCGCGCCGTGACCCGGGCGTTGCAGGGGGAGCGGAGCCCGGGCCGGGAGTGGGCTTCCAAGGTTGAAGCGCGGCGCAGTGAACTGAAACCACGCGCCGGGTTCCGGGAGCTGATGGCCCGTCCCGTCGGGTGCCAGCACTAGCTCCGTCTGCCACTCGCCAAAGGTCAGATCGAAGTAGGCGCTCCACAGACTGACGCGGCTCGTTGTGAAGTCGGCGAGGATGAACTCGCGGAAATTCTGCGGATTGATCAGGTCCAGGATGCGCACCCGGTCCAGGCGTCCCCAGTTGAACTGCTGCTTGCCGAGCCGCAGGCGCCCCCGAGCCAGCGGCCGCTCATAGTACAGATCCCGCAGCTCCACTACGCCGCCGGAACCAAGCCGCAGCGGCCGCGAGGCTGGTGCGTAGTTGTCGAGCTGCGGCTGGCCCGGCTCAATTTCATCCCGCCCGTCGAGCCGCAGCCGCAGGGACGCGACCCAGCGGCCCTGTTCTCCGGTGGTCCAGCGAAGCTCCGGCTCCAGCTCCAGCAGCGTCTGGCCAAAGTTGTCCTCAATCCCGACGTCTCCCTGCAGCAACAGCCGGGTGCGCCAGTCGGTTGCGGCGGCAGCCGTCGTGGCCACGGCGAACATGAACAGACCAGGCAGCAGCATTCCCGGGCGGCTCATGGCGCCACCTCTCCGGGCAGCCCCCGGTTGAGCGTTCGGGGATCGAACAACTCGGGCGGAAGCGCGGTTGGAAAACGAATATCCCGCAGCTTGAACGCCGTCTGATGGCCGCTTTTCAGATTTTGGGCGGTAATCTCTCGCGCTGACCAGATGCCGTCGATGCGCTCCAGCACAGGCACCTTGATGGTTTTCAGGGGATTTCCCCGGGGATCGCGAAAGGTGATTTCCCGCGGCATCCAGTTACCGGGATCGACCGTCGCCACAAATCCCCCGTTGCGCAGCTCCCGGGCAATTGCCGGCGTGGCCGGCACCCCGCCCAGCCGAACGCCGGTGCTGCCCGCGTCCGCTGCCGGGGGCAGTTCAAACCGGTAGTCCGCCAGGCTGAACTTAAGGCCGGACTGGATATCCTCGTAGCTGAAGTCGGTTCCCAGAAAGCTCTTCCCGCGACCCGAGGGCGGAATCCGCCGATGTTTGCCGATGGCCGGCGTATACAGCCAGCGTTCGTCGATCCCCGCTCCGCCGACGTAGTCGTGGCTCAGGAAGCTGGTATCGCGGACGTTCGCGGGCTGGGTATAGGTGATGCGGGTTTTTTTGAACTGCGCCGTGCGCCAGGTGTGAATCACCGCCTGCCGCTCCCGCACCCCGCCCCGGGGATGGATCAGGGTGATATCCAACAGCACCTGGGAATAGGTTCCCTCCGGTCGACCTTCAATCGCCGCGGCAATCTCGTCCGCCGTGGATTGCGCCGCTGCCCGCTGCGCCGCGAGCGCCAGCAGCCCGGCCGCCAGCACAGCAAGGGCGGTGGCGCCCCGCCGCCGGGCGTGCGGCACGACCTTGCTGGGCTGCGGCAGGAGCGCCGGTACGAGAAGCAGGGCTGCCAGATAGCTGACCGCTGCCGCCAGCGCCACCAACGCACCGAAGCGGATCAGCGTGGGCAGCTCGCTGACCGTCAGGACCGCAAAGCCCACGCCGAGGGCCGCCGCATTGAACAGGCAGGCGCGGGCGGTGGCGGCGTAGGCCCGAAAGTAGGCGTGCTCGTCCGCCGACCGGTCCTGGCCCCGGAGCCGGTCCACGAGGTGAATGGCAAAGTCCACCCCAACGCCCAGCGCGATCGCGGCAAACATCGCCGTAGCCGGCTCCAGATACACACCGGCAAACCCCATGCACGCGTAAAGGCACAGCACCGTCAGCGCCACCGGCAGCAGCGCCAGCAGCCCGGTGGCGGCGCTCCGGAACAAGATGCTCGCGGACAGAAAAATCAGTAGCAGCGACAGGCCAACCCCGGCGAAGTGGGACTTCTTGAGGCTGCTCATCCACTGATAGCTGATGTTGACGTCGCCCGCGATGGCAACCTGCAGGTCGGTACCGGAGAAATGCTGCTCGATATACCGCTCCAGCTTCTCCACCGATTCGCCCGACTCGCTGTAGAGCGGGCTGCTGACGGCACCGCGCAGCAGCAGCCGCTGGTAGGTCGGGTCGATTTCCTCGTCGAAGTCCGTGGGGTCGCCGGACGCTTCATAGACCAGCAGGTACTGGGCCACCGCGTTTTCCCCGGTCGGCAGCTGGCCCGGACCTGCGTCTTCTTTGATCGCCCGGTCGAGCAGCTTGAGGTAGTCAACGATGGAAACCGTCTTGCCAACGTGGGGCAGGCTCGAGAAGAAGTTCTGGAGCTGCTCGACCCGGTCCAGCACATCAGGCCGCAGCAGCCCGCCCGGCTCGCCGGCATCCACTATCACGTTCAGCGTGCCGGTGCCGGCAAAACGCTCGTTCATCAGCGCGTCGGCCCGGCTAATGGGTTCGCCGGCGCCAAAGTTTTCAACCTGACTGCGGTCAAAGCGGATATCCAGGGCCAGCCCGGTGCCACCCAGCAGCGTCAGCGCCAGCAGCAGCAGCACCAGCGGTCGGTGTT
>JBCCVP010000212.1:0-6864 GCA_039195135.1 Pseudomonadota bacterium | reverse complement strand
CTGCCGGCAAGATTGAGCACGAACGGTTCGCCGCCGCTGGCCTGGCGGGCCGCTAGCACGTCGCCCAGGCTGGCGGCGGCAAATACCCGGGGCGGCTGCGGCGTGTCCGGCTGGCAGCCGGCGAGGATCACGGTGAGCAGCAGCAGCGATAGTCGCGTCGACAGGATTCTTGGCGGCGGGGGAACACGGGGCATGGGAACCAGTACACTAGCATCGAACCGACCCTCTCTGGACCCGTATGTCCGACGCAACCGTCAGCGCGGTGCTGCTGACGCTGAAAGTGGCTTCGCTCGCGACGCTGCTCACCGCCGTGACCGCCATTCCGCTGGCGCGCTTTCTGGCCCGGCGCAGCGGTCCGCACATCCAGCTGCTGTACGCCCTGTTCAGCCTGCCGCTGGTGCTGCCGCCTACGGCGGTGGGTTATGTGCTGCTGCAGCTGCTGGCGTCAGACGGAGCGGCCGGTCTGACGCTTTTCGGGCTGCCGGCGGACCTGCTGCTCACCTGGCAGGCGGCGGTGATCGCCGCGGCGGTCATGTCCTTTCCTCTGGTGCTGCGCGGTGCCAAGGCCACCTTTGATACGCTGGATCCGCGGCTGGAGGCCATGGGGCGAAGCCTGGGCTGGTCTCGCCGCCGTGCGGTGATCAAGGTCACGCTGCCGCTGGCCCGGCGCGGTCTTCTGGCGGCGCTGATACTCGGATTCACCCGGGCGGCCAGCGAGTTTGGTGCCACCATCACCGTGGCTGGCAACATCCCGTTTCAGACTCAGACCCTGCCCAGCGCCATCTACGCGGCTCAGCAGCTGGGGCGTGATGGGGAAGCCGTTACGCTGATTGTCGTGGCGCTGCTGATCGGGCTGGCCGCGCTGCTGGGCTCCGAGTGGCTCGTGTGGCGCACTACCCGGCGGGAAGACAAGCGCTGATGTTGTCCTTTGCCGTGAACCGACCCCGCAGGCCTTTTGCCCTCAGCGTAGCGGCGGAACTGGAAGCGGGTATTACCGGTATCTGCGGGCCGTCCGGGGCGGGAAAAACCACCCTGCTGGAGACGTTGGCCGGACTGCGGGGCGGCACCGACCGGCTGCTGCTGCAGGGACGATCCCTCGTTGGCGCCGGTGATCGGCTGCGGCCCGAGCAGCGCGAGGCGGGCTATGTCCCGCAGGACGGGCGCCTGTTTCCGCACCTGACTGTTCGCCAGCACCTGGCCTTCGGGCCACCGCGGCGGCGCAGCGACGAACACCTGACGAACCGCGTGGTGGAACTGCTGCAGCTGACGGTTCTGCTTGACCGTTATCCCGGGCGGCTGTCCGGGGGCGAGCGGCAGCGCGTCGCGCTGGCCCGGGCGCTTTGTTCCCGACCGGCGTGGCTGCTGGCGGACGAAGCGTTGGGGGCACTGGAGGCATCGCTGCGGGGACGGCTGTGGCGGGAGCTGCGCAGTCTCCTGGTGGAGCTGGAGCTGCCCGTGCTCTGGGTCTCTCACGACTGTTCAGAGTTGCAGCTACTGTGCGATCACCTGCTGGTTCTTAGCGACGGACGCCTCCTGGGCCAGGGTGAGCCGCTGCCCACGCTGGCCCGCTATGCCGGATTTGCGCTGAGTGAGGGCCCCGACCGGGGATTCCACGCCACCTGGCCGGGCGTGCTCGCGCAGGACGCCGCGGGCGGGATTGCGGTAGACGTGGGCGGCCTGGCGGTACAGGTGGCAGGGGGACCAGCCGGCGTGGGTGTCGGGGCGCCCGTACATCTCACCATCCCGGCGGATGCGGTGCTCGTCGCGCGGGGCGATCCGGGCGTGACCTCGGCGCGCAACGTCTGGTCGGCAGAAGTGGAAGCGTTGGACGAAGACGCAGCCGGCACCACTGCGTGGCTCCGGTGCGGTGCCAAGGTACCGCGGCTGGCGGCCCGGCTGACCGCCGCCGCCGTCGCCGAGCTGGACTTAACGCCGGGCTGTCGCGTCTATGTGCTGGTGAAGTCGAGCGCCTGCCGCGTGCTCGCGGCCTAGCCGCGGGACTTGCCGGTGACGGTCCAGGTGACGTAGTCGCGGCGACGGTCTGCCGCCTCGAGCAATGCCAGCAGCGGCAGGGCGCGATGCCGAAGGCTCACCGAAGGCTCCTGATCCCTGTCCTGCTCTTTCGCGCCTCCCGCTGCTTCGCCCGCGCCTGCTTCGGCCTCTGCAGCCTCGATGCTCTGGGCCAGCTTTTCCCGCACCTGCGCCAGCGCTTCCGGGCGAATCGCCCCGTCCCGGGTGGCGTCGTACTGAATCCGCCGCAGCAGGTCTTTGGCAATGTGTCCAAGCATGGTTACCCGGGGATGGCCGCGGGTTTCGAACGTCACAATCACGGAGGCTCCTAGTTGCCGGGCTTACCTCAGGCCGGCATTCAGTGTAGCGAAGGGCTTACTCAACCGCCTGCAGCGCCAGCCAGATTACCACCGCATAGCGGGCGCCTTTGCCGATAAACACCAGGCTGAAAAAGGCGAGCCAGCCGGTGCGCAGGAGTCCCGCCACGACCGTGACGGCGTCGCCCACCACCGGCAGCCAGGCGAGCAGCAGGCTGTAGCGGCCATAGCGCCCAAACCAGCGCTCCGCCTGCGCCAGGCGCTGATCGGGGATGCCCAGCCACCGCTGCAGCCGCTGTCGCGGCAGCAGCCGGCCAAGCAGCGCATTCAGTGCCGCCCCGAGGGTGTTGCCGATGCTGGCCGCCAGCCATACGCCGGAGACCGGATGGCCGGCAAGCGCCGCCGCTGCCACTGCCGCTTCCGAAGCAAAGGGGACAATCGTGGCGGCAAGGAAAGCCGCGAGAAAAAGGGTGAGATAGATCATCGGGGGGCCGGGGCCGTTTATAGCACGAAGACGGCCCGGATCTGGCCTTCGGAACGCGCCTAAACCCCTGAATTGTCGCCGGAAGTAATTGTGAATCTATGTCGCATGATCTCCCCAGCGGGGGCCCGGGGCGATAGCATTTGTCGTCCACGCGGAGCCGGAGTGCCCGCAGCACGAGCCTCGGGGGAGACTCATGGACAATTTTCATACATCAACCGACCAGCTGGACGAGGATGACCTGCGGGCCCTTGAGTCCGCTCGCCTGAGCCGCGATCACGCGCGCTACCACATCATGCTGCTGGCCCTGGGCCTGGCATTTGCTCTGTACCGGGGGTTCACCGGCGCCAGCGCGCTGCCCTGGTACTACGCCGGCGGCTTTGCCTCGCTGATCGGTCTGCTCCTGGCCTACCTCGGCCTGCGACGGGACAACAACCACGTGGACGTGGAGGCCTGGCGCCAGCAACTGCTGGTGTTTGCCGGCGCGGCCGGTGCGCTGTGGGGTTCCATGTCCTGGGTGATTCTGGATTTGTCGGTGCCTGGCGATCTCGCGCTCCTGACCCTGCTCACCTGCCTGGCGGCGGTGGCCGGGGTATTTGCCCTCACGTCACTCCTGGCGGCGCAGGTGGTTTACGCGCTGGCGGTGCTGGCCCCGCTGCTGGCGCGGCTGGTCACCAGCGACCTCAAGCTGGCGCTGGCCACCGTCGCTGCCGGCGTTGCTGCCTATATCGTGATTCGAGGCACCAGCCCTGCCGGGGGAATATTTGAAGAACGCAACAGCTTCAAGATTGAGCTGCGCAACCTGTCGAAACGTTTTGCCGGTGAGCTGCTGCGCGCCGATACGGCGGATACGGAGCGCCTGTCGGTCATCCAGGAGCGGGATGCCATTCGCCAGCAGATGAGCCTGCTCAAGCGGGAAGCGGAGCAGGCGGCGCTTACCAAGGATGAATTCCTGGCCACCATGAGCCATGAAATCCGCACGCCGCTGAACGGCATCCTGCCGCTGCTGGACCTCATGCGGCGAACCCAGCTGAGCAAAGAGCAGAAGGCTCACATGAGCACCATTCTGGCGTCGTCCCGGCACCTGCTCGGGATCATCGACAGCATGCTCGATTACTCCAAGATGCAGGCCGGCAAGCTGGAGCTGGAGCAGGTGGGCTTCAACCTGAGCCATCTGCTGGACTCGGTGACCAAGCTGCTTGGCGGGTCCGCCAGCCGCAAAAACGTGGCGCTGGAAGCCGAAATCGAAACCAACGTGCGCATCTCCATGCGCGGCGATCCGGTGCGGCTGCGCCAGGTGCTCACCAACCTGATCAGCAACGCGGTGAAGTTCACCGAAAACGGCAGCGTTAACGTCACCGTGTCTGCGGTGAAGGAGACGGTGACCGAATACCGGCTGCTGTTCAGCATCACCGATACCGGCATCGGCATCGACGAGGCGACGCAGAAGCGGCTGTTCCAGCCCTTCACCCAGGCGGACGCATCCGTCACCCGCAACTTCGGCGGCAGCGGTCTGGGCCTTGTGATCTGTCGCCAGATCATCGAGCTGATGGGCGGCGAAATCGGCGTGCGCTCGGAGCCGGGGGAAGGGTCCGAGTTCTGGTTTGAAATTCCCATGCTGAAAGCTGTCGGCGACATCGCGCCGGAAGCGCGCCGCCTGGCCGGCACCCGCATGCTGGTGGTCACCGGCGACGACGTGTTCGGCAAGCGCGCCAGCCGCTTTGCCCAGACCAGCGGCTGCAACGTGAGCGTTGCCGGGACGGTGCAGAAAGCGCTGGCGCTGGTCAAACGAGGACAGCAGGACGGCGGTCGCCGCAAAATTCACGTGCTGGCGGTGGATCAGCAGTCCACCGGTGCGCCGGGCCTGGTGCTGGCGAAGAAACTTGCCTCGCATCCCCAGGTAAACCTGCCCTGTCTGATTTTTAATGAAGACGGCGATGTGCCGCGGCAGCTTGCCGACGTCAGCCCCGTAGAGGCCATCAAGTCGCAGTGCGCGGCCAAGGATCTGGCAGAGACCATCGCCCGGCTGGCGCCGGAGCAGCGACCGTCGCGGGAGGAGATTGCCCCCTACAGCGCCATCGCGGAAGAACCGACGGAAGAAGCGCCGATCAAGGCGCGGGTGCTGCTGGTGGAAGACAATCACATCAACTTGAGCGTGGCCAGCAACCTGATGAACTCGCTGGGGCTTGAGTTTGAAACCGCCGAAAACGGCTACGTAGCGCTGGAGATGATGGCCGCGGGCAAGTTTGATGCGGTGCTGATGGACTGCATGATGCCGATCATGGACGGCTATACGGCAGCGCGCCGCTGGCGGGAGGTGGAGGCTAAGGAAGGCCGCAAGCGCCTGCCCATTATTGCCATGACCGCCAATGCGATGTCCGGCGATATGGAGAAGTGCCTCGACGCCGGGATGGACGCCTACGTTTCCAAGCCGTTGGATCGAAGCCTGATAGCTGAGCATCTGCGGCGTTTTCTGGGACTTGCGCCGACCGATAGCGACGCGGGCGAATCCGAAGCCGGCAGCAAGGCCCGGGTGAGTTCGGAGCTTGACGAACGGGTCCTCAAGGGGCTTACCAAGGTGATGGGTAGCCGGGTACAGGGCCTTATCCGCTCGTATATCAAGGAATCGCCGGAGCTGGCCGAGCGCATGCGGCACTCGCTCCACAACCGGGCCTACGAGGAACTGGCCAGCACTGCTCACGAGCTGAAATCCACGAGCGCCAGCCTGGGCGTCGTGGGCGTGGGCAGCCTCTGTCAGACGATCGAACTGGCTGCGCGGAAACGCAGTCAGGAATCGGCCTCGAAGGCGCTGGGGCAGCTGACCCAGGCCTTGGGTCGGGCGTCCCGAGCGCTCAGCAGTATCCGCATCGCCGCCTGATTGGTCCCGGTACAATACCGGTCCCGAAGAAGCGATCGGTAACCGGTGACGCCGGCTGCGCGGCGCGCACAATCCAAGGATACGCTTTGATTTCCCTGCTGAGCGACACGGAAACCCGCCCCACCGGCGCCATGCGGGAAGCCATGGCCCGGGCCCCCGTCGGGGACGAGCAGCGCAACTTAGATCCCACCGTCAACGAACTAAAAACCCGCGTCGCGGAGCTGCTCGGAAAGGCAGATGCCCTGTGGCTGCCCGGCGGCACCATGTGCAACCTGATAGCCATCAAGGTGCATACCCGGCCGGCGGACGCGCTGATCAGCGATCACATGGCGCACATACTGCGCGCCGAAGGATCGGGCTCCGCCCTGGCCAGCGGGGTCATGCCGGAGGCGATTGTGACCGAGCGCGGCATCTTCGATCCGGATGAGCTGCGCGCTGCGGCCGGCCGGCTCCTGGCGGTGCCGCCACCCTACGGCACCCGACCAACACTGCTGTGCGTGGAGCAGACACATAACTTTGGCGGCGGCACGGTATGGCCATTAGCGGCGCTTCAGGCGGTACAGGAAACCGCAGACGAGCTTCAGCTGAAGGTCCACATGGACGGCGCCCGGTTGATGAATGCGGCAGTGGCGAGCGGCGTTGCTGCGCGGGAGTTTGCCGCCTGCGCGGATTCGGTCTGGATCGATTTCACTAAGGGCCTGGGCGCGCCGATCGGCGCTGTGCTGGCAGGTTCGGCTGAGTTCATCGCCGAAGCGCGGCGCTACAAGCAGCTTTTCGGCGGCGCCATGCGCCAGGCTGGCATTGCGGCGGCGGGTTGTCTTTACGCGCTGGACGAGCATGTGGAGCGCCTGGCCGAGGACCACGCCAATGCCCGGCAGCTGGCAGCGGCCCTGGACGCGATGCCGGGCGTTACGCTGCGCGGCACGCCGGAAACCAATATCGTCTTTTTTGCCGTCGACGGGGCCGATCACCCGACCCTGATCGCGAACCTTGAGCGCGATGGTGTGCTCCTGGCAGACACCGGATCGGAAATTCGCGCTGTGACCCATCTGGACGTGGACCGGGCGGGCGTTAAGCAGGCGGCCGCAGCCATCGAAAACTGCGTCCGGGCAATCCGCGCTGGATAGAAGGGTGGGGTCAAAGAAGGGGTGGAGCAAGGGGTGGGGTCAGAGTAAAGG
>JBCCVP010000211.1:0-6935 GCA_039195135.1 Pseudomonadota bacterium | reverse complement strand
CTTCGCCGCCTACAAACACCGGGAAAAACACAGCAAGCCCTGGCTGAGCTACCTTTAGTCAGGGCCGGGTTTCGCCCGCAATTTGCCAACGCAAAGTCCAACACGCACGCTGAGGCCGGCCGGCCACCGACCCGGGTATCGCCGGCGCGTCGATGCAGGAGAAAATGCCCCAGATATCGCAGCAGCTGATGCAGCTGACGCTGCAGAGTCAGCAGATGGTGATGGCGGACATCGCGGAGCTGAGTCGGGAAATGACCGAGGAGCTGAAAGCCATTACCGAGGACGCCAACAACTAGCCACGCCCACGCTGGCGCCGCGGTAACTGAATCGGGCTGCGCGGCCTTTCGGAAAACGCTTATTGACCCGCATCGACGGCGCGCCGAACCTTGGAGGTAAGAACAACCGACGGGGAATCGGATGGACATGCCGGAAATCATCACCAAATCCAACGCCAGGGAAGCCACCAGCGAGGGTGCGAGCGGGCCGGAGGCTGAAGAGAAGCCGGCGGGGCCTGCCGACGTGCTGCTGCGGGATCTGCGGCATGATCGGAACAAGATCCGTGATCTTTTCCGCACCGGCACCTATCCGTATAAAACCCGGATTCGGCGCCCGGCCTACCAGCAGCACAAAGAAGAGCTGCAGGTGGAATTGCTGAAGGTGCAGAACTGGGTCAAGCAGACCGGCCAGCGCATCGTGGTGTTGTTTGAGGGACGGGATGCGGCCGGCAAAGGCGGCACCATCAAACGTTTCATGGAACACCTAAATCCCCGGGCAGCACGCGTTGTGGCGCTGGAAAAGCCCACCGAACACGAGCGGGGCCAGTGGTATTTTCAGCGCTACATCAAACATCTGCCGACGCGCGGTGAGATCGTCTTTTTTGACCGCTCCTGGTACAACCGGGCCGGGGTAGAGCGGGTGATGGGTTTTTGCGATTCGCTTGAGTATCTTGAGTTTATGCGCCAGGTGCCGGACCTGGAGCGCATGCTCAGTCGCTCCGGTATTCACCTTTTCAAATATTGGTTCTCGGTGACCCAGGCGGAACAGCAGCAGCGTTTCAGTGCCCGGGAAAGTGATCCGCTGAAACAGTGGAAGCTGAGTCCCATCGACAAACAGTCACGGGACAAATGGGTGGATTACACCGAGGCGAAGGAAGCCATGTTTTTCTACACCGACACGGCGGACGCCCCCTGGACCATCATCAAGTCGGACGACAAAAAGCGCGCCCGCCTTAACTGCATGCAGCATTTTCTGGAGGCGCTCGACTATCCCGACAAAAATAGCCACGTGGTGCGGGGACCGGACCCGCTGATTGTGGGCAACCCTTCCCAGGTGATCGACAAAGACCGACACCTCTGGGACTGAGCCCAGAGAACCATCCAGAGGACCTACCGGGCACCGCGAACGCTGTTCGCCGCCCGCAACGCCGCCCATAGCGCGCCGGCCCAGCTTCAGCCGCTGGCGCACGCTGACGTTGAAGCGAACGTGGGCCGGGCTTCCGCAGCGTGCCCTGTCGTATTCCTGATCCGCTCCCGTAATCAAGACTGAGCGCCGGGTCTGAGTTTTTGCTGCGATTTTCTGGCTGAATACGCTGCTGGGGCGAAGCCCTTGCGGGTGTCTGGCGCGCTTCGACCAGACAACTGATCCAAACGGAACTGGAGAAATATTTTGCGCACCTTGGGAATTGCTCTTCTAATCGCCATGCTGGGGAATCCGGCGCATGCTCAGCTGTCTGCCACCTTCACCTATCAGGGGGAACTGCGCCGCAGCGGCGCCCCGGCGGACGGCACCTTCGATTTTGAATTTGCGCTGTATGACGATGCTGACGGCGGCTCGCAGATTGGCGAACTGTTCGTGGCGGACGACGTGGTGGTGACCAACGGCATCTTCCGCGTGGAGCTGGATTTTGGCGATTCACCGTACGACGGCACGCAGCTGTGGCTCGACCTCGCGGTGCGCCCCGGCAACGCCGGCGAGGACCCCTATACGCCGCTCACCCCGCGGCAGAAGGTCACCCCGGCCCCGTATGCGCTGCACGCCGAGATGGTGGCCGCCGGCTCGGTGGCGGCGGCGGAGATTGCTGACGGATCCGTTGGCGCCCCGGAGCTGGCCGCAAGCGCCGTCAGCGCGGCGGCGATTGCGAACAGCGCGGTGACAACAGCCGCGGTGCAGAACAACGCCATTACCGCGGCCAAGCTGGCCGCCAATTCGGTGGGCTCGGACGAAGTCATCGACAACAGCCTGACGGATGCAGACGTGCGCTCCAGCGCGATTCAGCTGCGGGTGCGCGGTTCCTGCGACGCGGACACGTACCTTGCCGGCGTCAACGAAGACGGGTCGGTGCGCTGTGCGGGCCTGCCGGTGGGGCTGGCCCGGTCGATCACCCCGGTCGGTTTCTTTGGCGGCGAAGCCAGCGTCGTGATCGGGCCGGATAACCTTCCGTTGATCGCGTTTTTTGACGACGTGACCGATGATCTGCGGCTGTTTGACTGCAGCAATGAGGTTTGCAGCGCGGGTTCTGCGCGCACGCTGGACAGCGATGGGGGTGTGGGCCGCAGAACCGCGGTAGCTTTGCGCAACGACGATCGACCGGTGATTAGCTACCTGGATACTTCCAACGACGAGCTGAAGATCTACGTCTGCGCCGACACGCGGTGCACCTCGGGTACGGCCCGGCCGCTGACCGGCGTTGGCACCGCCATCCAGGACACCAGCATCGCGGTGCGGCAAAACGGCAACCCGATCATCAGCTATCACGATGGCACCACCGACTCGCTGAACGTCTATGACTGCTTTGACCCGGCCTGCGCCAGCGGCGCCGCGCGGGTGCTGGACGACAGTGCCTCCGTGGGGTTTCAATCCAGCATCGCGATCGGCAGCGACAGTTTTCCCGTGATCAGCTACTACGACGGGGACAACGACAACCTGAAGCTTTACGCCTGCAACGGTACGGCCTGCAGCGCCGGGAACGACGAGGTGCTGGACAGCGTGGGAAATGTGGGCCTGTTTACGTCCATTGCCATCAAGGCTGACGGCTTTCCCATCGTGACCTATTACGATGCGGATTTAGATCAGCTGCAGGCCTACCGCTGCAGCAATTTTGTCTGCTCTGCAGGAACGGACATCGTGCTGGATACGCTGGGCAACGTGGGCGGCGCAACGAGCGTGGCCGTGCGCAGTGACGGCACGCCGGTGGTGAGCTACATCGATAACTCCAATCTCGATCTGATGCTCTACGACTGCCTGGACAGCAACTGCAGCGACGGCCTGGTGCAACGGCTGGACCGCCGGGGGTCCCTGAACGGGCCCACGCGCATCGCGCTGGACGCCGACGACCGCCCGATCATTACTTATCTGGATTCCGCGCAGGACGAGGTGAAACTGTATCGCTGCGGCAACAGCGCCTGCGAATAGCGCCGCGCCCTGGCGGCGGTGATCGGCAGGGCGTTCAGCGACGCAGCTTCTCGGGTGGGGTCCGCTCCGCCGCGTGAGGAATCGGAAACCGGGCTGCCACACGGGTGCCTTTGCCGGTGTGGCGCCGCTCGAAAGTCCCGCCAAGGCGCTCGGCTCGTTCCTGCATGTTCTTGAGGCCCCGCCCGGCGGGGGCCTTTGGATCGATGCCGTCGCCATTGTCCGCGACGCTGATTTCCAGCAGGCCGTCCGGTTGCGCCGTCAGCGCAAGCTCAATGTGCGTCGCGTTCGCATGCCGCAGTACGTTTGAGCAGGCCTCCTGCAAGAACCTGAGCACGTGAAGCATGCTGGCTACCTCCAGCTGCCGGGCCGCGGCCGTTCCGTCCAGCCGCCAGGTCAAACTGACGCCCGCTTCCCGCAGGCGGGGTTCCATGCGTTCCCTAAAGGCGCCAAGCGCGATGCCAAGGTTCTCTTCCGCATGGTCCAGGGAAGCGACAATCAGACGCAGATCGTCCAGCGCCTGGCCAACCTCGATGAGGGCTTCCCCGCGGCCCGCCCGGCCCCTGCGCAGGCGAACCAGCAGCGAGGTGAGCTGGCCGCCGAGGCCGTCGTGCATATCCCGCATCAGCCGCTGGCGTTCCTCCAGCACCGCCCGGGTCCGGGCCGCCGCCTGCTCCCGCTCGTGGCCGGCGCGCAGCGCTAGCTCCTGATCCGCCAGTCGACGATCCAGAACCTCGTTCAGATTTTCTGTCAGCAGCCGCGCCCGCTGGCTCTGGCGCATCAGAATGGTCACGCTCGCGAGCGCCAGCAGCAGACCACAGACCGGCGCGGTGTAAAACGTCAGATAAAGATCGGAAAAGAAGGGCAGGGAAAGGTGGAAACGGTCATCCAGCGCGTCCACGCCGACGGCGCTCAGGCAAATGCAGAACAGCACCGCCTCGTAACGGCGGGACGCGGGCCCGGCAGACGCGTAGGTGAGAAAGCGCAGCCCCGCAAATACCACCACGACAAGCGTGAGCAGGGATTCCACCGGAAACAGCCAGCGAAACACCGTGCCCGAGTCGCCGAGCAGGGCCGGCAGCACGGCGACCACGACAAGGCCAAGCGCAGCGCGCCGATAAACGCGGGGGCCGGGGCGGACAGACCGGGTCCAGGCGGCGGCGAACCAGGCCAGCGCCAGGAGAAAACAAAAGGTCACCTGGTAGTGAAAAACCTGCTGAGCCGCCGGCGGCAGCAGCACGTCGATGCCAAAAAAGCTCAGGTTGCGTAGCGACCAGGCCGCGAGCAGCAGCCCCAGCGCCCGGGCCCGGCTGCGCTCCTCGTGATACCAGGGCAGGGCCAGGCAGAGCAAAGCGACAAACAGCATGACGCCGATGGAGGCCACCACGAGCTCCACGCTGATCGCCCGGGACCACGCGTAGGCAGCGAACTGATCCTCGATCGGGCCGACAAAAAAGGCCGGCAGGATCTTCATGCGGGACCCAAGCACCTGAAACTCAAGCACGTTGCCGATGGGGATAAGTATGTCCGACGGCAGCTCATAGATCACCGGGTCAAATCCACCAATCGCCGTGGGTGGCTGCACCGGCGTTCTGGCGGTCAGGATTTCGCCGTTCAGACGCACCTCCGCCACGCGCCGTTTCCACGTCAGGTAGAGGCCCAGACCCGGCGCGTTTCCAGGCTGATCAAATTGATGGCGAAAAATGGCGAGGGGTGCCCGCTCCGCGTCGGCGAAGCGATAGACCGGCGCGGGGTGCAGCGCAATAGGGTGCCAGGGGCTCGATTGCTCCCGCCGCGCGGCGGTTCTGACCTCAAGCTGACGCACGTAGTCACCGGCAGGTTTAGCGGCCCGTTCGCCGGCGGCGAGCGCAAGGGCGAAGATCAGCAGGCTGGCCAGCGCCAGCGCGCCGGCGCTGAGCCATCGCTGCGTCGGCAAACCCGCTGGCGAGGAGTCCGGATCCGGCCGCGTCACGTCGTGCCGGGACCGTCCAGCTCAAGCAGGCCGTGCTGTAGAGCAACATTTACCGCTTCACCCCGGGATCGAACCCGCAGCTTTCGGTAAAGGGTCTTGACGTAATCACCAACCGTGTGCACCGACAGGTCGAAGCGGCGAGCGACTTCTTTGTAGCTCAGACCCTGGGCCAGACATTCGAGCATCTGCAGCTCCCGCGGAGACAGGGCTCCGCTGCCGCCCCGGGCCGCCTTCACGGCGGGGTCTTCGCTGCGGAAACGTTTAAGCAGATGCCTGGCGATGCCGGGGCTGATCGGGGCGTCGCCGTCCATCACCGCCGTCAGCTGACTCGCCAGCGTCTCACCGCTCAGGTCCTTGAGCACGTAGCCGTCGGCGCCGGCTTCCACCGCCGATACGACCGTGCGTTCATCGCCGAGCACTGAGATTACCAGCACCCGGGCTGCCGGCTGCTGTTGTCGGCTGGCGCGAATCAGGTCGATGCCGCAGCCGTCTCCAAGGTCCAGATCCACCAGCAGCAGATCGTAGGGGCTAACAATGGCCCGCGCGCCGTCGGCATAGCTGCCGGCGGCGGCCTGCAGCCGGAAGCCAGGCATCTCCTTTATCTGCGCCGACAGCGCGTCCAGCGTTGCGGGATCGTCTTCGACGAGCACCACGCCGTGCTCTTTTACTTCAGCAGCCATGCACCGGTCATTGTGGTTTGCCCCTTACGATCAGCCTGCGGCCGGGTGTTGGTGAGGTCAGCGGGTCAGCGCCTCAATCTTCCGCGCGATGTTGGCTGACACATTTTCAAAACCATCAGCAAACACGCGACCCGTTGCCGACTCATCGACGGCGAGGTTATTTGCCGTGTTGGGATCCTGCAGACCCGCGGGCAGCCGCACCTCCGCGCTGTTTTCAACGATGCCACTGAATGTGGGCGCCGTCGAGGCGGTGAGGGCAAACACCGCGGACGCGCCGGCGTTCAGGTCCAGCGTTTCGTTGATGCTGCCGGTGCCACTCGCGGTGCAGGCGGCCCCCGACCCGGGCGTGCAGATCCAGGAGGCGCCGGTGAGATCGCCGGGCACCGCATCGAGCACCTGGGCCCCCACCACGTCGGTGCTTGCGCTTTCGTTGCGCACCAAGATCAGGTAGGTCAGGGGTTCCCCCGGGGTGAAAAACGCTACACCATCGTCTTTTGTGATGCTGAGGTCGGCAATGGTCTGGCAGTCGACGTCAACGTTGGAGACGGTTGCGCCGCTGACGGTGCCCGACGCGTTGCTCACGCTGCAGATCTGGTCCGGCCCGGTGGGCTGGTCATCAACCGCTACGCTGTAGCTTTGCTGGTCGGGGATCTGCGAGGCGAAGGCGTAGCTGCCATTGCTGTTGATTGCCAGGTCGCTTTGACCGTTAAGCCTCAGGGACAGGTCACTTCCCGCCAGTCCCGACACCGTGCCGCCGATGGCAAAGGTAGCCAGCACACACTCCACCGCGACGGTAACGTCGGCGGATGCCACGGTGCCCGATCCCGCCGTTACCGTGCAGATCTGCGTCGGGTTTGTCGGCTGGCTCGCGACGG
>JBCCVP010000210.1:0-7007 GCA_039195135.1 Pseudomonadota bacterium | reverse complement strand
TGGTGCTGCGCGGGGAGGTTGCGGGAACCCCTATTCGGTTCCCACGTCAAAGCTTGGGCAATTGAAGGACAGGGGCCGCGTTTTTGTCTGACAACCAATCGCTAACTGCCGGACGCAATCGCCGTTCGGCCCGGGGGTCCCTGCGGCCTTTTTCCTTCGACACCCTGCGGCTTTCGCTGGCCATCGTGGTGCTCGCCACGGCCTGCTCCTCTGACGCACCGCAACCTCCCGCGGACCCGCTACCCACACCGCGGGAGATCTATCTTGAAACCCTGATCCAGGATCCGCAGGCTTTCCGCGCCCTGGCTACCCAGTGGGAAGCGCGGGGGGATGCGGCGCTGGCCGCGCCGCTGGCGGTTGACCTGCCCTACCTCGAGTTTCAGAGCCTGGGCCCGGGGCACAACACCGCTGCCGCCTGGTCTTTCGAGCTGGACGTTTATGACGTTCTCGAACTGGAAGCGCGCCGAGGCGCCGGCGCCCGCGGCGCGATGATCGTCGATGTGCTGCGCCGGGTCGATGAGGGCTGGATGCCGGTACTGTCCTTGCCGCCGAACCAGACCACGGCCCGCTATCGACCGGATGCCGCGGGAGAATTTGCGGTGCGCGCTCAGCCTACGCTGGACAGCGCAGGCAAGCTCGCCCTGGCGCTCAAGCGCGACACGGTGCTGCAGTTTCCGGTCCAGACCGATTCAAAGAAATCGGTGCTGAGTTTTTTCGGCGCCGCGCGGGACGCGGGACGCCGGCAGCATCACGGCATCGACATTTTCGCCGCTCGCGGCACGCCGGTGCTGGCCGCCCTGGACGGCCTGGTGAGCCGGGTGGCGGAGTCGCCGAAAGGCGGTCTGCACATCTGGCAGCGCAGTGCCGAAGGCTCGCTTTACTACGCCCATCTGGACAGCGTGGTGGTGGAGGCCGGCGATCTGGTCACGCGGGGGCAGGTGATCGGCGGCGTGGGCAATACGGGCAACGCCCGCACCACCTACCCCCATCTGCATTTTGGGGTTTACCAGCGCTGGCACGGGCCGGTGGACCCGCTGCCCCTCACCGGCCGGGCGCGCATCCCCGATCCCTGGCCGGAGGACCTCGCGGCGACGCCGCGCTGGCTGGCCAGCCAGACCGAAGCGCTGACGGTGCGCGCTGCGCCAAAGCGCGCCGGCGGCGCCATCGGGCAGCTTGAAAACGGTGAACTGGTGAGCGTCCGGGCCCGGTCCGGCAGCTGGGTGCGCGTGGTCACCGGCGCAGGTGCCCACGGCTTTGTAGCGGCGCGGTACCTGGGACCGCCCCAGCGCACTGCCCAGCAAACCGACGCGGAGTCGGCGCTGCATCTTGAGCCCGTCCTTGATTCACCGGAGCTGACGCGACTGCGGCGCGGCACGACGGTCACGGGAAAGGGCCGGTTCGGAGAATATCTGTGGGTGGAGACCGACGCCGGGGTGGAGGGGTGGCTGCGGCCGCAGCCGGAAGCCACCCCTCCCTCGTGACGCACGGGTTTACTGCTCAAAACTGTCGCTGAACAATACGTCCGAAGGCAGCCGGAACACGCTGGCGGAGCCGCTCTCGTCGTCTCCCCCGTCATCGTCGTTGGGCGCCCCGACAACCGCCAGGTCTCCTTCGAGGGCAACGGCAAAGCCAAATTCATCGAAGGCTTCCCCGTCACCGGCCAGCAGCTTGGGCTGTTCGATCCATTGGCCGGCCGACAGCGCGAAGACGTACGCGGTGCCGCTCTCATCACCCTGGTCATCATCCTGAATCGCTCCCACCAATGCGCGCGGCCCCGAAAGTGCCACCGCGTGGCCAAACTGGTCTCCAAGGTCCGCGTCCTGCGGGTCCAGCTTTTCCACCTGAGTCCACAGATCGCTGCCGCCGACCCGTTCAAACAGGTAGACCGAGCCGCCGGCCGTGTCTTCATCGTCGTCAAACGGCGCGCCGATCAGGGCCCGGTCGCCGTCCACCGCCAAGGCATAGCCCAGCTGATCTTTTTCATCCCCGTCCAGCGCTCCCAGCACCGCCGTCTGGACCCAGCCGCTGCCGCTCGGCTCAAACACAAAGGCGGCGCCTGAGTTGTTGACCCCTTCGTGGTCGTGCTGCGCGCTGCCGACCACTACGGTGTGGCCGGAAACGGCTACCGCGTGCCCGAACTCGTCGTTTGCTTCACTGTCATTGGGCGTCAGCTTGGCGGCCTGAAACCAGTTGCCGCTCACCGGGTGGCGGTCGAACACGTAGGCTGAGCCGCTGCGGCTCCCGAAGTCGTCATCTTCCGGCGCCCCCACCACAATGCGCTCGCCGGAGATCGCTACCGCCAGGCCAAAGAAGTCGCGAAAGGCAGCGTCCTTGGCGAACAGTTTTGCCCGCTGGCTGAACGGCACCGGCCGCTGCGGCGTGCGCTCGAATACATAGACGGCGCCACGGTCGTTACCGGAGTCGTCGTCAAACGGCGCACCGACCACAATGAAGTTGCCGTCGATAGCGACCGCAACCCCGAACTGGTCGCCGGCGAAGTCGTCGTCATCCGGAATCAGCTTGGCGACCTCCCGCCAGCGATCGGCGAGTGGGGTTTTTTCAAACACGTAGACGGCGCCGCTGTTGGCCCGCACCGAGTCGTTCTGCCAGGCGCCTACCACCAGCGTGGTGCCGGACATCGCGACAGCGTAGCCGAGGCTGTCGTCCGGTGCGCCATCGTCCGCCAGCAGCTTGTCGACCTGCGCAATGGCAGCTGCCGGGCCCAGGAATGCCGCCAGCGTGGCGGCGCGCAAAAGGTGCTTCGTCTGCGTAAACATGATCGTTCTCCTGTCTATTTGTGCCCCGCCGGAGGGCGGGTGATCACCAGTTACAGGCAGAAGCGGAATTGCGATTTGAAAACGACACAAGAACGGATCCGGCGAGTTTGGATCAGCTTTGGTCCCCGGCCAGCACGGCGGTCCGGAGCCCTTCAAGGCGCGTCGAGACTTCCAGGATGCTCAGGGTGTCCAGCTCAAAATCCCGCAGGGTGCGCAGGAGCAGCCAGCAGACCACATCAAAGTGGCGGTGGGTTAGCCCGTGGTCCCGGACCAGCCGGGCGTGGGCTCGAGACAGGTAATCGGTTACCACCGGCGGCTCGTCAGCAAGCAGCAGCGCCAGCAGCGCTTCCTGGTGACGCATCACACGCTCGCTGTCCACGCCTGCAAAAAAGTGCCCCACCTCTTCGTCCCGGAAGACGTAGAAGTAGAAGGCCTGCACCAGCCTCGGCAGCACGGCTTTGCCGCCCAGCCTGGCCAGTAGGCGGGCGTGCTCATGGTTGGATTGACCCATCTCGATTCCGGACGTTGTTTATTTCCCAAGCGGAAAAGCGCTTGTGAAACGACACCGGGAGCGAACGGAGGAGACAGCCCCTCGGCGTCTTACTCGGAGGGGGAAGCTTTGCAGGGCGGGTTGATTTGCACGCGCGAAGGCCACCGGAAATCCTGGGCAAAAGCCGAAATCGCTGGCGCACCAAGGCGCTCCAACATCGTGTCGATCCGTAACTGCTGCGCAGCGCTCAGACCGGCGATGGATATCACGGGTACGCCGGCCGCTGCCTTCAGCCGCTGACGATCCAGCAGGTCCATAAAGGCGGAAGGATGGCGGCCCAGTGCTGCTACCACTGGCGGCCAACCCGCAGCCTCAGTGAGGGCAACCCACCCAAACGCCACCTGCCGCTGCTCTGCGGGGCCCGGCGAGTCTGGTCCAACGCAGTAGGCCCACCGGCGCGCCAGCGCCTGCTGGCCTGCCTGCAGGTGCTGCCGGATACGGACCGCCAGGAGCGTCGCCGGCGGCGGCCCATCCTGCTCGCCAGCAGTCGCCACCAACGCCAGGACCAGGTCTCCTGCGCCAGCATCCAGCGCGAGGCCGGCCAGCTCAGCGAGCTGTTCGGCGCTGGCGACGGTTGGGTCTGCGCCAAAGATCGCCAGTCGCAGTGCGCGCTGCGCCTCACCACTGGCGGAGAGTGCCCGGGCCAGGGGAGGAATGATCCGGCGAACGGCATCAGACTCCACCCCAAACTCACTCAGCACCAGGGCCAGCCCTTCCACCCCAGCCTGAACGCTCACCGCCGGGCGGTCCGCCACCAGCGCATAATCCGTCAGATTCAGGAGAGTGGTGAAGTGGGAATAATGCTCGCCGGTGTCGACCAGGATCGAACGACTGCGCTCCAGCAGATCAACCGCGCCGCCGGGGTCACCGTTGCGCACCTTGAGGCCCGCGTAGGCCCGGAGCACGTTGCCATAGCCCGCGTCCCCGGGCGCATGAGACTCGAAGATTTGCGTGGACTCTTTGAACGCCGTTTCTGACGGTGCAAACCGCCCGCTGCGGCCGAGATGAATGCCGTAGTTGCTGAGCATGATCGCCAGTCCGTAGGGATTGTCTGCCCGGCGCATCGCCGCCAGAGCAGCAGCCCAGTGACCGTCCGCTGCGGCCAGGTCGCCGGCGCGGGACGCCCGGCTGGCCAGCAGATTGCTGAGCCGCGCCCGGGACCGCTCGCTGTCAAAGCCATACCGGTCGGCAGCCTGAGCCAGCTCCTCAATAACCTGGTCCGCTTCGTCTATTCGGCGCAGGCGGGTAAGCGCGGAGATTTGCGAGTATTTGGCGGTCACCCAGTCAGCGCTGAAGGCATCACCCGGTGGCGCGGAAGGCAGCTCCCGGGCAAAAAAGCTGGCGGCCTGCGCCGGATCCTGCCGCACCAGCGCATTTCCCAGCCCCGCCGCCGCACCCAGGCGCAGCCGCTCACCCGCGCTGCCCAGCTGCTCCGCCGCGGCAAGGGCGTTCTCGTAGGCCCGCAGCTCTTCCGCCAGCAGGCTCTGGCGGGAAAACATCTGCCCGAGTTCAAGATAGACCTCCGCCGTCAGGCGGGCGTCGCCTCCAAGCTGCTCGGCGATTTCGGCTTCCGCCGTGATGAGAGCCTCGGCAAGCGTTGCCTCCGCCGGCCCGGCCTCCCCGGGGCCTTGAAATGGATCAGCCATCTCAATCACGCTGGTGAGTATGCTGCGCGCGCGGTCGCTGCGATCAGCGGCATCCCGGGCATCGCGCGCCAGCTTCAGCGAGACACCGGTGGCCGCTGCAAGGCCAAGCACAAACACCACCACCAGCGCGCACACGGCCGCATGCCGCTGCACAAAGCGGGCGGCCACATAGAGGGCCGTTCGGGGGCGGGCGGTGACCGGTTCACCAGCGAGAACGTGTCGCACATCCTCAGCTAACGCCCCGGCAGAGGAGTAGCGCTCGGCGGGTGACTTGCGGAGCGCCTTCAGCGCGACGCTTGCGATATCCGCCGGGCCGACACCCGCCCCAGGCGCCGGCAGATCGCAGATGGCGGCGATAGCTTCCCGTAGCGGCAGGCCCGCCAGCACGTAAGGCGGTTGGCCGGCGACCAGTTCGTAGAGAATCAGGCCGAGCTGATAGACGTCGCTGGCCACGGACACCAGTCCGCCGCTGACCTGCTCGGGGCTGGCGTACTGGAGCGTAATCGGACTGCCTTCCGGGCCCGTCAGCAGATCTTCCCGGCCGGCTTCGGTCATCGCTGCCACGCCGAAATCCAGCAGCCGCGCCCGACCGGTTGCGTCCACCAGAATGTTGGCCGGCTTCAGGTCTCGGTGGATCACGAGGTGCTCGTGGGCGAACTGCACCGTTTCACAGATTTCTGCAAACAGTTCCAGCCGCGCCGGGAGGGTCTGGCCGGCGGCCCAGCCAGCCAGGTCATTCCCCTCCACGTATTCCATGGCGAACCAGGGCAGACCATCTGCCATGAGCCCGCCGTCGAGGAACCGAGCAAGGCCTGGATGGTCAAGGCCGGCCAGAATGCGCCGCTCCCGATAGAAGCGGGACTTCAGATCCTCATCTGCGCGGTGGGACCAGAGAATTTTGATCGCCGCCTGCTGGGTAAATCCCTCGTCCTCACGAACGGCGAACCACACCTGGCCCATGCCGCCGGAGCCCAGCTCCCGCTGTAGACGCCAGTTGCCGGCGAACCGCTCCGCCAGACCCGACGCTTCGATCACCTCAGATACCTGACCGGCAAAGTCGTTCAAGGGTTGGGTCTCCGCCCGGGCCAGAAGATCCGCCACCCGCTCCCGCTGGGGTTCGGGCAGATTGCGAAGAAACGAGGCCTGGGCCTCCCCTTCCAGCGCCAGCGCTTGATCAAGCAAAGCGTCCAGCTCGGCAAAGTCTGGCTCAAGAGGGGGCGTGGACACGGATGGGGCTGCTAGCTGTGCTGATCGAGAATGTGGCTCACCCAGGCCCGGGCCCGCTTCAGCTGCCGCTGGACCGTGCGCTCGCTGCTGCCCTTGAGGTCCGCCACCTCGGCGGTGCTCAGGCCAGCAAAACAGGTGAGATCGATCAGCTCGGCGAGTTCTTCGTTTTCTTGCGCCAGCACCTGCATCGCCTGGTCCATTTTGAGGACGTCGGCCGGGTTGGCAAGGTCCGCCACCGAATTGGTATTCAGGGATTCGACCTTGACGCCGCCGCCGCGCTTTTGGGCGGAGGACGATCGATAGGTGTCCACCACAATCTGGCGCATGGCCCGGGCGGCCGTGGCCAGGAAGTGGCGCCGGTCCTGGAAAGCGCGGGGTTTTTCCTGAGCCAGCTTTTCGTAAGCCTCGTGCACCAGCGCTGTCGTCTGCAGTTCCTGCCGCACGCCGGAGCGGCCGAGCTGGGCGTGGGCCAGAGCTTTGAGTTCCCGGTACACCAGGGGCAGGACGGAGCTGACCGCCGACTGCTCTCGATCGGCGTGCTCACGCAGGAGCGCGGTTACCTCGGAGGGATCGTTTGCCGGAGTTTTTGCCATGCCGCCCTCGCCCAGGGGGGTGGATTATTGCGCCATGAGCGGATGGGGTGTGTCAACGGGCGGAGACCACTCCGGGTCAGACCCTGACCTATCCCCACAAAAAAGGCTTTGATGACGGATAGTTAGAGATTAAGGTGCGGTAGAAACAGCGAGTGCATGGACTTTTTTGTCTTCCGGATAGACCAATAAACGGGAGACAGCCCATGCACTCGGT
>JBCCVP010000209.1:0-7160 GCA_039195135.1 Pseudomonadota bacterium | reverse complement strand
GTGCCGCAGTCATTCTTGTCGGGCTCCTAGGGTTTACGTCGGCACCGGCAGATCCGGAACTGCTGGCGGTAGTGGCCTCCCGGGGGGACAACCAGTCTGGACTGGTATTGGCCCCGAATGGTCAGACGGCCTGGTGGTCCGCCTGGGACGGCGTGTGGGGGAAAGCTCCAGCGGGGCCGCGAAAACTCTACCGGTCTGAACGAAGCGCCGGCATCTGGTCGGCGGCAACCCTCGCCGCCTTTTCCGGCGAGTATCACGACGACGATCCGTTTGTCTCTCCCGATGGTCGTTGGCTGTACTTCGTTTCGGAGCGGCCGGGTCCCTCCGGGGAGGCCGGCAACGCAGACATCTTCCGCACCGCGACGGAAGGCGGGGGACCCGTGGAGCGGCTCTCGGTAAATTCGCCAGCCGCCGAATATTCGCCCGTGATCACCGCCAGCGGTGACCTGTATTTTGCTTCGGCCCGAGCTGGCGGCACCGGCCGGGGTGATCTGTATCTTGCGCAAGCGCAGGACGCCGGTTTTGCAGAACCGCAACTGCTCGGACCAGCGGTGAATGCCAGCACCGGCGAATGGAATCTCTGGGTAGACCCGGCGGGGCAGCTCATCGTGTTTGAAGCTTCCTCCCGGTCCACCAATCTCTCGGTACCCGGCGATCTTTACGCCTCCTGGCGCACGCCGGCCGGCCTGACCGCAGCGCTGCCGCTGAGCTGGCTGAACACGCCGCACAGCGACCTGCTGTTGCGACCTGTCGCAGACGCCGGGTTTAGCCTGACCCGGGCCCCCCTCGGCGGCCACGCGGCGATCGAGCCGCTGTCCTTCAGCGCCCTGGCGGACGCCCCGGCTTCGAATCTCAACACTGCCAGGATGCAGCTCGAGCGGCGCTACGCGCCGGCGCTGCTGGTCGTCAATCGCTCATCCCACGAGGTCAGTATTCTCAACCTCGCCCGCGGTGAGGTGGAAACCCGGATCTCCACCGGCGCCGGTCCCCACCTGCCTTCCAACGTGGACGCAGGGCGCCTGGTCATCACCGGCTACGGAGAGTTCCCAAAACCCCACGCAGAGCCGGTGACCCAGCGCCCGCCGTTTGAGACGGCGCTCAACTCAACGCTGACGCTCCTGGACTTGAGCGAACGCCGGGCAGTGCGGGAGCTGACCCTCGACCACTGCCTGCGGCCCCATGCGAGCTGGCTGCGTGGCGACCGCGTTTACGCAACCTGCGAAGATGAGCAGGCGGTGGTCGAAATCGACTGGGCCAGCGGTCGGGAACTGCGCCGTTTCGACACCCGCCAGGCCGGGTCTCACGTGCTGAGCTTTGACTCCGCCAGCGGAACGCTGGGGGTCTCCAACACCGGCGGCGGCTCCCTGACCCGGATCCACCTGGCATCCGGCGTGGTGGCGGTCACCCCGCTGGCCGCCGGCAGCGAGGGCGCGCTGGCCCTCGACGGGGAGTTCTGGGTGGCTAACGGCCAGCACGGCAGTATCTCGGCGGTGGATGCCGCCACGGGCGAGCCGCGCGCTACCAGCAGCCCGCTGTGCAGTTTCCCCATCGCTATCAGCCGCGACCTCTCCGACGCGCTGCTCTGGGTGGCGTGCTTTGGCAGCGCCGAACTGCTCGCGGTCCAGCGCCAGGATCTCAAGGTGGCGCGCCGTCTTAAGTTGACGGCCCAGCCGCTGCATGTGCTGACGCACCCGACCCGCCCGCTGGCCTACGTGTCCTGGCCGCGACGCAACTCGGTAGCTGAAATCGACCTCGAATCCGGTCGAGAGATCCGGGAAATCAGCGTGGGCATCGAGCCGGATGGCCTGCGCTGGGTGCCTCTGGACGCGGCTGATGAGTCCCGGCGGCTTCAGTAACCCAGGCCGCTGGCGATCAGGCGTAGCCCCACGAGCGCGAGGAGCGCGTAGCAGATGCGGTAGAACCGCACCTGGGACAGGCGCTGCTGGAGCCGGATCCCCAGCCAGATACCCAGGAGGCCCGTCGGCGCCAGCACGGCGCCGGCCTTGAGATTTTCCTGGGAAAACTGGCCGAGCAGCGCATACGGCACCACCTTGGCCAGGTTGATAAAAAAGAACAGCGCCACCGTGGTGGCGACAAACTGGGCCTGGGGCAGCTTCCGCCGCAGCAGGTACATGGTCACCGGCGGTCCCCCGGCGTGGGCCAGGGTGCTGGTAAATCCGCTCATGGCACCGGCGGCAGCGGCACCCGCAAGCGAGTGGCCGGCCGGCTTTTGCGCAGCCACCGGAGCGCGCCACAGGGTGAAGAAGTACCACGCGGAAAACGCCACCGCGATACACCCCACCAGCAGCCGGGTCAGGTCTGCGCTTACCAGTCCGAAGGCCAGCCCACCCAGCGCAATGCCCGCCAGAGCGGCCATCGTCAGCGCGGTGAGGCTGGTGAGGTCCCATTGCCGCCAGTAGGCCTTGAGGCCGGCCAGATCCAGCACCAGCAGCATGGGCAGCAAAATCCCAGCAGCCTGCGCTGGCGTCATCACCAGCGACATCAGCGGCACCGCCAGCACGCCCAGGCCGCCGCCCAGGCCACCCTTGGAAACGCCAAAGATCAGCGCCGCCGGCAGGCCGACGAGGTAAAACAACGGATCGTTGATCAACAGCCAGATTCCCGGTGAGCAGCGCCCATTATCCTGGATCAGCCGCGCCGGGCCGATCGTGCCCCGCGGCGCCCGGGGCAAATTTCTGCACGGCCCAGAGCGTAGCGGCACAGGCAACAAACACCAGCCAAAGCAGCGCGGGGGATGGCCACAGCATCGGCACCGGCGCCGCCCGCCCCGCCTGCGAGCGAAGTCCCGCAGCGACCGCCGTTTGCTCCTGCACCGCGGCCGCCCGCCAGGTCTCCCACTGGCCGGGTTCAAACACGTAGTGCCAGACGCCCTCGAGATCATGCCAGCCGGACCGGGCGGGCCAGCGCGTGCGGCACGACAGCCCCGTGCAGCGCTGTACCGGTTCCCCCGGGTAAAGCACCGGCAGCGGGAGGCTGAGGGATGCCGGTGCCGGCGTTTTGCGCAGCACCGGATTCACCACACGCTGCCACAGGTCCGCGTAGGTGCCCGCTGCGCCGCGGGTGTTCAGGCTGGCCGATTCGGTCAGCAGCACCAGCGCCACGTTTCCCGAGCCCAGCCGCTGCCGCAGCGCCAGCGGACGGCCCTCCGGGGAGGTCGCCAGCGGCTCAAGCGAACCGCGGGTCGCAAGCGCCGTCACCGTCATCCCGTCAGCGATGGGAATGTCCTCGCCGGCCGCCAGGTCATGGGCGGCGGTGTCGAAGGCGCCGAGCCACTCCGGCAGCGCCCAGCCCTCGGACCGGCCCGACTCCCAGCCTGACGGCAGCACCACCAGACCCAGTCCGGCTCGCACCGCGTCGCGCAGCAGGTTGCTCCGGGGCGCCCCGAGCTGTCGCAGCCAGCCAACGTCAACCGCCAGCAGGTCCAGCTCGGCGGGGGATGCCAGCCACGCATCCGCCGCGGGCGGGTCCAGCCCCGCTACCGCCTCCCGCACCGCCTGCCGGCCTACCGGCGCCACCAGGCGCACGCCGGCGGTAGACCTCGCAAGCCACCGGAAAAGCGCGCGGCTTTCAAAAGAGGGACCCGCCAGCTGCAGCAGCACCCGGGGCCCCGCCGGTGCCTTCACCCAAACCGGCACCGGCTCCGACCGGAGTACCCGGCCCGCAGCGTCGAGCACATTGAGATACAGCGTGGCGGGACCGGCATCCGGTGGCAGCGTCTGCACGGTAAATCGATCGTCCTCCGAGACAGGTGCTTCATCCAGCAGCAGATCCCCGGGCCCGGTCAACGTGATTCGAGCTGCGGCAAGCCCCTGCACCCGCCCCTGCACCTGAACCGCTTCGCCCAGCTCAGCGTGCCGGGGCCAGGCGACATCCAGCAGGCCGGGAGGCAGCGCCGGCGGCGTTGGCGCCAGCACGGCCGCTACAGCGCGCCACTGGGGCAGCGGCAGGCCGTGCCCGAGCACGCGCAGCCGTCGCGGTGACAGATCGGCTAGTTTGCCGGGACTGAGGTCGTCCAGTCGGATCGCCCCCGGCGGTACCGGTCCCCCGTGCCCCGGTGTCACAACAACCGCCGTATCCCCCGCCGGGTTGGCTCGCTGCGGCTGCGTCAGCAGCGCTCCCAGGGCCGCCGCCGCCAGCAGATGCACCGGCAGCAGCCAGCGCGGCGTTCGAGCCGCTGCGACGAGGGCTGCGGCCAGGAGTGCCAGTCCCAGGATGATGGCTTCCGTCGCGGACACCGCCAGGGTCATGGCTTCTCCTCCAGCGGGCCCAGATACACCGCTTCCAGCGTGCCCCAGGGCTCGGCGCGCAAGCGACTCGGGCTGGCCAGCGGCGGCGGCAACCGTTGCCAGAGGGCCGCTTTGAGTATTTCCCGGCAGGACCGGCAATCATCGCCGGCGGCGAGGGCGCCGCGCAGCCGCGCCAGCGCAACCCTTGCGCTGGCGTCGTCGGCGAGGACCGGGGCCAGCGGGGCCAGCGTCTCAGCGCTGGCCTGGCCCAACTCAAGCTCCCGGCGAAGCCGCCGCAGCAGCTGCGCGTCCGCCGCTTCCGGCGAAGCTGCCCAGGGCGATCGGGAAGAGCGGGTTTCGTCCGCCTCGCCGCTGAGCTGCCGGCCCACATCCAGCGGTGGCGGCTCAAACCCGGCGCGGCGCACGTAGATCCGGTTGGCCTGCTGCACCTGTTTCAGCAGCGCCAGGGCCTGGTATTGATAGGGCAGCGCCCGCTGTGGCTGAATCAGGTGCAGCCGAAGTTCCGACTGCCACATCTCCGCCAGCGCGGCTTTCAGCGTCTCCCGGGTTTTGGCGTCGAACAGCGTGGCCTGCTCGGCGGAGTCGTGGGCATGGACAAAATCGGCCATAAAGTCCGGCAGTCCACCGATGGTGGTCGCCACCGGGCCGCCACCGCCGGCCGCGGGGCTCGTGGCGCCGGCGCCGTGGTCGTGGCCGGGCCCGGCGTGGGCCAGATGTTCGGCGAAGGTCTCGTTGGCGTGTTCGCCCTCCAGCTCAAAATCAGGCGGCAGGGCGATGCCGATGTCTGACTCAAACTCCTCACCAAGGTACTGGCCGTAGCGCAGCCGCAGGGATTTCTGATCCAGCGCCAGGCCGCGGGAGCGGCGCAGGCCCTCGCCGGCGCTCACCGTGTCCTGCTCCGCCAGCAGCTTTTCTGTATCGATGATGATCTGCCGCTGGCTGCGAAAGTACTCCGGCAGAATGTCGACGGCGAGGCCCTCAAGAGACAGGGTCGGCCGGTCGTCGCTGGAGAGCCAACGGATCATAAAAACCTGGGAGCGGGAAACGTTGCGTTCCGGCTCGCGGTTGTCGCTGATCAGCGCGCGAAAGTAGAGCTCGTCGCCCGGCCCCATGTCCAGCGCCGGGAGGTCCCAGTGGCGCTGAAGGTGATAGCGACGGTCGCCCTCCGGGGTCGGATCCAGTTCGTCGACCCGATCAAACGGCAGCTGAAGATCGCGAAACTTGACCCCCTCGCCGTCGCCCTTGGCCACCGTGACCGCGAGGGTGCTGTCGCTCAGCGCGTAGTCATCGGTCACTTCAATACGCAGTTTAAGCCGCTCGTCAGAAGCGTCATCAACCTCCAGCGGGCTGCGTTCCGGCTGAGTGACGGTCAGCACCGGCGGTTGATCCCTGACGACCTTCAGCAGCTGCGGCTCTCCCGCATCAGCGGTACCGGCGTGCTGCCAGTGTACGGTGTAGACCAGATCTGTCTCCAGCGTCGTCTGCACCACCAGCACCCCGGGACCCTCCCGGCGGGCGGCGAGCTCCCGACCGTCGTCGGTGGCGATCCAGGCCCACTCCGGCGAGGCGCTGAACCTTAGCTGCCAGGTTACCCGGCTGCCCTGCTCCGCCCGAGCGCCGGCCGTCGCCGAGCTGCGGGACGGGCGACCGGTATAGGCCGGCGGAGCGATCGTGAGCTCCGCATCCAGCCACTTCAGCGGCGGCGCCGCCGCCTCCGGGGCCAGCGCTCGGTAGCCCAGCGGCAGCACGCCCAGGGCCGCGAGCAGCAAAGAGCGCAGCGCCAGCTCGCGCAGCGGCCGCAGCGGCAGCAGCCGTTGCGACGGAGCCTCGCGCAGCGCCGCCGCGAGGCGTTCGGAAACCCGGTCGCGCTGTCGCGAGGGAAGCCGTGCCGCGGGCGTTGCCGGGGCAACCGGCTTAAGCAGCAGCTCTGCGCTGTCCTCCAGCTCCGGCAGCTGGCGATTCAGGTGCCGGGCAAGGCCATCCGCGGACAGGCGACGCCACCAGGTTTCGAGCCAGGCGCCCAGCACGGCCAGCGTCAGCGCCGCCGCACAGAGCTGCCCCGGCAAGGGCCAGCTGCGGGTCAGCCAGAGGCCAAGGGCACCTAGCGCCAGCGCCGCCAGCAGCGCCACCGCCACCAGCCGCCGTCGGGCCGTTCTCAAAAGGCTGGCGAGGGACGGATCATGCATGGGTGGCTAGTGTCCTGAGTGAGAAGTTCGTTGAGTGATGACACGCATCACAAGGCCTGTGGGTAGGCGCAGCCCGCCGTGTCATGGTCATGACCTGACCCAGGGCTGCAACACCGCCACAGGCCTAGGGGGACGTGCCCTTCGGGTGGCCCCCCAAATCAATATTGAATGGGCCATGAGCGGCGTTGCATGGCTAGCCAAGGGAATGACCCTTGGCGGCGCCATGCGCCTTGCTCATGGCGATTTGGGGCTCATCATCACTCAACGAACTTCTCACTCAGGACACTAGCTCTCGCTGACGACCAGCAAGAAATCGTTCAAGGAGCCAGAGCGCGGCGATAAGCCACAGCAGCCAGCGGGCCAGCGGTTCCGGCGCCCGCGGCGTCAGCGGCTGGGGCAACGCTTCAGACCAGCTCAGCCAGCTCCACAGCACGTCGGGAAACAAACCGCTGGCCACTAGCGGGGTCCAGTCCGGGTTAAACCGACTTGCAAAACGGATCGTGGGGATCTCACCTGGTTCCAGGGACAGGGCCGACTTCGGGCTCTCCCCCGCTTCCGGTACCCGCGCCGCCACCAGCGGCACCGCGCCGGCGGCCGCCGGCGCAACGCGAAGGGCAAACTGCGCGGCTCCCAGCGCGAGGAACGCTGGATCGTAGCTTTCCGCAGCAGCCTCCACGGCATCCGCCAGGCGCAGGCGGTGTTCCGG
>JBCCVP010000208.1:0-7283 GCA_039195135.1 Pseudomonadota bacterium | reverse complement strand
CGGGATCGGGCAGCCCCCCGATTGGCGGATGCCTCGGTGCTGCCCACCTGCCCTGCGTGACCGACGCCGCCTCCCGAGACAACCTTAGCTTCGAACGGGAGCTGATCGATCGCCTGCACGCGGCGGTGCCTGGAAGCTGCGCGGCGGCCGCCAGTTTTGATGATCAACGCTGGCACAACCTGAGCGGCGCGGAGCAGCAGGCGCTGGCGCGGGCGGTGGACAAGCGCCGACGGGAGTTTGCCGCCGGCCGCGACGCGGCCAAACAGTGTGCCCGGCGGCTCGGCGTCCGGCTCGCGAGTCTGCCGGTGGGCCCCCAGCGGCAACCGTGTTGGCCCGAGACCCTGGTCGGCAGCATTACCCACGACAACGTCAGCGCGCTGGCCTGGGCGGCCCGATCCGATCAGGTGCAATCCGTCGGCCTGGACGTAGAAATGGCCGGCCGCCTGAAGCCAGATACTTGGCGTTTGCTGTTTACCGAGCCCGAGCTGGTCTGGCTTCAAGGGACCGAAGGCGAACCGCTCGCTCTGCGCCTATTCAGTGCTAAGGAGAGTGTTTACAAGTGTATTTTTCCGCGGGTGAAGCGGTACGTTGGATACAAGGAAGTGACGCTGGCGCCGGCCGATGGTGAGACCTTCCGGGTGGTGTTTGAAGAGCAGCTGGCACAGGAGGCCGGTTTGGCTGGGTTGCGGGTGCATACGCTGAGCGCGCCGCACCGCCTCGCCACCTGGTGCTGGCTCCCGGACCGCCGGGAGCCGGGTTAAGGCTTAACCGCCGCGGCGACCGCTGGCCGGGCGACCACGACGATCAGGCTTATCCATCTGGCGTCCGGAAGAGCCAGTCTGGGCCATAGCCGGGGTGGCGGCGAGGGTTAGGACGACCGGCGTTGCGTAGCCAGCCTTCTTCAGAAATTCGCGTCGATTGGACTGAGACATTGACTTACCCCTTTCTCGTTGCCGGCCTGCCTGCCGGGTTTCCACGATGTGAATATTACTCTGATTCTCTGCCGAGCGGGCCTGCTCCGCGCCGGTTGTGACAGTCGTTAACAGACCTGTGACAATCGCAAAAAAAGGGCTCCCTAGCCGGCCTTGGCCAACTGATCCAGCAGCTCCGCCATCAGGTCCGGACCGCTGTCATCGCCGACGCCGCCGTCCTCGGCCTGATCCGGTTCGATCTCGAAAATGGGCTGCCCCTTCTTCACCACCGTGCCATCGTTGGCGACCAGGATCTTGCGCACGGTGCCGCCGTAGCGGGCCCGCACCACGTTGAACATTTTCATCACCTCGATCACATACAGCGGATCGCCCGGCGAGAAGTGGTCACCCACCGCCACAAACGGGGGCAGATCCGGAGCCTGGCGGGAATAAAACATGCCGCCGGATTCCGCCAACACCTGGTCCCCGCTTGCGGTCGGTGGCGGCGCAAGAATCTGCCGGGCTGCGGCGTGGACCGCGGGCGGCTGGAGCTGATCGGGAATATGCACCGCCAGATCGTCTGCAACGGACAGTTCGTAGAAACCGGTGCGCTGGGCAATCAGCTGGGGCACAGCGAGCAGTTCCAGGCCGCTTTGAAATCCGGCGTGGGCGGCGCCAATCTGCGGCCATAAATCTGCCAGATCCGCCGGCGGGGTGGCCGGCACGCTCGGCCAGGTGGCCCCCGCTTCATGGCCCAGGCGCTCGTCGAGCTGGCGGTAAAAGCTGAGGCCCTCCTCAAGCAGCCGCTGGTCTTCGGGCCAGATCACGTAGGCCGGCGGCTGGTCGGGCTGCGGATCCATGGACAGGTAGGTGTACAGGTCCTTAAGCACGGCCAGCGGATTACGCTGCCATTGCCAGGTGTCGCCGTCGAAAGCCCCCCAGCGACGGGACAGGCTCAGCCAGCCCGAAAAAACGTGCGGATGACGCAGCAGTCGCGCCAGCGGCCGGCACAGCAGGGTCAACTTGCGCAGCGCGGTTTCTTTCCGCGCCAACCCCGCTTCGTCATCGCCGTAGCGATTGCCCAGCTCCAGCAGCATGCGCTGAGGATCGAGCCGCCCGCCCTGCTCCACCAGCGCCGCCACCGCGGCCAGGTAAGGGGGCACAAAACGGGTTCCCATCCGGGCCCGCACGTCCCAGGAAAGGAGCCAGTGGATCAGGCCGTAGTGAAACTCGAGATTGGTTTCGAGATCCCGGCCCCGGATGCGGGCGCGGCGCATCACCTCCGCCAGTGCCTCGCAGGCCTCCCGGCGGGACGCGCCGACGGTGAGCATCAGCGCAATATTGCTGTCATAGGCCCCAGCCAGGGTGTAAGGCATAAACAGCCCCGTGTCCGGGTTGGGCACGCTGATACCCTGATCGTCGCGAATCTCGCCCGCCAGCGGTGCTGACCAAGACAGGATGGTGCCGCCGGCGTGGGGCGCCAGCGCGTCATTGGTGGCGTTCAGCCGCATCTCGATGGAGTCGAGATTGCGGGTGACCCGCTCCGGCCGCGGCAAGCGTTCGCCGTGCCGCGCCAGTAGTACCATCGCCTCGATCAGCGAATTGACGGTGAAGTGTTCGTCAGCATTGTCTGGATTGACAAATTTGAGGGCGTAGCAAAGCTCCGTGACCCGATGCTCCACCTGGATCCGGGTGTTCATCTCCATGAAGTAGTGGTGGGTGCCGTCGACGATGCACTCCCAGGTGGACACGGAGTCCAGGCCGGTAGCCGCGCCAAAGCGCTCCGCTTCGGCCTCCATGCGCTGCAGGATGCCCAGTTCCTCTTTCAGCGACCCGGCACGCGCTGCAAGACCTGCCGCCTCTGCCTTTTCGATCGCCTGCTGGATCGACGGCTCGGTCACCGAGATTTCCAGCAGCTTCTGCTCATGCATCTGCAGCGAACAGTCCCGGGACCCAAGGGCGATACACCAGTCGCCGTTGCCCAGCAGCTGCACCTCCTGGTGCCGATTGGAGTCGATATTGAGCTCGATCAGCAGGTTTTTGTTGTCCGACGGCCCGGTGGCCTTAACCTCCGACAGGATCTCCCGGGCTTTTTCCGGCGCCTGCGCCGCCGCCTGCGCCAGGCAGGCTTCGGGCGAGCCACCCTGGAAGCTGCGCGGCCCCTCCAGCAGCCGCTGGCCTTTGCCACCGCCGCCGCCAATGGCTTTCAGCCGAAGCCGCCGGTCCGGATATTTCTCAAACAGCTGGGTTACCTGCCGCTGAATCTCCTCACACAGCTCATCGACGCTGACCAGCTCCACCCCCGCCCGGTAGGAAGCGTCCAGCACCTGCTCCGCCGCATCCGCCGGCTCGCTGGCAAGCGCCCCATCCACCCGGAGGTTTTTCTCGCTGACCAGCGCCGCCAGCGCTTCCCCGGTGGGATGACGCCGGAGCAGCGCCAGCGCGCAGACGTTGTCGACCCCCGGTGTAACGCTGATGTCGCAGGCAAGGGCTGTGCGCTTGGCCACATCTTTTCTTCCCGCATCCCGCACGGTGCGGCTGCAGGGTCCGATAAACGTGAGGCCGGCCTGTTCGATAGCGCTGACCAGGGCTTCTTCCTCAGCCATGAACCCGTAGCCGGCGAAGATGGCGTTGTAGCCGCCCGCTTTGGCGACTTCGATGATCTGCGCGATGCGTTCGGCCCGCTCTGCCTGGTCAATACCGCTGTAGTCGGGCACCCGGTGCACCCGGGACTGATCGGTGAGTTCCCGCAGTTCCGGCGCCAGTGCCCGGGCAAACGCGATGGAGTCTTTTTCCGACAGCAAAATGCCGTAGTGCTCGATGCCCAGCTGGCGAAAAATATCCATCGCCTCCTTGCGCACCGGACCGCGGCAGATCAGCAGCGGCCGCACGTCCTCGCAGGCAAAGCTCCGCTCCCAGTCCGTCGCTCCCTGCGCCCGCCTGCGGTTTTCGAACACAAGCGGGTTGGTTGAGTAGCGGCTCATCAGTGAAACTCCCGCTGCACGCCCGACATAGGTGCGGGCTCGTAGTGTCTCAGGCAAAAATCGATCGTGGTGCCGAGCAGCTGGCGCAGCTCCTGGGGCATCACGATCTGGGAAATAGAACCCAGACTCAGACCCTCCCGGGGATTCATCAGCTCTTCTTCGTAACGCTGCACCAGCTTGTTGTCTTCCGCGGTAAACCACTGATCCGCCAGGCGCCGGGCTTCCGCCGACGCTTCGCCCTCCGACTGGCCGGTTGATTTGAGCTTGTCGAACAGCTCGCGCTGGCGGCGCGTCTTTTCCTGCCGCAGCTGCCGGAGCTGATCTTTATAGACAAACTCACGGCCCGCCGGGCCCATGACCGCAACGCGGGTGCAGGGCAGTGCAAATACATAGTCAGCGCCGGTGGGGTAGTTGTTAAAAGATGCGTAGGCGCCGCCGTAGGCATTTCTCACCAGCAGCAGGATCCGCGGCGTGCGCAGATCCACAATGGCATCCAGCATGGCCCGGCCGGCCTGCACCACGCCCCGCTGCTCCTGCTCCGTACCGGGCAGAAAGCCGGGCGTGTCTTCCATAAAAATGACCGGGATGTTGTAAAGGTTGCAGAAGCGGATAAAGCGGGCGTTTTTCAACGCCGAGTCGACGTCGATGAAGCCCGTGGACTCTGCGCTGTTGTTCGCGACAAACCCCACCACGTGGCCGCCGAGACGGCCCAGGGCGGTGACCGTGTTGCGGGCCCGGGTCGGCTGAATCTCAAAAAAATCGCCGTGGTCGCAGATCTGCTGAATGATGATGCGAATATCAAACGGCGTGTTGAAACCGGCGGGCTGAGAAAAGGTGCGCTGAAACAGCACGTCAATTTCCGGCGTCTGGCGATCGATGGGATCGCTGGTGCGGCGAAACGGCGGCGCCTCGGCGTTGTTACCGGGCAGGTAGGACAGCAGCCGCCGCACCGTGCGCAGCGCCCCCACTTCGTCCGGCGTGGTGAAGTCCGCGACGCCGGACGCGCCGTGCACCTGCGGTCCGCCGAGCTCGTCCGGCGTCACGTCTTCCCCCAGCACCTCTTTCACCACCCCTACTCCGGTGAGGCCAAAAAAGGACTCGTTGGGCTGAATGACAAAGCTTCCCTGGCGGGGCAGATAGGAGCCACCGCCGGCGTTAAAGCCGAACATGCACATGATGCTGGGAACAACGCCGCTCAGCTTCCGCAGCGCGGTGAACGCCTCCGCGTAGCCGTCCAAGCCGCCGACGCCGGCGGGTACGTAGGCCCCGGCGCTGTCGTTGAGTCCCACCAGCGGTATCCCGCGCTTGCCGGCCAGCTCATACAGGCGGGCGAGCTTACGCCCGTTGGTGGCGTCCATGGACCCGGCGCGAACGGTAAAGTCGTGCGCATACAGGGCAACGTCCCGGCCGTCGATATCGACGATGGCGGTCACCAGGGAAGCACCGTCGAGATTGGGTCCCCAGTTTTGAAACAGCACGGTCGGCGGCTTTTCCGAGAGAACCTGAATCCTCTCCCAGACGGTCATCCGATTTTTCTGGTGCTGCCGGGCGATGTTGCGCTCGCCACCAGCGGTGCGGGGACGCTTGCGAAGTTCCAGCGCGTCGGCAACCATCCGCTGGTAAGGAGAAGCGGACTCCTCAGTGGAATCTGCGTCGGATGAAGGGGCCAGGGGATTGTCCAGGTTCGGGACCGGGAGACCAGTCATGTTCTACCTCACTGAAAAACGAGTTTGCATCGTAACAAGGCGCGCGGCGCCAGCGCTATGCGCAAGACCAGGTGCAGCCGCTGCAGTATGATATGCGGCCCTTGCTCGATGTATTGAAACGGGAAAACCGATGATTACCGCGCTCGACCATATCGCCGTCGCCGTTCCCGATCTGGAACGCTCCATCCGGCGCTTCGCAGACGATTTTGGCCTCACCCTCGACCACGTGGAAGACGTTGTGGATGCGCAGGCGCAGACGGCATTTTTTCCGCTGCCGCCGACGAGCATCGAGCTGGTTCATCCGCTGAATGGTCAGGGCCCGCTGGCCCGTTACCTGGAAAAGCGTCCCGGCGGCCTGCACCACCTGTGTTTTCGCAGCGACGACATCGACGCGGACGTGGCGCGGCTCCGGGAGCGTGGTTATAAATTCCTGAGCGATGCCCCCTCCCCGGGCGCCCACGGATGCCGGGTGATTTTTATCCATCCCCGCTCCTGCGATGGGGTCCTCATCGAACTCAACCAGCCCGCAGAGCAACCCGGCGGTGAACAGCATGGCTAAGGATGACTATACGCCGCCGCGCTTTACCCTCGCCGACTGGGAGGCGCTGGCGGACAAACAGCTGGCTCGATCTTCCCGCAACCTGAAAGACCTGAGCCGGGAAACGCCGGAAGGCATCGCCCTCAAGCCATTGTATACGCAGGCGGATCTTGAGGCGCTGCCTCACACGGACACCCTACCCGGCCTTGAACCTTTTATCCGCGGTCCCCAGGCCACCATGTACGCCGGCCGGCCCTGGACCATCCGCCAGTACGCCGGGTTTTCCACCGCGGAGGAGTCCAACGCCTTTTATCGACAGGCGCTGGCTTCCGGCGGCCAGGGCGTTTCCGTGGCCTTTGATCTGGCGACGCACCGGGGCTACGACTCCGATCATGAGCGGGTGGCCGGCGATGTCGGCAAGGCCGGCGTGGCCATCGATTCGGTGGAGGACATGAAAATCCTGTTCGACGGCATCCCGCTGGGCGAGGTGTCCGTCTCCATGACCATGAACGGCGCCGTGCTGCCGGTGCTGGCATCCTTCATCGTGGCGGCGGAAGAACAGGGCGTTGGCCGGGACCAGCTCTCCGGCACCATTCAGAACGACATTCTGAAAGAGTTTATGGTCCGCAACACCTATATCTACCCACCGGAACCCAGCATGCGGATCGTCGGCGACATCATCGCCTACACCGCCGGCCACATGCCGCGCTTCAACAGCATCTCCATTTCCGGCTACCACATTCAGGAAGCCGGCGCGGACGCGGCGCTGGAGCTGGCCTACACGCTCGCCGACGGCCGCGAATACGTGCGCGCGGCCCTGGCTTCGGGTCTGAAGATTGATGAATTTGCGCCCCGCCTCAGCTTCTTCTGGGGCATCGGCATGAACTTTTACCTGGAAATCGCCAAAATGCGGGCCGCGCGGCTGCTCTGGTCGGAGATCATTGACGAGTTTGCGCCAGGCAATCCGCGCTCCAAAATGCTCCGCACCCACTGCCAGACCAGCGGCTGGTCCCTCACCGAGGCTGAACCGTATAACAACGTCGTACGCACGGCGATCGAGGCGCTGGCCGCGGTATTTGGCGGCACCCAGAGCCTGCACACCAATGCGCTGGACGAGGCGATCGCTCTGCCGACGGAATTTTCT
>JBCCVP010000207.1:0-7371 GCA_039195135.1 Pseudomonadota bacterium | reverse complement strand
GGACAGGGCGATGCAGCAGCCGATGATGATGGCATCCCGGCGGCCCGGGTCCATGGCGGACGGTGCCGGGTCGGCGGCCGGCCGCGCGGGTGATGGCTGAGGCTCCACAACCGGGGCGGTAAAAACCTGGGTATTGCCACCGCCACCGGCGGCGCTGACGCCGGAATAGGCTTTGCCCGGCACAAATCCGGGAGCCTCAATCAGAAATCGGTCGTCGCCGCAGATCAGCTGGTCCCCGATCTCCAGCGCACCCGCGTCCAACGGGTGGCCGTTGACCGCCACCCCCTCCGCCTCGCGCAGAAATACCTGGCCATCTTCGATCTGCAGCAGACAGCGGGAAACGCCGCCGACGGTGATATCGGCTTCCGGGCCGATGGCGAGCCGGTCATAGATGCCAAAGGCCTGGCCGCTGTGCAGACCACTCAGACCGCGGAGCAGAAACCGCGCCGGCTGGGAGCGGTTACCGTCGGTGACCGGACCGGGATCGTTGGCGGAGGCAAGGCGGGAGCGATCACCCACCAGCACTGCTTCCGCGCTGCCAAAAAGAAGGTGATCGCCGAGCCGCAGAATAGCTTTCTCCTGCACCGCCCGACCGTTCACCTGCATCCGCGGCGATTCGCCGTCGGCAATCAGCGTGATGCCGCGATGATCCACCGTGATGGTGGCATGGTGGTCCTGCAGCTCAGCGTCAGCCAGCTGCACCTCCCGATCCGGTGCCGCGCCAATGGCAAAGTTGCCTTTGGCGAGGTCAATTTCCTGGTGCTCCCCGTTGGGAAATATCAGCCGCATGTGCATGAAATCCCTACCGTCCTTGGGTCGTCACTGTAACACCGGGATGCAATTTTTCCTATTCGTGCCGCACCCGCGGGAACGACCGAAGCTGCCGTCGCTGATGCCTATCCGGGATCGTCTTCGTTGTCTGCCTCGCTGCCCCTGAGCAGAGATCGCAGCAGCGCCTTGCCGGCGTCCTCGTCATCGTCCTCGGATTCGCCGGCTTCCTCGTCGTCATCGCCAAGCAGGCGACCGATGAGCTCATCTTTCTTTTCATCGATCTTGTCCTGCTGGCTCGCGAGCAGCAGCCGGGCCGCATCGATAGACACGCCGGGCGCCGCCAGGTTGCCCGACAGGCTGATGGGAATCTTCTTGCCGGCAATCTTTTCCATCGCGCCGCGCCCGGTGGCGTCCAGCAGCACCGGTTCCAGGAGGCCGTCCACGGACATGTCCGCGAGGTTGATGGTGAGGTCACCGGTCACCTCAAGAATCGGTGAGGTCAGCGCCAGCGTCTGGGTACGCAGCACACCGTCGACCACCGCCGCTTCCAGCACCATATTGGAAAACGTGGTTTGCCCCTCCTCGTTCTGGGTGGTGCTTTCCCCCGTGCCCCGGTCGAGGAGCGCCAGGGCCTGATTCAGCGCCCCAAAAACGTCCAGGCCAAAAATTGCGCCGTCGCGAAATTCGAAGCTGATGGTACCGTTGGCGCCGGCCAGCGGATTAGCGCCCAGCGGATTGTCGAGCACCAGATTGGTTTCCAGGCCACCGGTGCCGGTCATGTACTGGGTGCCGAGGAAATCCGTCAGCAGCGGTCCCGCGCTTACGTCCGACAACGACTGATTCAGCGTCAGCTGCCCCTGGCCCCCGGTACTCAGTTTGACCTGGGAGTTTAGAGCGCCTTGATAAAGGGCCGCGGTCATAGGCTCCAGCGTGAGCCCTGCGGCATCGGAACGTAGGCGCAGTTTGACGTCCTCGGCGGTGACGCCGGCAACCTTGAGCCGGGAGACGGTGATTTCGCCATTCAGCTGACCAAGATCCAGGTCCGCCAGGTTGACCGGCTCGCTTGCCTCATCCGGGGGCGGCGCCTCATCGGTGCCGCTCGGCAGGTAGCGGTCCACGTCGATGTCGTCCACCAGCACGCTGAAGGTTCCCTTCAGTAAGCCGATGTCAGCCAGCTTCGCCTCGCCGGAGATTTTGGTGTCGTCAAGATTGATGGACAGTTCGTCAAGCGCTGCACGATTGGTGCTGCCGGAAAATCCAAGCCGGGCGCTGAATCGGCTCAGGGCCTCCGCATCGTCCGACTGGAACGCCGACCCGAGCGCCTCGGCCATCCACGCGCGAAGATCAAACTCCGGGACCTCCAGCGTGCCGGTGAGCGCCGGCTCATCCGTGCTCACGGCCTGCCCTTCCACGCTCACCAGTACGCGCGCCGCGCCGGAACTCAGCGTGAGGCCCCGGGCGCTCAGCTGGTCGTTACCTTCGTCGTAGCTCAGCGGCTCCGACAGGGTGAGCCGGAACGGCAGGTCACCTTCCAGCGCACCATCAACATCGAGCCGCGCCACCGCCAGCTGCATCGGGTCGGCGGTCAGCAGGCCGCGCCCCTCAAACGCCGACTCGATGCGCGCTGCAAGGGTTCCGTCTACCTCGACGTTCATCGACAGATCCAGGTCCAGCGGTTGATCCGGGTCAATGGCGCCGGTGGCCAAATTGAAATCGGTCACGCTGGCCAGCAGGTCGCTGCTGCGGTCGCGATAGGTGAGCTGGGCCTGTTCAATCTCGACGCCCGCGATAGAGATGGCTTCGGTGCCCGACTCCCGCGATGACGTTTCGGAGGCATCGGCGGAGCCGCTCACCAGGCTTTCCCAGTTGCTGCGGCCGCGCTGATCAATTTCCAGATTGACCTGCGGCTGGCGCAGAATCACGTCGCCGATTTCCACCGATCCGGTGAACAGCGGCAGCAGACGCACGCGCACCGCGGCCTCGCCCACGGACAGGAGATGGTCCGCTTCGAAACCTGCCTCGTTGGCCACCGTCACGTCGCTCAGCTGGATCGCAATCCAGGGAAAGACGGACCAGCTCATGGGGCCATTCAGGGCCACATCCCGCTTCAGCGCGGCGCTGGCCTCGGCGGCGATGCGTTCGCGATGATCATTGGGGTCGATGACCGCCGGCAGGATGAGCGCCGCAGCAACGATCACAACGAGCAGCACACCGATACCGATGCCCAGCCACTTCAACAGTTTTCCCATCAGACAGAACGCTCAATCCGTAACAACTCCGTCACTATAGCAGCCGAAAAGCGTTCCGATGGGGGCCGGAGCAAGGTGGTTTACAATGTGGCGATGAGTCGAATACAGATCAGCCGGAACCACAGCGCCGGCCTTGAGGGTGCCCGGGCGGCGGCGGATCAGATTGCCCAGGAAATGGCGGACAGTTTTGGGGTCCAGTCGGTCTGGAGCGGGGACGAACTGCGCTTTAAACACAGCGCCGTGCGGGGCCAGATTTTTGTCAGCGAGGTCAGCATCGAGGTGGACGCTCGCCTGGGACTGTTGCTGGTGGCCATGAAGCCGTTGCTGGTAACCAAGATCAACCAGTACATCGACGAGCGGCTCGCTTAGTGCGGCAGGGCACTAGTGGTCCGCTCGATAGACCTGCGCCGGCAGCGCAAACGGTTCCTCGGCGCCCCCGAGCAGCTGCTCCAGCACTTTTTTTTCCCGGCGTTTGATGACGTCGAGAAACTCCTCCGCGCCCTGCATCTCGTGGAACGCCTCAAAGCCGTTTTCCAGAAACTGCTGAAGATCAGACAGACCCGCCACCCGGGCCGGCCAGCGACACATTTTTAGCGTCTGATAGATCATGGGCAGCTCCACCAGCTCCTGCAGGGATTCGCCCACCGCCACGATGTGTTCAATCTGTTCCTCCCGCTCCCCCGGCTCTGCCGATTCCCGGTAGGCTTCGGCGTAGTGGGCGTCGGTGATCTTTTCCTTGGGATGCGCCAGCCTCAGCGCACGGGCGGTCCGATAGTCCAGCATCTGGGCTTGAGACTGGGTGGTGAGCGCCAGCGCCACCGTGTCCAGCACCGACGGCGGCAGCAGGCGGAACATCACCGGCAACATGCGCCGCATCTGCTGGTTCCGCTCGTGTAGATTGTCCGGCGCGTACAGGTCGGTGACAAAAAACTCGGTGGCCATCGCGTAGCGTGGCAGCTGCGCCAGGTCCGCATAGGTGTCGCCAAGCCGCTCCTTCTGAAACGCCTCCAGCGCCTTCACCTGCGTCTGAAGACCGGTGGCCTGGATCTCGTCCTGCCAGCGCTCGCTGACCTCCAGTTGATGACGTATGGCGTCGGACGCACTCATGACCCGGGATTATCTACCAGTGGCCGGGTTCCTGTCCGATTCCTGCGATGAATAAGTCAAACGGAACACTAGTGTGTTTATTCTAGAAATTTCCCCTAACTTGGAGCCATCGAGATTAACCATGTGCCAAAACGGCACCGGAGAAAAACCAAATGGCTAAGAAAAAAACCTCCCGAGCGAAGAAAACGCCGGACAACGTCGCAGACAACGTTAAAGAGTCCGCCAGCCAGATCTGGCTTGCCGGCCTTGGTGCGCTTTCCAAGGCGCAGGAAGAAGGAGCCCGATTTTTTGAGAATCTGGTGAAAGACGGTCTGTCGATCGAGAAGAAAACCCGCAAAGTGACCGAATCGCGGGTCAACGAAGTGCGCGAAGCTGTCGAAGGCACCGTCGATCAGGTGCAAAAGCGCGCCTCCGCGTCCTGGGACAAGCTGGAGAAGGTTTTTGAGGACCGGGTGGCCAAAGCCCTCGCCGGCCTCGGCGTGCCCACCAGCGACGACGTCAAGGACCTGACCGAGCGGGTTGCGGCACTGCAGGACGCCGTGGAAGGTCTGACCGGCAAGCCGGCGCGTAAGAAAAGCACGCGCAAGAAGGTCACTAGGAAAGCGGCCAGCAAGAAGACCACGCGAAAGGTGGCCAAAAAGACGGCTAAGAAAACGGCGAAGAAGAAGACGCTGCGCAAAGCGGCCAGTAAGAAGGCCTCAAGTCGCCGCTGATTAACCGATCCACCACCCCGGCCCCAATCTGGGGCCAGGGTGGCCGATCGAAGATTTGGCCTGTTACAAAGACGCTGCCGCGGCTTATCCCCTCTAGCCGCGAGTAACCGGCCATTCCTGATGCCGGGGCCCTCGGGTCCCGGCATTTTTTTACCTTACCAGTGAATGCCCCGCATCAGGGACGCAAACGCAATCTGCTCGCTGGTCGGACCACGCTCCTTGTCCTTTACGCCCCGAGCCGCAGACGAATCCGGGAACAGACGGAACGCTGTGTTCATGATCACCTCCGCCGACTTCGGCAGCAGGGCGTGCAGCACCTGGGAGAAGATACCCAGGCGCGTCGCAATGCGCTGGGGCTTGCGGATGATGGCGTCGCTGACCATCTCCGCCGCCTCATCGGGACTGATGGTTGGCACTGAGTTGTAGATCTTGGTCGGCGCAATCATCGGCGTACGCACCAGCGGCATGTTGATGGTGGTGAAGCTGATGCCCATATCGGCAAATTCCGACGCGGCGCAGCGGGCAAACGCATCCAGCGCAGCTTTTGAAGCCACATAGGCGGAAAACCGCGGTGCGTTGGAAAGCACGCCGATGGACGAAATATTGATAATCTGGCCGCTGCGTTTGTTGGTCATATGCGGCAGCGAGCGCATGATCAGGCGCAAAGCCCCGAAGTAGTTGAGCTGCATGGTGCGCTCGTAATCATGGAAGCGGTCATAGGACAGCGCAATGGAGCGGCGGATGGAGCGACCCGCGTTGTTCACCAGGATGTCGATGCCACCATGGTCTTCGATGACTTTGTCGATGAGCTCATCGCAGCTGTCCATGTCCGTCAGATTGGCCACGTAGTAGCTGGCGTTGCCGCCGGCGGCGTTCAGCTCATCCACCGTCTCCTTCAGCTCACTTTCTTTTCGGGCCACCACGATGCACTTGCAGCCGCGCGAGGCCAGCAGATTGGCCGTGGCCCGACCGATGCCGGAGGAGCCGCCGGTGATCACCACCACCTTGTCCTTAACTGCCGACTTGAGAGACCGGTCGACAAACAGGTCTGGATCCAGCTGCCGCTCCCAGTAATCCCAGATACGCCAGGCGTAGCTGCTCAGGTCCGGCACCGAGATACCGCTGCCTTTTAGCGCGGCCTCGGTGGAGCGGGAATCAAACCGCGTGGGATAGTTGATCAGCTGCAGCACCGACGCCGGGATGCCCAGATCGTTCAGGATCATCTGCGAGATGCGCTGCACCGGTGGCAGCATGGACAGGCCCTGGCGCACCGACCGGGGAATAAAGCCGAACATGCGCGCATCGATGCGCATGTTCATCTCCGGCGCGTGGGCCGCCCGGGCAAACATATTGAGCACCTTGCCGATACGCTCCGGTTTGGGATCGGTCAGGTGAAAACACTGGCCGTCGAGGCCTTTTTTGTGCGCGATGTGATCCATGGCGTCCGCCACAAAGTCCACCGGTACCATGTTGATGCGGCCGCCTTCGATACCGACCGCGGGGACCCAGGACGGCAGCAGATCGCGCATCTTCTGGATCAGCTTGAAGAAGTAATAGGGGCCGTCGATCTTGTCCATCTCACCCGTCCGGGAGTGGCCGATGACGATAGCGGGCCGGTAGATACGGAAAGGCACCGGGCAGTGATCCCGCACCAGCTTCTCCGAATCATGTTTGCTGCGAAAATACGGATGGTCGAGGTTCTCCGCCTCGTCCAGCATGTCCTCCCGGAACACGCCGCTGTAGAGCCCGGCAGCGGCGATGGAACTGGCGTGATGAAAACACCCGGCCTTAAGCTCCCCCGCCAGCTTCAGAGCGTTTTCCGTACCTTTGATGTTGGCCGGTTCCTGGTCTTCGGCGCTGGCGCCCAGATCGTAGACCGCAGCGAGGTGGAAAAAGTGTTTGATCTTTCCCCGCAGCTGCTCGCGCATCTTTTTGGATACGCCCAGATAACCTCGCGTCAGATCACCGGTAACCGGGACCACCCGCTTGGGATCAGGCATATCGGCGGCCAGTGCTTTCAGGCGCCCCTTGGACTGGCTGCGGGTCAGGACGTAGACCGTCCCCTTCCGTTTCTTCAGTAGATTCTCAAGCAGATGCCGACCGATAAATCCTGTCGCGCCGGTGACAAAGTAGGCCATGAACGAGGTTCCTCCCAGCAAGATCGAAGCGTGAAGGCCGATAGAGTAACAGCCCCGGCGCCATTTCGGCGATTCCGATGCCGGAGACCCGCGTTTTGGTTGACGCTACGGCGCGCCGCCGAGCATAATCCGGCGAAGTGTGGAGTCTCAACCTATGTCCGAAATTAAAGCCCAGTTCGAGCAGGCGGCCATCGACATCAAGGGCCTCGATGAAAAGCCTGACAACGATACGCTGCTCAAACTCTATGCGCTCTTTAAGCAGGGCTCCGAGGGGGATGTCAGCGGCGAAAAACCGGGGTTTTTTGATTTTGTCGCCACCGCCTAAATCACGATGATATTATTGCACTATACCGTTAAGGTACGGCGACGAGTCACCATTTTGTAGGCTTCAAT
>JBCCVP010000206.1:0-7399 GCA_039195135.1 Pseudomonadota bacterium | reverse complement strand
TCAGGTCACTGACCAGCAGCTCGTATTCACCCGGCGGCAGGTATTGAAAGCCGCGCATGATGCCGCCGCTGTTTTTTACGTTGATCCCCATAAGGTAGGCCGGATAGAGATTGAACTCGTGCGGCGGCGGGTCATACAGAGACACGGTGCCGCAGGGAGAGCGTTCGTCCTGCGGTGGTGCGCCCAGGATCAGCTCGTCCGGGGCGTCCTCCTCCGCCGGCATGGTCAAAGCCATGTTGATGCCCGGCAGCTGCCACTTCTGCAGCGGGGCCTCCAGATCCAGCTGCTGCTCGCCGCGGATAACGGTGACCGTCACATTGTCGTTGGCCGGGATATCGGTAAGCATCTGCTGAACCCGGATGACGGCCCGGGATTTACCGCTGTCGTCATGGCCGCGCTTCAGCAGGTCTTCGGTGTTTAGAGCAATGATCCGGTCGCCGACGCGAAGCCCCATGTTGGCCGCGGTGCTGCGCGGTGTCACCGCCACCACCGGCAAGCCGGCGGAGTTGACGTCGGCACCGCTGGTATCGCCGTACACCACGCCCAGATTGATCAGAGCCTGGGGCTGCTGGCTGAACACGATGTCGAGATCCTCGCCGTCGGCAAACAGGGGGTCCTGGGCCAGCGAGATCAGCATGGCGCGCAGCGCCTCGTTCAGCCGCTCGCGCTTGAGATTCTGTGCCAGCGCCGCCGGCGCCGCCAGACCTGCGCTCAGAATGAGCGCGGTGATCAGCGCGATGAGTTTGCTAGAGAGTTGATTGGTCGTGCCCGTCATATGCTCCCCGCTCCGGGTGCCGTGTCGTAGATACTGACCAGGTCGGCCATGAGGTCGACCCGCCGTTGCCAAAGGCGCGCCAGCTGCGCCTCCGGCAGGTTGCGTGCGTAGGCGTCCGCCAGCGCCTGGTCCAGCGCAATCAGCTGCGCCTGCTGGGATCGCACCAGCTGCTGCTGGGTGCTGGCCAGTTGGACAAAGTGTTCCTGCTGCTGCCGCAGCGCCTGTTCGAGCTGTTCGGTGCGGCGCATCAGCGCAGCGAGCTGCGGGACGGCCTGTATCGTCACCGTCGGCGGCTGGGCGGGTGTCGGCTGCTGCGTGAGCACCAGCCCCAGCGCAATGCTCATGGCCAGCGTCGCCGCCAGGGCGCCGCCGGCGATCAGGCGGCTGCGCCGGGTGCGGGTCGACTGCTCCGCCAGGCGGGTTTCCAACACCCGCATCCAGATCTGCGGCGGCGGGTCATGTTCCGGCAGCTGCGCAAGCCACTGCGTCAGGCGCGGGTCTGCGTCATTGCTCATCAGCTTTTTCTCCGTCCGCGTCAAGCAGCGCCTTGAGCTGTTTTCGGGCTCGAAACAGCACTGACTTGGAAAAACTCTCGGTCTGGCCGAAAGCCTCAGCAATTTCTTTGTGCGTCATCCCTTCCAGATCGTGCATCAGCACCACCGCCCGGGCCTGGGCCGGCAGTTGATTAAGCAGGTGCTGCGCATCGTGCTCCGTCAGCGGGCGGCGATCGGCCACCGGGTCCGCCCAGGTCACCTCAATCTGACCCGCGTCGTCCATCGGCGCGATCCATTTGCGCCGATTCAGGTGGTTGATCGTGGTGTTCACGGTGATCTGCCGCACCCAGGCCCACAGCGGTGCCGGCCCGCGAAACCGGTGGATTTTGCTGATCACCTTCACAAACGTGTCGTGCACGATGTCTTCCGCCACTGCCGGGCTCCCCGCCATGCGATAGGCCAGGTTGAAACAGGGTTTGGCAAAAATCTGATAAATCGCCGCCATTGCGTCCGTATCGCCTCGCTGGGCCCGCTTAACGGTGATCTCGTCCACCGCCGTTGAAAAGCTGGGCATTTTTGCTCGGTTTTTGTCGTCGTTTGTGTGGACCAATGACCCGCCGATTTCGTTGCACCGGGAAAAGGCGCCGCAGCCGGCAGTTTCAGGGGCCTTGGGAGAGGAAATCAAGCGTCGGTACGTTCTCCTTCTATCGGCTGAACCCTAGCGTCGGTCCTGGGCCGCTCGCCTCGGGGGGGATAATGGGTATGATAAAGGGACAAAATTCTCAGATGGGACACGCAGTGAAGCATGTCTTGCTCGTCAACCCATCCGCAGAACAGAAGAGAGGGGTCACGGCCCAGCTGGAATCGAAGGGATTTCGTGTCAGCGTGGCCGAAACGTTCCAGGAGGGCCTGATTGCGCTGGCAACCGCCAGCCGCCGAGGTCCCGATTTCGACGGTCTGGTGGTGGGTTGGCCCACCGGGGCTGACGCGGCTTCCCAGACTTTCTTCAATGCTCTGTCGGATCCCAGGCACCAGGAGCGGGTGGTGCTGCTGCTCGCCCAGGAGTTGGCCTCGATGGCGGTGGCGTGGCTGAAGCAGCGCCAGCGCTCGGCGCTGCTGCTTTGGAGCGACTGCGCCGAGATTCCCGACGCGATGAGCAAGCTGCTGGAGCCGCAGCGGGCGGCGGTGCAGGTCAACACGCTGGACGAGGTGGCGGAGCACCATCTGCGGGTGCTGCTGGTGGATGACTCGCCGACGGTGCGGGTGGCTTTCCGGCGGCTTCTGATGAAGTACGGATTTCTGGTCAGCACCGCGGAAAACGCCATGGAGGGTTACCGCCTGGCGCTGCGGGAGCCTTTCGACCTGGCGATTGTCGACTATTTTATGCCCGGGCAGAACGGCACGGCGCTGGTGCGCAAGCTGCGCGCGGACCCCAATACCCAGCACGTGGTGACGGCCATCATTACCGGCACCTATTCGGACATGGTGATCAATGAAGCGCTCGCCGCCGGCGCCAGCGAGTGCATCTTCAAATCCGAATCCCGCGAGCTGTTTCTGGCGCGCATCGGCTCGCTGGCGCGAAACATCATCGACCGCAAGTCAATCGACCGGGAACGGCGGCAGCTGGAGGGCATCCTGCACTCCGTGGGTGACGGTGTGTACGGCGTGGATTCGGAAGGAACGGTACAGTTCATCAACCAGGCCGGCCGGGACATTTTAGAGTACGACGTCGAGGCGGAGCTGATTGATGCGAGCGCCTACGAGAGCTTTCACAATCGCTTTGAAGACGGCGAGCAGATGGCCCGGGAATCCTGTTTCCTAAGCCAGTGCTACCGTACGGGCAATCAGATCACGGGCTGGCAAACCACCTTCTGGTCCCGCCGCGGCCGCCCCATCCCGGTGGAGTGCACCGTCTTTCCGCTGGAAATCGGCGGTCGGCGGCACGGCTCCGTGGTGGCTTTTCGCGACGTCTCGGCGCGCAAGCAGCTGGAAGAGGAGCTGCGCTGGCAGGCCACCCACGATTCGCTCACCAAGCTGCCCAACCGGTCTCATTTTGAGCAGGAGCTGGAGCAGGAGCTGCACCGGCTGAAGCGCATCGACAGCGTCAGTGCGCTGCTGTTTGTGGACCTGGACCGATTTAAGTACATCAACGATACGGCCGGCCACCAGGCCGGCGACCGGCTGCTCAAAGAGGTGGCGGAGCGGCTCAAGGAACGGCTGCGCGTATCCGATTCCCTGGCCCGAATCGGCGGTGATGAATACGCCGTCATCCTGCGCAACGTGCGGGCCGACAGCATTCATTCGGCAGCGGACAACTTCCGCCGCTCGCTGGAGGAGCTGCCGTTCCACAATGGGGGTAAACAGTATTCGATCAGCGCCACCGTCGGCGTTGCATTGATGGACGCGTCGACACCGTCGCTCACCGAGGTGATGGCAAACGCCGACATCGCCTGCCACGTGGCGAAGAACGGCGGGCGCAACCGGGTGCATCTGTTTTCTGCGGACGCGGATCAGAAGGTGGCAATGGACCTGGAGCTCGGCTGGTCCGCGCGGCTGCGCCAGGCCCTCGCGGAGGACCTGTTTGAGCTTCACTACCAGCCCATCCTGGATGCCAGCCACATCGACTTTGAGCAGGTGCCGGAAGAGGAAGGCAGTCTTTGGGAAACCAACGACCCGAGCCTCAAGGGCGCGGTTTCCAGCTACGAGGTTTTCTTAAGGCTGCGGGATTCGGAAGGTAATCTGATTGCCCCGGAGGCGTTTCTGCCGACGGCAGAGCGTTTCAACATGATGATCGATATCGATCGCTGGGTGGTCAACCGGGCGTTCGCCCGGCTGGCGGAGCTCTCCCAGGCCGGTCGTCTTGTGCGCTTTTCCATCAACCTGTCGGAGCAGTTTCTGCTGGATGAGGACTGTCTGCCATTTATCGAGGCGCGGCTGTCGGAGCACGTCATCGACGGCAATCTCGTGACCTTCGAGCTTTCCGAAGCCCGCGCCATCAGTAACCTTGAGCGCACGGCGGAGGTCGTCAGCGCGCTGAAGGAACTGGGGTGCCGCATTGGCCTTGACGATTTTGGAACCGGCTTCGCGTCTTTCACGCACCTGAAGCGGCTGGATGTGGACTACCTGAAAATTGACGGCAGCTACCTGAGGTCCATGGCCACCGATCCGATCAATGCCGCGGTACTGGCCGCCATTGCCAAGATCGCCCACGCCCTGGGTAAAGAGACGGTGGCGGAATGTGTGGACTCGGCACGCATTGTGCGCGCGCTGCAGGGCAGCGGCATCGATCAGCTGCAGGGTTACTTTATCGGTCGGCCCCAGGCGGCCCCCACCGTCTCCATCAACCGCGCCAACGTCACCTCCATCGGGAAGCGGGCCGGGTAGTTCAGCTGCAGCGCAGCGGAGAGGCAACTTAGTCCGGATAGTTACCCGCGCGGCTTAGCATACCCGGCACTGGGCGCTCCAGCGCCGTCGCCAGCCAGCCCGCCGCATTGATCATCGATTCAAGGTTCACCGCGCTGTCGTAACCGGCGTTGTGCAGCAGATAGAGGAGATCTTCGCTCGCGATATTGCCGGTGGCCCGGGGAGCGAAGGGACAGCCGCCGATGCCCCCGATGCTCGCATCGAGGATGCGCACGCCGCTGCTGATCGCGGCCCAGGCGTTGGCGTAGCCGGTATTGCGGGTATTGTGAAAGTGGGCCCGCAGCGGCAGGTCGTCCGGCAGTTCTTGGCGCAACCTTTCAAACAGCTCACTGACGGCGGCCGGATTGGCCACGCCGATGGTGTCGGCCAGGGCAATCTCCCGCGGTCGGGCTTCCGCCAGGGCCTGGGCTATCTGAAGGACGCGATCTGTGGGTACCGGTCCGTCGAAGGGGCAGCCGAAAGCCACCGAGATGGTGGCCTGCACGCTGACCCCCGCGTCCCGGGCGTCGCTGATGATCTGCTGGCAGACGTCGATGCTGCGGTCCACGGTCTGGTGCTGATTGGCTTTTCCGAAGCCGTCGCTCCCCACCGCAACGCAGCCCACCTCATCGATGCGGCCGGTCGCCAGGGCGCGCGTCAGCCCCTTCCGGTTAAGCACCAGACCGATGTAGGTCACGGCGTCGTTTTCCGGCAGGGCGGCGCACACTGCTTCGGCGTCGGCCATCTGCGGCACCACCTTGGGGTGCACAAAGCTGGTGACCTCGATGCGGCGCACGCCGGCCTGCACCGCGCGGTTGATCAGCTCGAGTTTGTCTTCGGTGCTGAACACGCCGGGCTCATTCTGCAGCCCGTCCCGGGGACTGACTTCCACGAGTTCAAAAGCCGCCGCCGGGGCCGGCGGTGGGGAGGCGGGATTCATCGGGTTAGCCCGCGTCGTCAGCGGGTGGAGGGTTTGCCCCGGGTCGCGTTGGCGGCCGCACACCCAGGTCTGCCCGGTTCAGAATGCACCGGCCGGCGCGGCAGGAGGCCGGCGCCGGTTCGCTGGTGCAGGCGGCCTGGCAGCTCCCGCAGGTACTGACGTAGGTTTCGTGCAGGTTGTACAGGGCCACAAACGTATCCTCCCGCACCGAGTAGGCGCAGTCGAAGGGGCAGTCCAGGCGCAGCACCGCGCAGTCTTCGTCCGTGGCGCAGGTACGGTTGGCCAGCAGCTCCCGGTCCATCTCGGTTTTCAGCGTGTCGCACTCGGCGCTGCGCACCGGCGACTCAAGCGCGTCCTCGGCGCTGGGCTCCAGCGGAATGACCCGCTGCGTGTCCGCCGGGGGGCGCACCGCAATCAGCTCGGAGGAAAACCAGGCGAGAAACAGCGTGATCGCAAGGGCCCCTACCAACACCCAGCTCAGGCGGTTCATGACGCGCGCTTTCCGGCCAGATCTGGAAACAGGGTCGCAAGGCCGTCGCGCGACGCGGTTGCAATGCCCCGCTCAGTAATCAGTCCGGTCACCAGCCGAGCCGGGGTAACGTCGAACGCGTCGTTGCGCGTTGCGGTGGCCTCGGGCACCACACTTACCCAGTGGCCGGTACCGTCCTCGGCGCGCCCAAATACCTGCCTTACCTCGGCGTCGTCGCGCTGCTCGATGGGGATCTCTTTAAGACCATCGTCGACGCTCCAGTCGATGGAGGGTGACGGCGCGCAGACGTAGAAGGGCACCTGGTTGTCGTGCGCGGCCAGTGCCTTGAGGTAAGTGCCAATCTTGTTACATACGTCGCCGCTGGCGGTAGTCCGGTCGGTGCCCACCAGGCACAGATCTACCTGGCCGTGCTGCATCAGATGGCCGCCGGCGTTGTCCACCACAAAGGTGTGGGGGACGTCCTGCGCCGCCAGTTCCCAGGCGGTCAGCGCGCCCTGGTTTCGGGGTCGCGTTTCGTCCACCCAGACGTGCACGTCGATGCCGGCCTGACGGGCCTTGTAGATCGGCGCCGTGGCGGTTCCCCAGTCGAGGGTGGCCAGGGCGCCGGCGTTGCAGTGGGTCAGGATATTCACCGGGCCTGGCGCCCGGCCGGGCCGGTTGGCGATGTTGCGAATTAGCTGAACGCCGTGGTCGCCCATGGCGCTGCACAGCGCGATGTCTTCCTCGCAGATGGCCTGCGCCAGCCGCAGCGCGGCGGAGGCGCGCTCCGAGACCGGCACGCTGGCCAGATTCTGACTGACGCGTTCAACTGCCCAGGCCAGATTGATCGCCGTTGGCCGCGCCGAGAGTAGCGCTTCGCCAGCCCGCTTCAGTGCCGGATCGCTGGCGTCCCGACGGCAGGCCAGGGCGAGGCCATAGGCGGCGGTGGCGCCGATCAGCGGCGCGCCCCGCACCTGCATGTGGGCGATGGCCGCCACCGCGTCCCCTAAGTGGTTCAGCTCGGCGATCTCGAAGCGCTCCGGCAGGCGGGTCTGATCGATGATAAACACCGGTCCGTCCGGCTCGTCATGCCAGATGGTCAGAACGGATTGGGAATTGATGATCATTCCGGGGTCTGCCGTTCCGACTGGTTGGCCTGATAAGCCCGCTCGTAGGCCTCCTGCTGCCGTTCCAGCGCTTCCTGCTCCGCCAGGAGCGGTGTCCACAGCAGCACGATCAGGCCCATGATGTTGACCACCGGCACCAGACCCACCAGCACCCAGGTAAACACCCGCTTTCCGCGGTTGCGCGCCAGCAAC
>JBCCVP010000205.1:0-7426 GCA_039195135.1 Pseudomonadota bacterium | reverse complement strand
GAGTACGAGATTGATCTTGAGAAGTCCTCAGGTCACGGGCACCGGCAGCTGCCGGCGCCGGCGGTGTTCATCATCGATACCGACGGGGTGATCAAGTTCAGCTACGTCAATCCGGACTACAAGGTGCGCCTGCATCCGGACGTGCTGCTGGCGGCGGCGCGCACCATGCCGTCGTATGAGATCAAAATGCAGCGGTAGGCGGTCTGGCCGGCCCGCGCTCCGGCGCGGGGCCGCGCTTGAATACTGTATAAATAAACAGTAAATTGTGTGCCGTGAAAGGTCGCGGCGCACAATCCAACCCGGCCGGCCGATTCTGCCGGCAAACCACCGAGCCTGATCCAGCGCCGCCACCGGCGCAGGTGGCCACGCGGGTCACCATGGAAAGCTGCCGCCAGGTCATCTCCCGCAACCAGTCGCCGGATATTCCCTTCAATCTGTCGGTTAATCCTTACCGCGGCTGCGAGCACGGCTGCATCTACTGCTACGCCCGGCCCGGCCATGCTTACCTCGGCCTGTCGCCCGGGCTCGACTTCGAAACCCAGATTTTTGCCAAGGCCCAGGCAGCGCAGTGCCTGGCGCGGGAGTTGCGAAAGCCCAGCTATCGCTGCGAGGTGATTGCCCTCGGCGCCAACACCGACGCCTACCAGCCGGCGGAACGGCGTCTGCGCATTACCCGGAGCATTCTGGAGGTGATGCAGCGGTTTCAGCAGCCGGTGAGCGTGATCACCAAAAGTTCCCTCGTGCTGCGGGACATCGATCTGCTTAAAGAGCTGGCGCAGAAGCAGCTGGCCCAGGTCTCCGTCAGCATCACCACGCTGAGCGCAGAAACCAAACGGCGGCTTGAGCCGCGCACGGCCTCCGGCGATGCCCGGCTGCGGGTGGTGCGGGAGCTGGCGGAGGCGGGGATTCCGGTGAGCGTCATGGTGGCGCCCGTGATACCGAAGATCACCGAGCATGAACTGGAAGACATTTTGGCCGCTGCCAGAGACGCGGGGGCCACGTCTGCCGGATACATCCTGCTGCGGCTGCCGGCGGAGCTCGAGTCACTGTTTGCCGAATGGCTGACCGAGCACTATCCCAACCGCCGGCTGGCCGTAATGAGCATGCTCCGTCAGTGTCACAACGGCCAGGTTTACCGCGGCGGGTTCGGAAAACGCATGCGCGGCGAGGGTCCCCTGGCGGGCGTGATCCAGAAGCGGTTTCTGACCGCCACCCGAAAGCTTGGTCTGCGCCCCCGAGAGCTGCGCCTGAACACCAGCCGATTTGCGCCGCCTCAGGAAGCCGGCAGGCAGCTCTCCCTGTTTTGACCCCGTTTTAGTTAATCAGCGGCGGGTCCGCCGGTGAGTCACACCTTTAGTTTGAGCCCCGGTTCCGACACGGTGGCGTGGGCCCCATGCCGGTCGCTGAGCGCCCGGGAAAACTGTTCGCCGGATTCCACCTCGCCGTGCACCAGGTAAACCGGTGGACGGTTTTCTATACCGCCGTACCAGCGCAGCAGGTCGCCCTGGTCCGCGTGGGCGGACAGGCCGCCGACGGTGTGGATCTGCGCTGCCACGCGAATCGTCTGCCCGTGGATCTTCACGTACTCCCGCCGGTCGACAATCAGCCGGCCGGTGGAGCCCGGCGCCTGGAAACCCACAAACACCACGTGGCACTGGGGCCGCCAGAGATTGTGCTTGAGGTGATGCATGATGCGTCCGCCGGTACACATGCCGCTGCCGGCGATGATGATCGCGCCGCTGTCCATGCGGTTAATGGCCTGCGAGTCTTCCCGGCTGCGGGACAGCTGGAGATTTGGCAGCGGCGGCATGGTTCGCATTTTCACCAGCTCCGCCGCTTCTTCGTCGTAAAGGTGCGGGTAGTTCCAGTAAATGTCGCTGGCTTCAATCGCCAGCGGACTGTCCAGAAACACATTCCAGCGGTCTACGCCCCATTCGTCGTAGTGCATGCCGAGCTGATAAAGAATTTCCTGCGAACGGCCCACGGCAAACGCGGGAATCAGGATGTTGCCGTGATCCGCCCGGGCCTGGGCAATCACCTCCCCGATCTCCTTAATGGTCTCGGACCGATCCCGGTGGTGGCGGCCGCCGTAGGTGGTTTCCATCAGGACCAGGTCCGCGCTCTCCGGTGACACCGGGTCGCGCAGGATGGGCGTGTCGTATTGGCCAAGATCACCGCTGAATACCAGCCGCCGCTCCGGCGCAAGGGTGGACTCCACCTCCACCACAGTCGACCCCATGATGTGGCCAGCGTCGAGAAAGCGGGCGCGAATCCCTTCGGTCACGTCAAACCACTGCGCGTAGCGTTGCCCCTTGAGCAGGTGCACACATTCCTGCGCGTCGGACTGGCGGTACAGCGGCTCGATGGGCGCTTTGCCCTGTCGCTGGCGTTTCCGGTTGCGCCGCTCTGCCTCCATCTCCTGCAGGAACGCGCTGTCGGACAGAAGGATACGTGCCAGGTCCCGCGACGCGTTCTGCGTGTAGATCGGCCCGGAGAATCCGCGCTTGACCAGCAGCGGCAGGCGTCCGGAATGGTCGATGTGGGCGTGGCTGAGCACCACCGCGTCAATTTCGGCCGGCTCAAAAGGGAAGGGGTTGTGATTGCGTTTTTCGTTGCGCCGGCCACCCTGAATCATTCCGCAGTCGAGCAGCACCTGGCGTTTGCCAACGCGAATAATATGACAGGAGCCGGTAACCTCGCCGGCGGCACCAAAAAACTCTATTTCCATCGGGAGTCCTTGTGAGGTGGAGGGGGGAGAGCTAACGCGGTGTAATCAGCTTTCCAGCGCTTCGATGAGGCGCTGGGCCAGCTGTTCCCGTCGCTGGCCGGTCACCGGTTCGCCGGTGCCGGCCCGGAGGTTTTCCGTCATGTGATCGGGGTTGCTGGTGGCGGGAATGGCGACGGTCACGGCTTCGTGTCCCAGCACAAACTTGAGCGCCAGCTCCGACCAGCTCTGCGCCCCATACTCAGCAGCCCAGGCCGGCAGCGGCCGCTCGCCCACGGCCCGAAACAAAGCCCCGCCGTCGAAGGGGCGGTTAACAATCACTGCCACCCCAAGCTCCTGGGCAACCGGAAAAACCGTGGTTTCCGCCTCCCGATGGCGCACCGAGTAGTTGACCTGCACAAAATCCAGCGGCTCGCTGCGCAGCACGCGCACCAGGTCCGCATGAGCGCCGGCCTGGTAGTGGGTGATGCCGGAGAACCGAATCCGGCCCTGCTCCTGACGCTGCCTGAGCTCCGCGAGCTGGGTTTGAAGGTCCAGCAGGTTGTGCACCTGCATCAGATCGATCACCTGCCGATGCAGCAGCTTGGCCGACGTGTCCATCTGTCGCCGGCCGGCTTCCCGGCCCTCGGTCCAGACTTTGGTCGCAAAGAACAGCTGGTCCGCCAGCGCCAGCTGACGGGCCAGGGAGCCGAGCATGGCCTCCGCGCGGCCATACATGGGGCTGGTATCCACCACTTGGCCGCCGGCGGCGCAGAACCGGCTGAGCACTTCCCGCAGGTTGCTGATGGACGGATCGTTCGGCGGTACGTCGAAGGTGCGCCAGGTGCCCATGCCGATGGCAGGCAGGGTGATGCCCGCCCGGGGCGCCGCCCGCTGCAGCATCGACGCCGGGGTCTCACCGATGGCGGTGCCAGCAAGCAGGCCTAGGGACAGGCCGCTGGCGTTGGACAAAAACTCGCGTCGGCGCAAAAGGCCTCCGAAGGAAAAAATTCAGTCCAAAATCATAGCAGATCGTTGACTTGTGCCGGCCCTTACTCCACTATACGAATCGTTTCGTAAATTCCCATGTTTATTAAGGAGTTCCCCATGATCAAGTGGATCACGGCGGTCGCGTGCGCGGCTATTTTTGCTGGCTGCGCCAGCCAGGGCGGTTCCGCCCCCGAGGCCGACCAGGCGATGACCAGCAAAGCGCCGGTTGCTGAGGCAGCCGCAGCGGACGCCGCCGCACCGGAGGCCGCAGCAGCGGAGAAGGTGGCCGACGCTGACGCGGGTTCGCGCATGGTCTGCAAGCGGCACAAGCCGATCGGCACCAACCGTATTCGGAAGGTCTGCCGGACCAAGGATCAGTGGGATGCGGAAACGACGCGGGTGCAGGGTGAGCTTGCTCGGCGTCAGGGTCGCAACGGCGGCTGCGTGAGCTGCGGCGGTGAAGCCGGCGGCGGCTGAGTTCTGCCCGAAGGCCGGCGGGCGCAACGCCCGCCGGTAGGTGCTTGCTAGGAGGCGCCCCTAGCGGCGCCGAATACTGATGGAGCCGTTGACGGTGTCCAGCGAGAGGCGTCCACCGCCATCCCCCAGCCGGCCGCGCAGATCACGGCCCACCATGCCTTTCTCCACCGGCAGCCCAAAGTCGTTACGCAGTGACCCATGCACCGTCTCGGCGCGAATCTCCACGTCTGCATCGTCGGGAATATAGACCTGAATCCGGCCGTTGACCGACTCCAGCGACACGCGCTGATCAGCGCCAAACCGCTCCATCGTGGCTTCCACGCTGCCGTTGACCGTCGACAGCTTGGCGTCCGACTCAAGTCCGGTCACCTCAATGCCGCCGTTGACCGTTTCGGCGTCAACCTCGCCGCGGACGCCTTTGATGGAGATTGAGCCGTTAACCGTCTCCACGCTGCGCAGGCGGGCATCCGACGGCACAATCAGCTCATAGTGAACCGAAGCGCTGTTCCCCGACCCCCACCAGCTTTTGGATTTGGAATGCACCGTATCGATCCGCAGGTGAGCCGCGTCGGCGTTGATCTTGACCTTGACCCGGTCCAGCGCCTTTTCCGAATCGCCCGTGACGCGGTAGCGCACTTCCACTTCGTCCCGGTCCCAGGAGCTCAGCTCGATGTCGCCGTTGATGTTTTCCAGCGAGATGCTGCCGCCGGACTCCAGCGGATAGGTTTCCGCAAAGTCCTTCAGCGTCTTGCCGCTGGCAGCGCCCGCCAGCAGCAGCGCGGCGAGCGCCGGCAGGAAAGAAATTGGGCGTCTAGTCACAGTGGTTCCCCTAGCATTTTTGAGATGTCTGAAGCATTGGATGTTCTAACCGGCCAAAAGGTTTACCCCGTGTTGGCGTCGCCGGCAAGCTATCGCCTATTATAGGGCCATGAAAACTATCGCTTTTTTCAATCTGAAAGGGGGCGTTGGCAAAACCGCCGGTGCAGTGAACACCGCCTGGTACGCCACGTCAGACGGTTATCGCTCCGTTTTGTGGGACCTGGATGCACAGGGTGCCGCCAGCTGGTACCTGCTCGGAGACCAGGAACGGCAGCCGAAAATGGAGCGCATCTGGTCGGAAAAAGCCCCGATAAGCAAAGCCTTAAAGGCTTCTGAGTACGAAAACCTCGACGTGATCGAAGCGGCTTTTTCCAATCGCAACGTCGATGTCCTCCTTTCTGAACTGGGTCTTAAGCGCAAGCTGCTGGCCCGGCTGGCGGAGCCGCTGGCGCAAAGCTACGACCTGCTCGTTATGGACTGTCCGCCCAGCCTGTCACGGCTCACCGAGCAGATTTTCATTACCTGCGACGCCGTCGTCATGCCGGTGATTCCCACGCCCCTGTCGCTGCGGGCCTACAGTCAGGTCCGAGAGTTTATGGACCGGGCCGGGCGCCAGACCGTGCCGCTCTGGCCCTACTTTTCGATGGTCGACCGGCGTAAGAACCTGCATAAAGAGTGGCTGGAATCGCCGCCGCCGGAGCTTAAGAACCGGCTCAAAACCTACGTGCCCTACGCGTCGGCCGTAGAACGCATGGGCCTTGAGGGGGTGCCGGTCGGCGCTTTTGCGCACAGCGATGTGGGCGGGCAGGCGCTCTACAACCTCTGGCACGAAATCGAGCGGCGGCTAAAAAAGCTCTGATGCGCCGGCGCTCCGCGCCCGTTTGTTTGGTTGTTAGGGGTTGAGGGCGCCGATGCGGACCTCGCCGAAGCCTTCTGGTGGGGTGGTGTCGTATACCCGGGAATAGCGCAGGGACCTAAATCTCCGGATCTCACCGTCAACAATCGCGGGTCGGAAGCGGGCCAGGCGCAGCAGGGACTCGGCGTCGCGGATGTTGGTGGCGTGCAGGTTGGTTTCCTTCAGCCGCACCCTTGCCGGGCGGCCGTCCGGGCGGATGTCCAGATCGAAGGTGGCGTAGGCGTGGCGGTCGACCCAGTGGTAACCCATGGTGGAGGGCAGCAGGTCGGGACCGGAGAAGATCATGGCGGGGCTGGCCAGGTCCCGGAGGTGATGCTCGGCGCCGGCGTCTTTCGCCCGCTGCCAGGCATCCAGATAGTTACGCGCCGCGTCGCCGCGGCGGCCAAACAGCGTCAGCCAGTCTCCCGCGGTCAGCAGCACGTGCATTTGCTCGTCCAGCGAAAAACGGTCGCTGTGTTCCCGCACCAGCTGCGCCGCCTCGCTGGCAAGGCGCAGGCCCCGGTCCACCTCCAGGCTGCCCTGGAGGAGAAAAACCTGAGCCTGGCTCATCTTGGTTGCTGCCACGGCGGCAAGATTGGGCTCGCCGAGCTCGTTCTGGGCCTTTCGCACCTGGTTGAACAGGCTGGTGGCATCCCGAAACTGTCCGTTTGCCACCAGAAAATCGGCCAGCAGCTGCACCGCGGCCAGCAGTCGGGGGCTGTCCGCGGGTTCGTGAGCGCTGACAAGTTTCAGGTGCGTGCGGTACAGCTGCCCCGCCGCCCAGGTTTCGTCGAGCGCTTCCTGACCCCGGGCCCGGGCGATCAGTAGCGGAAGCTGGCGCAGGTTTTCTGCACCGTGCTGGCGGTGGGTGAGGTGCTGGGCGCGCGTGAGATTGCGGTCCGCCTCCTCGAGGCGCCCCAGCGCCTGCTGGGCCAGCCCCAGGGCGGCGCGGGCGCCGGTTAAGCGCGCAGCAAAGGGCGCATCCGGCGTAAGGCGGACCAAGGCGGTTTCGAGCGCGGTGGTGGCCGGGCCGAACTGCCCATCCAGGTAGCGGGCAACGCCAAGCGCCAGGCGTCGTTCTTCAATGGTGTGGTGAAAGGCCTCAAAACGTTCGGCCCGGGCAAGGCGTCGTTCCGCCTCCGCAACAGCCTGGGTGTAGTGACCGGCGGCGAGCAGGCCTTTGACCGGGTCCTGGTCCGTCAGCGCCGCAATGATCAGCTCAAACGGCAGGTAGGCACCCGACTCCGGGTCGCCGGGGGCGGGCGCCAGTAGCGTTCCGAAGTTCAGATCCGTGATCGGCGCCAGCGGTCGCGTCAGATCCTGATGAGGAAACTGGAACAGACCGCCTGCCATGGCAGGCCCCGCACCGATCAGCATGCCCGCCAGCAGCAGATGTTTCATGACCCCGCCTCCATATCGCTTCTGATCATTCAACCGGCGAGACCACCATAGCGTTGCACCTTTGCCGACGATTGCGGTCAACGACTCTACAGCTGGAACGCGCATACTTCGCCTATGGACGGAAAAAGTCTTCGTTACCT
>JBCCVP010000204.1:0-7508 GCA_039195135.1 Pseudomonadota bacterium | reverse complement strand
TTTGCGCTGGCCTACGTCAGCTTCAACCGGCCGCCGCACGCCATGATCTGGTCGTTTGCCTACTTCGCCGGCTTTGTTCAGTTCTCCGCCAACCTGGGGTCCGACTACTACGCCGACCAGCGCATGTTCTGGGTGGTCGGCGGCGCACTGGCGCTGCTGGTGCCGTCCGCCGCGGTGGGCGGCTTTCGGCTGTGGGCGGGCCGAGCGCCCCGCTGGGGCTGGATCGTCGGGGCGGCGCTGGCCGTCTGGGCCGGCGTCTGGGCGGTCACGTTCCCTCTCAACCACGAGGGGCTTAAGACCTTTATTGGCCCCGCCTATTCCGGGCTGCTATGCCTCTACATCAGCGTGCTTATCGTACGCCGGCGCTGTCCATCCACCGCGCCGGAACGCTCGGCCGCGCTGATTTTTGCCGCCTTCGGTATCTCGCAGATCCTGGCGGCTACGGCGGGACTGATGCAGGGAGCCACCCCGGATCCCCAATGGCTGCAGCTATACCGGCAGATCAATTTTCTGGCCCTGCCGACCGGCTACATCGGTATGGGTCTGTTTACCGTGCTGATTCTCGCGTCTGATCTGTCGGAGGACATGCAGGCCCAGGCCCGCTCGGATCAGCTCACCGGCATCCTGAACCGCCGGGGCTTCAACGAGGCCTGCCGCGGCCTCATCGCCCGGGCCCGACGGGCATCGGAACCGCTGAGCCTTGCGCTCTGCGATATCGATCACTTCAAGCAGGTCAATGACCGCTACGGCCACACCGCCGGCGACCGGGCGCTAAAGAATCTCGTGGCAGTGGTCAACCGGGAACTCCGCAGCGGCGACGTTTTCGCCCGCATGGGCGGCGAAGAGTTTGCCATCGTGCTGCCGGCAACGGATGCGGACGGCGCCTTCGGCGTCACCGAACGTATCCGGCACCGCCTGGCGACCTCTGAAGTGACCTCCGGATCCAGCACCTTTACCATCACGGCAAGCTTCGGGATCACCGAGCTGATGCCGGCAGACCGGAATATCTATCACCTGGTGCGGCGCGGGGACCGGGCTCTTTACGCAGCCAAACAATCCGGCCGCGACCGCTCGGTGATCAACCGAGACCGGGACCACGAATCGCAGGATTCGCTCGACTCGTTTGTATGACCACCACGCAGGATTCGCGTTGGGTCAGCTGCCATGACAGACTGGCGCCCTTGTCCCCGGAGGCTTCCACGCCATGAGTGATGTGACCCCCAACGGACCCCATGACCTGGGTGGACTACCCGGCGGGGCCATCGACCTGTCGGAAAAAGACACGGCCTGGTGGGAATGGCAGATCGACGCCATGATTCGCCTTGCGCTGCAGAAAGGTCTCATCACCGATTTCGCGGAGCTTCGGGACGGCATCGAGCGCCTGGCGCCGGACGATTACGAGCGACTCAGCTACTACGAGCGCTGGGCCAGCGCCCTGGCCTACGCCCTGGTCGACAAGGGCGTGGTAGACGGTGATGTGCTCAAGCAGAAGGCGGCGGCCATCGCCGAGCGGCAGGCCACCTCGTGACGTCGCCCCGGTTTTTCGTCGGTCAGGCAGTACGCATTGCCAAGCGGCAGCCGTCTGTGCACCACCGCGTACCGGCCTACGCCAAAGGGGCCCGGGGCGTGGTGGAGCGGGTTTGCGGTGAACATGGTCAGCCGGAGCGCTTTATCCGCGGCGACGGCGCACCGGCCACCCGCCTGTACCGGGTTCGCCTGGATCAGCGGGAACTGTGGGACAACTACCAGGGATCCACCGACGATTGCCTGGACATTGAAATTTTTGAACACTGGCTGGAACCGGCATGAGCGATCATCCTCAGAACGATCACGGTCATCACCACGATCATGATCACGACAAGACCTTTCAGCCGGACCACGCGGAGCCCACCTCCGAGGCGGCGCACATCGGGCTGGCGCTGCGGGAGCTGCTGCTGGAGGCAGGGCACTACACGCTGGCGGAAGAGCGTGCGGTAATGACCCGCATGCAGGGCGCCTCACCGGAAAACGGCGCCCTGATTGCCGCCCGGGCCTGGACCGATCCGGCCTTCAAAGACCGGCTGCTGTCCGCCGGCAACGCTGCGATTGGGGAGCTGGGATTTGACCTCGCGCCCACCGAGTTCACCGTGCTGGAGAACACGGACACGGTGCACAACGTTGTCGTCTGCACCCTGTGTTCCTGCTACCCCCGGGCACTGCTCGGCATGTCACCAGCCTGGTACAAATCCAAAGCCTACCGTTCCCGGGTGGTACGGGAACCGCGGCAGGTGCTTCACGAGTTTGGGGTTGAGCTGTCCGGCGACGTAGCGGTACGGGTGCACGACTCCACCGCCGAGCTTCGCTACATGGTGCTACCCCAGCGACCGGCAGGCACCGAGGACTGGTCCCTGGATCAGCTCAAAACGCTTATCACCCGGGATTCGCTGATCGGCACGCAGCGCGATCTGAGTATCGGCTGACCGCGCTGAACGACCCGCTTTCCATGCAGCTGGCAGTTGATATCGGCGGTACCTTTACGGACGTGGTGCTGCGGCGCCCGGACGGTCGTACCGTCAGCCACAAACTGCTCACCACCCATGCCGACCCAGGCGAGGCCTTTCTTGCCGGCGTGGCGACGGTGCTGGACCGGTCGCAGGTGGAGCCGGAACAGATCGACCTGGTGCTCCACGGCACCACCCTGGCCACCAACGCGCTGATTGAACGGCGCGGTGCGGCAACGGCGCTGGTCACTACCGAAGGGCATCGGGATGCGCTGGCGCTGGCCTATGAAGACCGGTTTGAGCAGTACGATATCAACATCGACCGGCCCCGGCCGCTGGTGCCCCGGTATCTGCGCCTGCCGGTGGCCGAGCGCGTGCTCGCGGACGGCCGGGTGGCCCGGCCGCTGGACCCGGCCAGCGTCGATCGGCTGCTGCCGGTGCTCGATGAGCAGCAGGTGGAAAGCGTGGCAGTGGGATTGCTGCACAGCTACATCAATCCGACCCACGAGGAGGCTGTGGGCGAGCAGCTTGCGCGGGCCCGGCCGGAGCTGTCGATCACCCTGTCCTCAGAGGTCTGCCCGGAAATCCGCGAGTACGACCGGTTTTCCACCGCCTGCGCCAACGCCTACGTGCGCCCCTTGGTGGACCGCTACCTCCGGCGGCTGGAAACCGAGCTCCGGCGCCGCGGAGTGAACTGTCCGTTCTTGCTGATGACGTCCGGCGGCGGCCTTACCACCGTCGAGACGGCGTGTCGTTTCCCGATCCGCCTCGTTGAGTCCGGTCCCGCCGGCGGCGCCATCCTGGCAGCCCGGGTGGCTCGGAGCCTGGATCATGAAAAGGTGCTGTCCTTTGATATGGGCGGCACCACCGCGAAGCTCTGCCTGATCGACGGCGGCGAGCCCAAGGTGTCCCGCAGTTTTGAAGTGGATCGAACCTATCGCTTTCGCAAAGGCAGTGGACTGCCGCTGCGGATCCCGGTCATCGATATGGTGGAGATCGGCGCAGGCGGCGGCTCCATCGCCGAGGTGGATCGGCTGGAGCGCCTGCGGGTGGGTCCGCGCAGCGCCGGCTCCGAGCCGGGGCCCGCCGCCTACGGCCGGGGTGGTGAACAGCCCACGGTGACCGACGCGGACGTGATGCTCGGGCGCATTCCCAAGGAGCGATTTGCCGGCGGCGACCTTGCGCTGGACAGCGCTGCCGCGGCGAGTGCCCTTGAACGATCCGTCGGTGCCCGCCTGGCGGTGGCCCCCCGCGACGCCGCGGCGGGCGTCGTCGACGTGGTGGAAGAGAACATGGCGGCGGCGGCCCGCGCCCACGCCGCCGAAGCCGGACTGGATCTGAGCCAGCGCGTCATGATCGCCTTCGGCGGCGCTGCCCCGCTGCACGCGGCCGGCGTCGCCCGACGGCTGGGGGTCGAGCGGATCATCGTTCCCACCGGCGCCGGCGTCGGCTCGGCGGTCGGCTTTCTGCTCGCGCCGGCCCGCTTTGAGGTGGTGCGCAGCCGACCGATGAATCTCGCTGCGCTCGATCCGCCGCTGCTCAACGCGCTGTTTGCCGAAATGAAGGAGGAGGCCGAGGCGGTCCTGCGCGCCGCCGTCGGCGACGAACCGCTCCGCGAGACCCGCCAAGCCTACATGCGCTATCAAGGTCAGGGGCACGAAATCGCGGTAGACCTGCCCACCGGCAGCTTTGACCGGTCCGCCGCCCAGGTGCTGCGGGATGCGTTCGAGGCCACCTATCAGACCCTTTACGGGCAGATCATTGCCGAGGTGCCGGTGGAATTACTGAGCCTCACACTGTCTCTGGCCGGCAGCGAACCGCCCTTCAACCCCGCTACCGCCAACGCCGCGGAGGCGGCTCCGGGCCCGGCCCGGGCCGATTGGGATTCGAGCCTGCCCTGCTATCTGCGGGAAAACCTGGCATCCGGCTTCAGCGTTTCCGGCCCGGCGCTGGTCAGCGAGGCGCAGACCACCACCTTCGTGCCGGATGAGTTTACGCTGCGGGTCGACCCGGGCCTGAACCTGGTGCTGGACCGCAACCGCTGATGAATCCGATTACGCTGCAGATTGTCTGGGACCGGCTGCTGGCGCTGGTGGAGGAGCAGGCGCAGACGCTGATCCGCACCGCCTTCTCCACCACCGTGCGCGAGGCGGGAGACCTGTCTGCCGGCGTGTTCGACGCGCAGGGGCAGATGCTTGCCCAGGCGATTACCGGTACCCCGGGCCACGTCAACGCCATGGCCGCCAGCGTGAAACACTTTCTGCACCAATTCCCCGCGGCGGAGCTTAAGCCCGGCGACGTGCTGGTCACCAACGATCCCTGGCACGGCACCGGCCATTTGAATGATTTCACCGTGGTGACCCCGGTGTTTTTTAAGGACCGGATGATTGGCCTGATGGCGGCCACGTCCCACATTGCGGACGTGGGCGGGCTGGGATTTGGCCCGGAGGGCCGGCAGGTTTATGAAGAAGGCCTGACTATTCCCATCAGCCGTCTGTTCACCGCTGGCGAGGTGAACGAAACGCTACTTGAGATCCTGCGGGCCAACGTCCGCGATCCCCGCGCGGCGGAGGGGGATCTTTACTCCCTGGCCACCTGTAACCACACCGCCGGCAAACGACTGACCGAAACGCTGGAGGAGTTTGGACTCAGCGACCTCGAGGCCGTCGGGGCCATGATTATTGAACGGTCCCGCACTGCCATGGTGGCGGAGCTTCACGAACTGCCGGAAGAAAGCTGGCGCTACGAGATGGTCATCGACGGCTACGCAGATCCCGTGACACTGGCGGCCACCGTGTCCCGCCGGGGGAATCAGCTGCACGTAGACTTCAGCGGGTCGTCACCGGCCAGCGAGCGCGGCATCAACGTGCCGCTCACCTACACCCAGGCCTACGCGTCGTTCGGCGTGCGCTGCGTGGTGGGTAACGATATCCCGAACAACGCCGGCTCCCTCGGCGCGGTGCACGTGACCGCGCCGGAAGGCTGCATCCTCAACGCCCCCCGGCCCTGCGCCGTATCAGCCCGCCACGCCGTGGGGCAGATGCTGCCGGACGTCGTGTTGGGCTGCCTGGCCCAGCCGCTGGGCGGTCAGGTGCCCGCGGAGGGCGCGTCCTGCCTGTTTGGACCGGTATTCCTCGGCGGCGAGGGTCAGGTCGCCGGCGGCACCGGGGAGCCGTTTGTGATCAATGCGTTCTACGCTGGCGGCACCGGCGCCCGGCCGCAGAAAGACGGGCTGGACTGCACCGCCTTCCCCTCCGGTGTGCGCAGCACGCCGGTGGAGATCCTGGAAAATAGCGCGCCCCTGGTGGTCTGGAAAAAACAGATGCGGCCAGGCTCCGGCGGCGCCGGGGAATTCCGCGGCGGGCTCGGCCAGGAAATGGCGTTTGGCCACGTCAACAACGAGCCCTTTGTCGTGTCCCGTATGTTCGATCGGCTGAAACATCCGCCCCGGGGCCGGGGCGGTGGCGGCGCCGGGGCGCCGGCCTGGACCGGCACGTCTGCCGGCGAGCCGCTGAGCGGCATGGGTCGCTGCATCATTCCCGAGGGCCAACATTTTGTGCTGATCACCGCCGGCGGCGGGGGCCGGGGCCAGCCGGAAGATCGCGCTGAGGAGGCGGCGGACCGGGACCGGTTGAACGGTCTCGACGGGTAGCGCGGCGGGAGCTGGACTGGGACAACTTTTTTGTCCTGTTCCTGTGCTAGGGTCGTCGGCGCATCTAAGGGAGGCGCATTCGATGAACCGAAAGCTAGAAGTGCTTATTCTGCTGACCCTCACAACCTCGGCCAGCGCCCAGGTGGACAACCTGAGGATTACCGAAGTGGATCCGGCCACCGGCGTGGTCGAGGTCACCAACCTCGGGCCGGCTTTTACCCCGGCCGATAATCGCCCCTTCTGCCATCTTTTCGACTATCAGAATGCGATTACCCCGGCCACGCCGTTTGCGGAGAACGGCATTGAGACATTTACCTTGGTTAACCTCAATTCGACCGCCAGTGATCTGTGGATCTACCGCTCCCGCAGCTTCGGCACGGCCAGCGAGATTGTCCACGGCCTGCAGTATGGCGGCGGAATGCAGGGCCGGGCCGGTCTGGCCAGCGGACCGGGCGTGGGCCAATGGTCTGGCGCTGACAGCTATGCTCCCACGCCACCGGCAGGCATGACCCTGGCCTGGGATGGGTTGGGCAATTCAGCCTTCGACTGGTTTATCGACGAAACCCCGTCGCTAGGCTCCGGCGATGTGGACAACTCCGGCACAGTGGCGCCCAGCCAGCAGTTTCCTGCCGGCGTGCAGGATTTTGAAGGGCTGATGCTCGGCGATCCGGTAACGGTGATTCAGAACTGGCCGGTGGTGGACTCCAGTCCCGCCGGTGCGTTTACCGTGCGCACCGTTGCCGACGTGCTTGGCGATATCACGCCGCGAGGTGACTCCAACCAGTGGCTGCGGATCCATGACACCGATCTAGGTGCAGTGCAGAACCGGTTTTACGGCCCAACCATTGAAGCGCTGGATCCGGCAAGCTACGAATGGCGCTTTTTTGTTGCCGCCGAGGTGGCTCCCCCGGCCACCGCCACGTCATTTCCCCGCTGGACTATTCAGCACGTGGACAATGGCTTTGTGAACACCTGGGGCATCGAGCACCGGGAAGACGGCCTCCATCTCATCGTCACCGCTGACGGCGGTACGCCGGGCGAAGCGCTGATCGCCGCGTCCACCTTCCCGGACGATCTGGGGGCCTGGCTGGAGATTGCCTTAACGGTGGATTTTGAGGCGGGGACGGTGTCGGCAACGATTGACGGCGGCACACCCGCCGCGCTGCCGATCGCTCCGCCCACCGCAGACCCGGCCCGGTTTCGATTCTGCTACCGGGGGGAGGGCGAGGACAACGTCGGCACCTTCCTGCTGGACGACGTGGGCATCACGGTGATCGACGCCGACTTCGTCTTCGCCAATTCCTTCGAAGAATAGGGCACGCCGGGCCATACACCCGTCACCGGGTCATCCCCGCCGCCGGGTCAGACCCTCGCGG
>JBCCVP010000203.1:0-7537 GCA_039195135.1 Pseudomonadota bacterium | reverse complement strand
GTGGCGGAGCTCACGCCGGAAAAACGCGCCTACTCCCGCGGCGGGAGTATCATGACCGAGGCGGCTATCGATCCCGGCCTGACGCGGGATCTGTATGTCTCTCTGGGGGAGTCCCTGGATGCCGGTGACGGCGCCGGCGGCGGTGCCTGGGCGGTGCGCATCTACTTCAAGCCGTTTATCCGATGGATCTGGCTCGGCGCGCTGATGATGATGGGTGGCGGCATGCTGGCCGCGTCCGACCAGCGCTATTTCCGCGAAGCCGCCGCGGCCCGCAAGGCGGTCGAAGGTGGCCGCCTCGCGCCGGATGCGAGCCCCGCATGAAGCCCCTGCTGCTGCTGCCGCTGCTGCTGTTCCTGGCCTTGGGCGCGCTGCTGTTTACCGGCATGGACGAAAACCGCGACCCGTCGCTGGTGCCGTCCCCGCTGATCTCCAAACCCGCCCCGGACTTTGATCTGCCGCTGCTGGGAAACCCCTCGGAACGGCTGACGCGCAGCGATCTGCTGGGCCAGCAGTACTTTCTCAACGTCTGGGGCAGCTGGTGCCCGGGCTGCCAGACGGAGCACAACTTCATCGCGGCCCTGGCCGATCGGGGCCCCCTGCCCGTCTACGGACTTAACTGGAAAGACGATGCAACCCAGGCGCTTGCGTGGCTGGAACACTTCGGCAACCCGTATGCGGCCAATCTCTACGATCCGGAAGGCGATGTGGCCATCGATTTTGGTGTGTACGGCGCCCCAGAAACGTTTCTGATCAACGCGGACGGCACCATCGCCGCCAAGTTCATCGGTCCCCTTTATGAACAGGCCTACCAGGAGACCTTTGCTCACCTGGTGCAAGACCCGGTCGGTAAATGACCACCCTGCTCCGCATCGGGCGCTGGCCCGCGCTGCTGCTCGCGCTTGCGCTCACCGCGCCGGTGCTGGCCATCGATCCGCAGGATTTTGCAGACGCGGAAGAAGAAGCCCGCTATTGGACGCTGATCGAGGAGATCCGCTGCCTGGTCTGCCAGAACCAGAACCTGGCCGACTCACCCGCCGGCCTGGCTAAGGACCTGCGGGATCAGGTGCTGGAGCTGATGCGCTCCGGCCGCAGCGACGCGGAGATCAAAACCTACCTCACCGACCGCTACGGCGATTACGTGCTCTACAATCCGCCGATGAAACCGGCCACGTGGGGGCTCTGGTTTGGACCGCTGGTACTAGTGGCGATTGGTGCCGCAGGCATGGTGCTGCACCTGCGCCGGCGCCAGCGCCATCCCGCAGAACTCGCGGCGGACCCGGACCAGGAAGCGCTGGATCGGGAGCTGGATGCGGTGGAAGCCGAGCGAGAGGGTCATTAGATGACCAGCTTCTGGGTACTGTGCGGACTGATGATTGTCGGTGCCCTGGGCATCCTGCTGCCGCGCATGATCCGGGGCGTGAAGCCGCCCCTGGACGACGCCGCGGTGAACGCGCGGCGGAGTCTTGAGAGCCTTGAAGCGGCTCACCGGGATGGCCACCTGACAGAAGCCGACTACCAGCAGCGGCGCGGCGAAATTGCCGAACAGCTGCTGAACGTCGTGGAACCCGAAGCCAGTGAGACCCGCAGCACCGCTACCGCTATCGGACTGGCGCTGCTGGTGCCGGTGGCGGCCCTGGCCATCTATCTTCAGGTTGGGACGCCCGGCGCCATCGATGGATCTGCCGCGGAACCACCGCCGACGCCCGGCAACATGCCGGCCATGATCCAGCAGCTGCGAGACCGTCTGGAAAACAATCCGCAGGACGTGGACGGCTGGTTTCTGCTGGGCCGATCCCTGCGATCGCTCAACGACTTTGCCGGCGCCGCGGACGCCTACAGCGAAGCGCTTAGGATTGTGCCGGACCAGCCCGTGCTGCTGGTGGAGTACGCCGAAGCGCTGGCATTTTTGGGGGACGGCCCGCAGCTGCCGGCTGCGGCGCGGCAGGCGCTGGACCGGGCCATGGCGCAGGACCCGACGCTGCAGAAAGGCCTTTGGCTTAAAGGCATGGATGCGTTTAACCGGCAGCAGCCGGCGGAGGCGATCCGCTACTGGGAGGCGCTGCTGGCGCAGCTGGACCCCACCAGTCCCGAAGCGCAGCAGATCGAGCAGCAGCTGGCGCTGGTGCGGGAATCCCTTGGAGACGCGGGAGCAACCGTGGGCCAGGCACCGGCCTCAGAACCGGCGGCGGCAGCATCGCTGGTGGTGGATGTTTCCCTCGCCCCGGAACTCGCGGCGCAGGTCAATCCCGGCGACACGCTGTTCGTGTTTGCCCGGGCCCACAATGGGCCGCCCATGCCCCTGGCCATCCAGCGTCTGACGGCAGGCCAGCTGCCCGCCCGGGTCACGCTGGACTCGACCATGGCGATGATGCCGGCCATGAGCCTGACGGATTTTCCCAAGGTGGTGGTCGGCGCCCGCATCTCCAAGTCTGGCAACGCCACCGCGCAGCCCGGAGATCTGGAGGCCCTGTCGAGTCCGGTGGATAACAACCAAGCTGAGCCGGTGGAACTGCAAATTGCCACCGTCCTCTGACGACAATCCCGAGATCCGGGTAGAAACCCTGATCGTGGGGGCCGGACCCGCCGGCCTTGCAACGGCGGCGTGCCTGGACGCACGGGGGCTGCCATTTGTGGTGATCGAAAAAACGGCGCAGATTGCGCCGCGCTGGCAGCAACACTACCGCCGGCTGCACCTGCATACCCCCCGGGGCCAGTCGCAGCTGCCGCGGGTCGGTTTTGCCAAAGGCACGCCAACCTATCCATCCCGGGCTGAGGTGGTGGACTACTTTGAATCCTACGCGCAGCAGTTTGCCGGCGAGGTACAGTTCAATACCAACCTCGAGCAGCTGGCACCGACCGAAACGGGCTGGCGGGTTAAGACCAACCGGGGCACCTATCAGGCCCGTCAGGTGGTGATCTGCACCGGCTACAACCGCATCCCGCAGCGGCCGGACTTTGCACCGGAGGACCATGCCGGGCTGATTCACACCGCCAGCTATCGAACCGCGGAGGACCTGCCCGGGCCGCGCAATCTGGTGATCGGCTTTGGTAATTCAGGCGCCGAGATTGCCCTGGACCTGATGGAGTCGGGGCGGCAGGTTGAGGTGGCAATCCGCGGGCCGGTCAACGTGGTTCCCCGGGACCTCTACGGCCTGCCGCTTGCGAGAATCACCCGTCTGACCAGGTTCCTGCCCCGCACCGCGCAGGAGAAGCTCACCGGGCGAACCCTCAAGCGCCTCTACGCAGACCTGCCGGACTACGGCATTCAACCCCTGCCCTACAGCGCCATCTGCCAGATCCAGGAGCACCAGCGGGTGCCCATGATCGACGTCGGCACGGTGGCTGCAATCCGCGACGGCCGCATTAAGGTGCGCCCCGGCGTGACGGGCCTGGACGGCACAACCGCACATTTCAGCGACGGTTCGCAGGGTGACTACGAAGGTGTTTTGCTGGCCACCGGCTATCGGCCCCGGCTGGCGTCACTGCTACCGGGGCTGGAAGCGGAGCTGAACGCCGCGGGTGCGCCAAAGCGCAGCGGCGCCGAGCTGCGGCCAGGTCTCTATTTCTGCGGCTTCCTGATTTCCACCCGCGGCATGTTGTTTGAAATCGGCGTTGAGGCGGAGGCGATTGCCGCCGCCATTGCCCAGGCCGGCGCAACCCCGGCAGCGGCGGCCACCGCAGCCCCCGCATGAGCCCCGCATGACCCTGGTCCGCTTCGATGAGGTAACGCTTGAGATCGGTGAGCTCAAGCTGCTCACCGGCGTCACCTTCGCCATCGAGGCCGGGGAGCGGGTGTGTCTGATCGGCCGCAACGGCGCCGGCAAGTCGACGCTGCTGAAGCTCATCAGCCAGGAACTTGAGCCGGACCGGGGCGAGATCGTGTTTCGTCAGGATCTGCGGGTCAGCCAGCTACGACAGGACCTGGAGCAGGCCTCGGAAGTCCTGGTGCGGGACTTTGTGCGCCAGGGTATGGCCTTTCATGAAACCCTGATCGCCCAGTACCGGGAGCTGTCGGAGCAGCCCCAGGACAAGCACACGCTGCGGGAGCTTGAAGCGCTGCAGCGGCGCATTGAAGCCGGCGCCGGGTGGAACATCGACCAGGCGGTGGACACGATCATCAGCCAGCTGGACCTGCCGGGGGAGCTCACCCTCGCCCAGCTGTCCGGCGGCTGGCGGCGCCGCGTCAGCCTGGGGCAGGCGCTGGTGTCCCGGCCCGATTTGCTGCTGCTCGACGAGCCCACCAACCACCTGGACATCTCCACCATCGAATGGCTGGAGCAGGAAATCCGCCACTACCCCGGCGCGGTGCTGTTCATCTCCCACGACCGGGCGTTTGTCAGCCGCCTGTCGAGCCGCATCGTGGAGCTGGATCGCGGGGTGATCCACTCCTGGCCCGGCAACTACCGGGAGTTTCTGGCCGCCCGGCGCAAGGCCTGGTCCGACGAGGACAAGCACAACGCCGAGTTCGACAAGAAGCTGGCGCAGGAAGAAACCTGGATCCGTCAGGGCATCAAAGCCCGGCGCACCCGCAACGAAGGCCGCGTGCGGGCGCTTGAGTCCATGCGCGAGGAGCGCGCCGCGCGGGTCAAGCGCCAGGGCAAAGCCAAGGTTCACATCAACGAAGCGGAGCCGTCCGGCCGCAAGGTGATTACCGCCCGCAAGGTAACCTACGGGTACGGGGATACGCCGCTGATCCGGGACTTTGAGCTCAAGCTGCGTCGCGGCGATCGCCTCGGCCTCATCGGCAACAACGGCGTCGGCAAGAGCACGCTGCTCAAGCTGCTGCTGGCGGAGCTGGAACCGAATCTGGGCACGGTGAAGCTCGGGACCAATCTGAAAGTAGGCTACTTTGACCAGCACCGCAGTGCTCTGGATCCGGATAAAACGGTCGCCGAAACCGTGGGCGCCGGCCAGGACTACATCAAGCTCAATGGCAAAGACAGGCACGTGGTCGGTTACATGGTCGACTTTCTGTTCAGCGCCAAGCGGGCCATGACACCGGTGCGGGTTTTGTCCGGTGGAGAGCGCAACCGGGTGCTGCTGGCGCAGATCTTCACCCGATCCGCCAACCTGCTGGTGCTCGATGAGCCGACCAACGATCTCGACGTGGAAATGCTCGATGCGCTGGAGCAGCGCCTCAAGGCGTTTGAGGGCACGCTCATTGTAGTAAGCCACGACCGGGAGTTCCTCGACAACGTGGTAGACCGGGTGCTGGTCTTCGAGGAAGACGGCGCGGTGCGGGAATACGTCGGCGGCTACAGCGACTGGGCCCGGCGGCACCGCAAGCTGGCCGAAGCCGACAAGCCGGGCGAAACCAACGACCGCAGGTCGAAACCGAACCGAAACAGCGCGCCGCCCAAACCCAAAAAGCTCAGCTACCGGCTCCAGCGGGAGCTGGACGCGCTGCCGGACCAGATCGAGGCGCTGGAGCAGGCACTGGCGGAACTGCAGCAGACCACCGCGGAACCCGCCTTCTACGAGCGCCCGCAGGAAGACCAGAGCAAAGCCTGGGAATCCCTCAAGGACATGGAGGTGGAGCTGGCCCACCTGATGGACCGCTGGGGCGAACTCGAGCAGATGCGGGAGACGACCGCCGACGGCTGAGGGACTCATGGCTGAACTCAAGATCCAGGAGATTGACGCGTTCACGTCGGCGCAGCGCCGGGGCCTCTCCGAACTGCTGCAGGACGCGGTGGCCACCGGCGCGTCAGTGGGATTTCTCAACGCCATCGACGCTACCGAGGCGGCCCGTTTCTGGCAGGGGATTGGGGCCGACCTCGGCCCGGGTCTGCGCTGCTGGCTGGCGACCCGGGATGAGCAGGTGGCCGGCGTGGTGCTGCTGGCGCCCTGCCTCAAACCCAACGGCCGCCACCGCGGCGAGGTGCAGAAGCTGCTGACGCATCGCTCGCAGCGGCGCCAGGGCGTCGCCACCCGGTTGATGTCCGCGTTGGTAAGCGCCGCCCGGGAGGCCGGCCTGTCACTGCTGGTATTGGATACGCTGAAAAACTCCGGCGCTGAGTCGTTGTACCAGCGGGAAGGCTGGCAGCGGGCCGGGGAAATTCCGGGCTATGCCGCCGAGCCGGACGGCAAGCTCCGCCCCACCGTACTGTATTTCCTGCAACTTTGACTGTATCCGCCTGCCGTCCCGACAGGAGCCGGCTCAAACTAGGATTTTCTCGACCGCCGAGCGGCCAGACCGTGCTGCAAGGTGAACCATGCTCCAACCTTCCAGATCCGCGATATAGGCATCTCCAGCAAGGTAGATACGGTTTTCAACCGGGGCGGAAAGCCTGCGCGGCCCTCGCCAGTCTGCGTTATCGGCGAGATAGGCCATGCCGATATGCGGCTCTGCGCTCCAGTTCTGAGCCACGTGCTGCAGGTAATTTTTTGACGCTTGCCCTGCGAAAATCGGGTCGAGTTCAGCAAGCAGGTGTTCGATCAACTCGCCGCGGGCGTCGGCGCGCTGGTAAGGTTCGGAGCCGGTTCCGACGGAAAACAAACCCAGCACATTGGCATCGCTTCTTTGCCCGTGGGCGGCGTCATAGAACAGGAGCTGGCCAGATTGGTTGGCGCGGCCAGCGATTTCAAAAGAGCCGGGGTAGAAACGTTCCCTGAATTGAACAAACATCTTGAAGCCGCCCCAGACGTTCATGGTGCGGAGCGTATTTTGATGGGACTCGGGCAGCGGCGGCAGGAAGCGGATATGATCTCGCAGCTGCACAATAGGGGCGGTGACGATCAGCCGGTCCGCCTGGTACGTCGCTCCGTCTTGCGTCGACACAACAATCACCTTGCCGCTGTAATCGACATAGTCGACCACGGCGTTGTACTGGATGACATCGGCGATGAGCGGCACCAGAAACTCGTCGAACACGTCGAGCCAGGTACGGCCGACAAATTTGAGATCAGACCCGCCTCTGGTGTTTTCGACGGCGAACTCGCCGTTTTCCCACAAACCGAACCGCTCCATGTCACGATAGCCAGCCATTTCGATGCCGTGGTCCCTGGTGCCCGTCACGTCGTCAAGTTCGCGAGCCCTGGTATGCAGCCACTCACCCCCAAGCGCAATGGGAAAATCAACAAAATCCCGAACGGTCTTGATGCGTCCACCGTGAGTGGCTGCGGCTTCCAACACCGTGACGTCGACACCGGCTCTCGCCAGAAAGTGCGCCGCTGCGATGCCTGCTGCGCCAGCGCCGATCACCACGACCTTGCCGTCGAAACTTCCGGTCGGAATATCAGGGCTCGACCCGCAACCGCCCAGCACGCCACAGGCTGTGAGCACGCTGATAAATTGGCGCCGGGATAATCGGGGCGGACCTGCGCCGCGGTCCGTCTTTGGCATGTTTACTTTCAAACTTTACATCTCAAACGACAGCGACTGAGTCTGTGCAAAGCCTCACCTCCGCTTTCAACGCCGCCCTCAAGCCCTGGATCTGGTCACTGGCAGCGCAATCGTGCTAATGCATGGTCCCACGAGAAAAAGGCTGGGAAAACCCCCGCCACACCGCCAGCGGGCTGGCACAATGGTCACCGC
>JBCCVP010000202.1:0-7547 GCA_039195135.1 Pseudomonadota bacterium | reverse complement strand
GCCTGGCAGAGCTCGAGATCGCTGTTGGTGAGGCCGCTGGCCTCGGGGCCGAAGATTAGCGCCACGGGACCGGTGTGTTCTGCTCGGCCCGGCAACGCCACAACCGCTGGCCGGTGTTCAGCCCGTCCCAGACCTGCCGCCGACTCGCAGAACACACCGGTCCCGTGGCGCTAATCTTCGGCCCCGAGGCCAGCGGCCTCACCAACAGCGATCTCGAGCTCTGCCAGGCGCTGACCACGATCCCCATGGCCCCATCCCGGCATAGCCTGAACCTATCCCACGCGGTGCAGATCTACGCGTATGAAATGCAGCGCGTCATTGCTTCGACCCCGGCCGGGACCGGCCTTGAGCGGCCTTCCGCAGAGCAGCTTGAGCATCTGATCCACAGCTGGGAAGACCTCGCTGCCCAGGCCGGCCTCGCCCCCGCGTCGGACCGGGACCAGCGCCTGCCGGCGCTGCTGAAGCGGGCCGACCTCTCGCTGCGCGACTGGTCGCTGCTGGCCGGCCTGGCGCGCCGCCTATCGCGCACGGACGAAGACGACGCAGCAGAGTAGAATCGCCGGGACCTCTTCCGGATTCCCCAGGTTCTCCATATGAAAGCTCCCCTGCCGTCTGCGTTGCTTCTTGTGATTCTGACCGCCGCTGCAGCGCAGGCGCAGCCGCTGTGGCCGGAGGTGCGCTACAGCGAAACGGTCCCGACGATGGAATCGGTGCTCGGCTATGCGCCGGGCAGCGAAATCACCAGCGCCGCGGCCACGCGGCGGTATTTTGAAACGCTGGCCGCGGCGCGGCCGACGCAGGTGCGCCTGATCGACTACGGCTCCAGCTGGCAGGGACGGACGCTGTTTTTTGCCGTCATCGGCTCCCGCGAGCGCATGGCCGGGCTGGAACAGCACGCTGACGACATGGCAAGGCTGGCAGACCCCGACACCCCGGCGGCGGCGGCCGATGAGCTACTTGCGCAGCTGCCCGCGTCCGTGTGGCTGGCCTACAGCGTGCACGGCAACGAAATCTCGCCCACGGACGCCGCCCTGGCCACCGCCTACCACCTGCTGGCGGCGGAAGAAGACCCGGTTGTGGATCAGATCCTGGCTGATGCGCTGGTGTTCCTTGCACCACTGCAGAATCCGGACGGCCGGGAACGTTTCCGGGCATCGTTCGAACAGGCCCGGGGACTGGAACCCCAGGCGGATCGGCAGGCCGCGGAACACGATGAACCCTGGCCCTCCGGCCGCATGAACCACTATCTGTTTGATCTCAACCGGGACTGGATCGTGCTGACCCAGCCGGAGACCCGCGGCCATGTGGCCGCGCTGCGCCAGTGGCGCCCGCTGGTGTTTGCCGACCTGCACGAAATGGGGCCGGATCAGACCTATTACTTTGCGCCGGACGCGGTGCCCTACAACCCGCACCTGGCCGCCAGCCAGCGCAGCGCGTTGGAACTGTTTGGCCGGAACAACGCGCGCTGGTTCGATCAATTCGGTATCGACTATTTCACCCGCGAGATCTTCGACGCCTTCTATCCAGGCTACGGCGCATCCTGGCCGGCCTACTACGGCGCCATCGCCATGACCTATGAGCAGGGCAGCACCCGGGGGCTGGTGGTGCGCCGCAGGGACGGCTCCGAGCTGAGCTATCGGGACAGTGTCCGGCATCACTTCGTGAGCACCGTGGCTACGGCGCAGGCCGCTGCCATGCACCGTTCCCGGCTGCTTAAGGACTTTCGCGACTATCAGATCAGCGCCGTGGCCGAGGGCCGCCGCGGCGTTCGCAGCTACATCATCAGCGCGGCCGGGGACGCAAGCGGCGCGGATAAGCTCGCTGGCGTATTGACGCGCCAGGGGGTCCAGCTTACCCGGTCCGACGATGCCTTCAGCGCCTGCGGCCAGGAGTATCCCGCCGGCAGCTACGTGGCGTCCCTGGCCCAACCGGCAAAACGGCTGCTGCGCACCCTGCTGGATCCCCAGGTGGATATGGCGCCGGACTTTCTCGCTGAGCAGGAGCGCCGCCGCCGGGCCAACCTGAATGACGAGATCTACGACGTCACCGGCTGGTCCCTGCCGCTGATGTTTGGCCTGAACGTGACGGGCTGCGAGCGCAACGTTGAGGTAACCGGAACGTCGGCGGGATCGGAGCTGATCCGGCCGGGTCAGCTCAGCAACGCCGGCGCGAGCGTTGCATACCTGGCGCCCGGCGGCAGCAGCGCCACCACCCGATTGCTGGCCGCCGCCCAGCGTCAGGAGCTCAAGGCCAAAGGCAGCGACGCACCCTTTGTGCTGGAAGATCGCCGCTATCCCTCGGGCACGCTGATTTTTCCGGTGGCCGACAATCCTGTCGACCTCGGCCCGCGGCTCGCCACGCTCGCCCGGCACACCGGCGCCGAGGTGGTCGGCGTCAGCGACAGCTGGGTGACCGACGGACCCAACTTCGGCAGCCAGAAGGTGGTGCCGCTGACGCCGCCGCGTATCGCCCTGGCCTGGGACACACCCACCTCACCGTATTCCGCCGGCGCTGCGCGCTACGTCATCGAGCGGCAGTTTGGCTATCCCGTCACGCCCATCCGCGTGTCCCGGCTGGGGTCGGCGGATCTATCGGACTACAGCGTTCTGATCCTGCCGGAGACGCGAGGTGCCGGCTACCCCGAGCGGCTGCGGGAACCGCTGGCGGCCTGGACCCGGGCCGGCGGCACGCTGATCGCGCTGGGGAGCGCGGTCCCGTTCCTTGCCGGTGGCGAAGAGCCGCTGCTGGCGCTTAAGCGCGAAGCGGCCTATCGCCGCGGCCCTCAGGGCAAAGACGACGAAGCCCCGGTGCCCGGCACCCGACTGACCTCACCAGCCGCGTTGAGCGAGGCGATAACCCCGGACCGGGAGCCGCCGGACGGCGTATCCGGCGTCCTGCTGAAAGCCGCCGTCAGTCCCGATCATTGGCTGGCGGCAGGCGTTCCGGAGAACGTCAACGTGCTCTATCGCGGCAACCGCATCTTTGCGCCGCTGACCGCCGACCAGGGGGTCACGATAGCGTCCTACGCCGGCCCGGAGGACCTGCTGGCCAGTGGCTATCTGTGGGAGGAAAACCGGCAGCAGCTGGCCTATAAGCCATTTCTGGCAGCCCGCGCGCTGGGCCGCGGGCACGTTATCGGCTTCACCGCCGACCCTAACGTCCGGGCCTATCTTGACGGCCTCAATGGGCTGTTTATGAACGCCGTGCTGCGTGGTCCCGGGCATTCGCGAAAGGTGCGCTGAGAGCATTCGCCCTGGGCATCCGTCCTTTTCCCAGACGGTACAAGGACGTTTGCTGATGAAACGCTGCTCGAAGCTGAAATCTCATCGCCACACCCCCCGGCGGTGGCGGCTCCTTACGGCGCTGCTGCTTTCAGGCCTGGCGGCCCAGGCTCCGGCGCAGATTCGCACCTGCCCCGACGGGCCGGCGCCGGCGGACGTCGCCGCGGGCAATCTGGGGCCGGCCCCGGCCGGTAACTACCGCAACCTCTGCTTTGAGGTCCGCAACGACCTCAGCTTCGAGCGTCGTGAGATTGCCTACTCCTCCATCGCCCTGCCCGCGACCCCGCCGGTGACGGACCTCCGCCGCCTGGCGGTGGTGCGCGGCGGGCGTCACATCGCCGCCCAGTTTCACGCCCTCTCACGCTGGGGACGACCGCTGGCCGACAACGCCGCAGCGGTGCGCTGGCTGGAGATTTCGCTGCCGGTGACCGCCGCGGCAAACGCGGCGGAGGGGTATGAGCTGAGAATCTACGACACGCCCGTCGCGGTCAGCGACCCGCTGGCACTGACGGTCGCCGAGACAGCCGGCGTCTGGCAGGTAGACGCCGGGGCGGCCCGCTTCGCGTTTGATCCAGGCCTGCCGGCGCTGCTGCAGCGGGCCACCCTTGTGCCGGCCAGCGGCCCCGAGGTCACCGTTTTCGAAAGTGACGATCGCGCCGGCCCAAGGCTCACGTTTCAACCGCCCGGCGGCGGACCCATTACCCTTGGGGCCCAGCCCCTGGGAGCGCTTGCGTCCGATCCCGGTGTGGTTTTTCGCAACGGTTTTGAAGCAACCGTCATGCCGGCAAGCACCAGCCTCAGCCCGGCCCAGGTTACGGCGGGTAGCTTCGAGGTGCTGCGCCAGGGACCGGTGCGGGCGCTGTTTGCCGTGCGCGGCTATTTTGTCGATCCCGGTGGCGCCAGCCGCTGCAGTCCCGGCACCACCACACCGTACGAAGCGCTGGGTTACACCGCGGTGTTTTCCGTATTCCGCGGCCAGGCCGATATCGACCTTGAGTTTGAGTTTCGCAATGAGTGCAGCGACGCCCTCAGCGGCCCATTTACCGATGAGCTGCTGGAGGTGCTGCAGGTGAGCTGGCAATGGCCCACCGCCGAACCCGCGTCCAGCGTTCTGGCCGCCGGCCAGACGCCGCTGGCATCCGGTTCGCCGCTACGCGTGGTGCAGCGGCGCGGCAACCGCGAGGGCGGCAGCTGGCAGCGCCGGGCAGCGGTGGAGATCGGTGGCCAGTCGGGGTCCGAAGCTGAGTTTTTTGACCAGCCGTTTGTCGGACTGACCAACCCGCGCTGGCTTGCCACAGCAACGCTGCCGTGGATGCGCTTCCGCGAGCCCCAGGCCCTCGCCGGCTCCAGCGCGGGATTGACCCTTGAGTTTGTGGCGGCGCCGCTCACCGTCGGTGAGGGTAAAGGCCTGTGGAATCATGCCCGGGTGAGTTTTGCCGAGCCGGACGGGCCAGCGCTGACCCAGGCCACAGCGCTAGCCCAGCAGCAGGCCGCGGCCACCGAGCGCGGACTGCTGGCGCGAGGCGACCTGACCGCGATCAATGCAGCGGCCGTGCTGCCCTCCCTGGGAGAGGATCTCCCATCGGACTTCAAAGCCAGCTATCTGGCCTGGCTCAACCTGCTGCACGAGGAGACCGTTGGCGTGGGCGGCCAGTTTACCCGCAACGCCACCTACGGCGCCCAGCTGTGGCCCGACACCGGTTCCGCGGATCCGTTTAACGTTGATGCCGGAGAACCGAACAGCGTGTCCTCGGGCATGAACTACTGGGATCCGGCGGGGGTGGAACTACTGGAGTTTCTGCGCGCCGGTGACCCGCGCTTTGCCTGGGATTTTGCCTTGCCTGGCTATCGCACACAGCTCCACGCGGCCTATCTGAACACCGGACCCCAGTCCCACGGCACCCGGGCCGGGCTGGCGGTCACCTCCGGCGGGCCGGGCTGTGAGCTGTTTCAGCCGCCCTGCACCGCCGACGGTACCGGCGGCGGCCAGTGGCATCGGTCCGCCTTTGGGTCGGATGACTACACCTACGCCATGAGCGCTGAGCTTGGCTACGCGCTGCGCCCCACGCTGGGCCTGCAGGAGCGCTTTGCCCAGGCCGGCCGCACGATTATCAACCGCTATGACCCGGCCATTCCTGAAGGCAGCCGGGAAGCGTTCGTCAACGCCATCAACATCACCCGCCAGGTGATCCAGCACCTGGAGATGCTGGCCAACTGCGCCGAGTTTGTCCCCGGCGCCGCCGGCAGCGCCTGCGACCAGCGGCTGCGGGAAATCGTCGACGAGCTTGCCCGGGACAATCTCGCGGCGGGCATTCTGTGCCAGGGGCAGGTGGATTTCGGCGCCGGCCTGAGCGGGGATATTCCGGGTCCGCCAGCGCCGCTGCCCACCGCCTGCTTCACGCCCCAGCAGTTCATGCAGAACGCGCTGATGCTGCCTTTTTTTCATCGGTATTTTTTTAACTACGGCGACCCGCCGTCCGGCTCCGTGGGCCGGGCTCTGGCGCAGGCAGCCCGCGTGCTTTACGACGAAGGGCTGCCGCAGCGGCCCGACGGCAGCCTCGATCCGCTGGGCAACTGGGCCGCCGCGCTGGACTGCCAGCTGGCCGCGGACGGACGGTCGGTCGTGGCCTGCCAGGCCGCGCCGGACTCCGATCTGATGACCGCTATGGGCTCCCATACGCGGCCGCATACGGTGGCTATGCTGCTCCTTGGCCACGAAGCGGATCCCGCGGTGGGTCTGTGTCAGGTATCGCGCCAGGTGCTGGCGGAACCTGGGTTTGGCGGGCAGCCCAACAGCAACGGTTCCTGGGACGGTGTGGGTCACTTCAATCAGGCCGGCTGGTGGAAAGGTGTCAGCCAGATGCTCCAATCGACGGTGTTTGCGGTGGGTCTCGCGGACACCTGCCGGTAAATGATTTGCGCCCCATGCCGATACTCCCGACAGCACCGGGAGAAAAACCCATGCCTTGAAAACAGGTGCCGGATGGCCCGTGACCGATATAATGAGCGGTCTACAGGGGACATCCGCCGGAGTGCGGCTTTTGAAAGGAATCATCTTTTTACTGGTTGTGGTCTTGCTCGGCTGGATGGCCGGGGCCGAGTACGTGTGGCTGTGTCATGTCAAAAACCACTGTGGAAACGGCGCGACGAATACGCTCGCGCAGGCCGACCCGGCGTCCGCGCTGGAGCCGGCCCGTGATGCAACCCGCAATGCCGCCGGGGATTCGGACCCGGAAGCTGGTCAGGAAACGGGACAGCCGGCCGATCCGGCGACCGCTTTAGCAGCGGGCGACGGGGCTACCGAACCCAACCCGAGGGAGGCGTCACCGGCTACCACTGAGCTTGCCCAGGCGGAGCCCGCAGCAACCACGCTGCCGAGACCCCAGACCACGCCAGCGCCAACGATCCCGACGCCGGGTGCCGATCCGGTGACCCCGCCGGCCGCCGTTGACCGGGTGCTGAACGATCCCCGCCCGATCATCGTGACGATCAACAACGAGTCGGTGCTGGAAACGCAGGCGCTGCGATTTGAGCCCGGCTCCTGGCGCGTCGCTCTCGCCCTGAACGGGTCCGAAGCCATGCGCGACGTAGGCGAATTTCTCGCCAACCGGCCGGAGCTGGACGCGGTGATTACCGGTGACTATAAAGACGGCGAAACCAACACCAGCAGCGAAGCGAACCTGGGCCTGGCCCGGGCCTCCAGCGTGATCCAGGCGCTCATTGATACCGGCATCGCCCGGGACCGGCTGTCGCCGGCGAGCCGCCGCATCGATCCCGACGCGGCAGGACCCGCCATTTCCCTTGAGACGCGTGACTTCAGCCCCCTGCTGGAAACGCAGCTTGTGATGTTTCCCACCGGCGGGATCAACCCGACGGCCACGCCAGAACTTCGCCGGTACGCCGCCGACGTCGGGGCGTTTCTGAACGATCACCGGGGTGCCAGCCTGCGGATCACCGGCCATACGGACAATACCGGTGATGAATCCACCAACGAAAACCTGAGCCTGGCCCGGGCCCGCGCCGTGGCGGAATATCTCGGGGAACTGGGCCTGCCGGCCACGCGACTGCGGCTGGCATTTCGCGGCCAGCAGGAACCGGTGGCCAGTAACGATACGGAAGCAGGACGGGCTCGCAATCGGCGGGTTGAGGTCCAGCTTGAGATGGGAAGACGGTAACGATGGCAAACGACGCACTCATTCTTCTGGTCATCATGCTGGGATGCATCGGCCTCTCGATGTTGATCTGCTATCTGGTCTGGGGCCGGGC
>JBCCVP010000201.1:0-7565 GCA_039195135.1 Pseudomonadota bacterium | reverse complement strand
TCCTCTTAGACCGCCAGCGTGATCACCGCCAGCGTGCCCAGGCCGCCGCTCACCGTCAGCAGCAGTGGCTGGGCGCGATCCATCACGAACACGCTGGCCAGCGCACCGAGGGCGTAGGCAACACCAATCCACAGGGGATTGCCCGGCAGCGCGTTGAGCGCCAGCAGGATAATGGCCGCCCCGGCGGCAACGCTTGAGACCGCCGCCGACCGGTTGTCGGCGTCGAAACCCAGCCACAGATGCACCATGCCAAAGGCGGCCGCCAGCGCGCCGAGGATGCGGACCTGTGCCTCTGCGCCGAGGCCGGCCGTACCCATTTCCAGCGCAAGGGCCGTGACAACGCCCAGCGCAATCCAGGCCATCGCCAGTGCGACGGCTCCCAGGGGCCGGATCCAGCTTCGGACCTCGGCCACCTTGGGGTCGTGATCGATGTGCGTACCCACGGGCACGTCTGGCGTGAACGGAGTTGATTCCATGTACAACATCATTCGCCTCCTAAATATACCTACGCGTAAGTAAGTTACGCGCGCAAATAAAAGCAGTCCTAAAATCAGTTCTCAGCCTCGGCAAACATCTCGCGCCGAAACTGCTCGGCCACCTGGGCCACCAGGTTGCCGCCGTCAATCCGGGCCTGCTGCCTCGCGCCGGAAACGGCGGCGATGATCAGCCGGGCCTTATCGATCGGTTCGCCGTAAAAGCGAATCTCGCCGGTCTCCCGGCCCTTCTCCAGCACTTCCGCCAGCCAGTCGAGCACCGCCTGCCAGAAGCTGGCGACCGCGCCGCGCATATCGTCGCTGAGAACCTCCCAGCTTGTGCTTAAGGCGCCTACCGGACACAGATCAAAGTGTGCGCAGTGCTGAATTTCGTACTCAAAGTACCCATTGAGCTGCTGCGCCGGTGTGAGCGTTTTGCGCGCCTCCTCAATCTGGTCAAGCATCTCTTGAGCCACGTCCTGGATGAGGGCCAGCCCCAGGTCAGTTTTGCTGGGAAAGTGATAGTGGATCGCAGCATTCCTGATGCCGAGATGCTCACTGATATCCCGATAGCTGAACCCATCAAAACCCCGCTCGGTCAAAAGCGACCGGGCACGCTCAATAATCTGTTCCCTGGCATTGCTGAGACGCGGCATTCAGCGATCCAATTAACTTACCTGCAAGTAAGATACGCCCAAACCCTCATTTTGTCAATGCCGGGTCACACCGGGGTCCGACCCGCGCGCACCCTAAAACCCCATTAATGTGACCCCAAGCACACTAGGGCGGTAGAAATGCCCTGCAGGCTCGATAAAATACTCCGGGCCGTCTATCCCGTCGGCCCAAAGATCACGCTTGGAGCCCGACATGACCCGACCCGTTTTGCGTACCGCTGCCCTGGTGGCAGCCCTGCTCGCCGCACCGACCTTTGCCCAGGCCCAGACCACGGTGACGCTGGAACCCAGTCGGGACACCGCGCTATTCCAGGAAGGCGATCTCAGCAACGGCGTGGGCCCGCATCTGTATGCCGGCCAGACCAACCTTGGCGACAACCGCCGATCACTGCTGGCGTTTGATTTCAGCAGCATCCCCGCTACCGCCACCATCAACGACGCCACGCTTACGCTCACGCTGTCCCAGGTGTGCCCGGGCTGTACCTCCCGCACGTTTACGCTGCACCGGGTCACCGGCAGCTGGGGCGAAGGCACCTCCGACGCCGGATCCCCCGGCGGCATGGGCGATGCGGCCACCGCCGGTGATGCCACCTGGACGGACCGCGTGTTTGGCATTTCGCCCTGGAACAACCAGGGCGGCGATTTTGTCGCCATGCCCAGCACCACCGCCACCGTGCAGAGCCTGCTCGGGCCTTATGACTTCACAGGGCTGGCCGCCGACGTGCAGGCCTGGGTCAGCGGGAGTACGCCGAACGAAGGCTGGATCCTGATCGGCGAGGAAAACGCGCAGCGCACCGCCTTGCGTTTTGACTCCCGGGAAAACCTCAACCTGGCCGCCCGCCCGCAGCTGTCGGTCACGTTCACGACGCTCCCCGGCACCCCCCAGCCGACCCCGGCCACAGCGGTCCCCGGCCCCGGCCCGGCCGCCATCATCCTCCTGATCCTGGCCGTGATCCTCCTGAGCCGCCGCTGGTTCTAATAACTCGCCAGCCGCCGCAAGATTCGGTCAGATGAAGTCGGGTGTAGTCGGGTCAGACCCCAAGTGGGTCTGACCCCAATGCGCAATCTGATCTGACAACACGGCGTGCCCGGGAGAGATTCTGCCAACCGCTCAACGCCACTAACGTTGGCGACATGGCAAGAGAACCCCGACAACTCTCCCAAACCCTCCCCGCCCACCTGATCCAGCACGCGGTCCACGGCGCCGACTGTTTCGCCGACGCCACCGACCGGCTGATCTTCCTGACCCAACTTGACCGGGCAGCCCATCGCCACCACTGCCAGGTCCACGCCTACGTTTTGATGACCAACCATGTGCACCTGCTCATTTCCTGCCCGCTTCGGGACGGTATTTCCAAAGTGATGCAGCAGCTAACAGGACGTTATGCGCAGCGGTTCAATCACCGCTATGGCCGGCGAGGTGCGCTTTGGGAGCGGCGTTTCTGGTCCAGCGTGGTGAAGTCAGACGATTACGTGCTCGGTACCTATCGCTATGTCGAGCGAAACCCGGTTAAGGCGGGTCTCTGTGAGAATCCTGCGCGCTATCGGTGGTCGAGCGCACAGCACAATGCCTGGGGACGGCAAGACCGCGTAGTGCGGCCCCACGCGGTTTATCAGCAGCTCGGTAGAACGGCGACGGATCGACAGGCCAACTACCGAAAGATCCTGGGGATCTGAGGAGCTGGACGGGGTTTGACCCTCTCGGAGTCTGACCCGCACGCTACCCGTCCTACCCGCACACCACCCGCGCGCTTTATCTAGAGCAGGTGGTTTTGGAAAAACAGAACCACGGCCTGGCGGTAGACGTCCTGGTTGGCTTTGCGGGCGTACCCGTGGCCTTCATCCATCGCGTTCATGTACCACACGCGCTGGCCCTGACCGCGGACCTTGGCCACAATCTGTTCCGCTTCGGTCACCGGCACCCGCGGGTCGTTCTGGCCCTGCACCACAAACAGCGGCACCTGGATCTTCTCCGTGTTGTTCAGCGGGCTGATGCGATTGAGAAACTCGCGCATCTTCGGGTCGCGCTCATCGCCGTACTCCGGTCGCCGCAGGTCCTGGCGGTAGGCCTGGGTGTTCTCAAGAAAGGTCACAAAGCTGCTGATGCCGACGATGTCCACCGCCGCCTTCAGCCGGTCAGAAAAATGCACGGCGCTGGCCAGCACCATATAGCCGCCGTAGCTGCCGCCGATCACCGCCACCCGGCTGGCGTCCAGGTCCGGCTGGGTCCCGATCCAGTCCAGCAGCGCACCAATGTCCTTGACCGAGTCTTCCCGCAGGTACCCGTTATCCAGCTTCAGATAATCCTTGCCGTAGCCTGCTGAGCCCCGCACGTTGGGCGCGATCACGGCCGCGTCCAGCTGGTCCACCCAAAGCTGATAGGTGCTGCTGAAGCTGGGGCGGTACTGCCCCTCCGGGCCGCCGTGAATCGAGATGATCACCGGGTGCGGTCCCCGGGCTTTCGGCTTGTAGACAAACGCCGGGATGGTGCGCGCTTTGCCGCCCACCTCGTCAAACGTGTCAAACCGCACCAGCTCCGGCACCACAAAGTTGTCGGTGTTCAGGCCACCCACTTCGCTGTACGTCCAGCGGGTCAGCTTGCCGTAGTCCAGCGCGCCGGCACCGAGCGTCAGCACGTAGCTGTCACTGGGCGTTTGGGGCGTGTTGAGGGTCATCCCCAGCGCACTGCTGTCGGGGCTGAATTCCAGACCGCCAACGAGGCCCAGCGGGATTCCTTCGACCTTGCGGTATGCGCGGCTTGCAAGATCCAGCAGATAAAGCTGACCAAATCCTTCTTCGTTCACCACAAACGCCCCGCGCCGGCCGTCATCGCTGAGCGTGATGCCGGTGACGTCCCAGGGGATGTCCGCGGTAATGATCTGCGGCGTGGCGCCGTCCTCTAGAGTCCGGTAAGCCAGCCGGGCAAACTGGCTGCCGGCGTCGGTCAGGTAGTAAATGCCCCGGCCGGCGCCGTCGAAATCAACGCCCAGATTGCGGCTGGGCTCCGACGCGCTGCCGGCGGCCACTACTTCGCTCTCGCCCGTGTCGAGGTTCACCAGGTGAAGCCGCGAGTCGTTAACAGAGATGTATTGCTGCACGAGTAGCTGCTCACCATCCGGCGAAAAAGCGCTGGGGCCCCACCAGGAGCCGTCGGGAGATTCCAGCACCACCTTGGCGCTGGCCGGATCGTCCGGCTCCATCATCCACACGTCGTTGGAGCTGCCGTTGCGTCGGGTACTCTGGAAGGCAAGGCGTTCGCCGCTCTCGTCCCACAGTACGGCCCCGTTGCGGGATTCGCCGTCACTCAGCAGCTTCGACTCGCCGGTATCGGGATCGAGCAGAAACAGCTGATCAAATTCGCTGCCCCCAGCGTCCATCAGATAGCTCAGCTTGGAGCCTTTGGGCTGCCGCTGCAGGCCGGACACGGGCTCATCAAAAAACGTGATCTGGCGCCGGGCGCCGCCGGCCATCTCCACCCGGTGCACCTGATTGGTCTCGCCAAAACGGGTGCCGATGTAAATCGATTTGCCGTCTTCGGTGAAATCCAGAAACGAGCCGTAGCGCACGTTTTCATAACGGTTCAGGGCGTCGGCCACCTCCGCCGGAATTTCGGGGATGTCCGACAGCACGAGGTTGCCGTTATTCAGGGTTCGCACCGGCGGCTCTTCGCCGGCCGCCATTACGCTGCTGGCCAGCAGCATTGTCAGCTTGATCATGATTGAGACCTGTTTGATTCGGTTTTGAAGAACCCCGCCGGAAGCCCGGGCGTCGGCAGGGCGAAAGAAACGTGGGGCCGTGGGCCGCGCCGGTCAGACGCGGCAGGCCGGTACGCCGGTTCCCCCCAGTCCGCAGTAGCCGTTGGGGTTTTTGCTCAAGTATTGCTGGTGATAGTCCTCAGCGTAGTAAAAAATGTCGAGCGGCTGGATGTGCGTGGTAATCGCACCCAGGCCCGCCGCTGCCAGGCTGGCGGCATATTGCGTCATGGACGACTCCGCCTGAGCGTGCTGTTGGTCACTTTCCACCAGAATGATTGAGCGGTACTGGGTGCCCTCGTCGGTGCCCTGGCGCATGCCCTGCGTAGGATCGTGCGACTCCCAGAACACATTGAGCAGCTCCGGAAAGGTAATCTGTTCCGGAAAGAACACCACCCGCACCACCTCAGCATGACCGGTCTGACCGGTGCACACTTCCTGATAGCTGGGGTTGGGCGTGTGGCCCCCGGCATAACCCACCTGCGTGGAATACACCCCCTTCAGCTGCCAGAACCGACGCTCAGCGCCCCAGAAACAGCCCAGGCCAAAGACGGCGAAGCTGGCTTCGTCAGGGAAAGGCGGCAGCACGCTGACGCCGGACACGTGGTGGTCGCTGGAGACCGGCATGGTGTCGCTGCGGCCCGGTAAAGCGTCCTCAGCGGTGGGTAGTTCTTCGGATTTCATCAATCGAAAACCTCAAACACGTATCGCGCAGGATACTTGCGGCGTTCCCGGCGCTCAACTTGGGTGGATTGGGCGGCGCACCGGGCAATTCGGCGCGGTGGCCGATGCCCCCCGCCGGAAGCTATGATCCGCCCATGGAAATCACCCTGCCCGACGCCCACGCCCTGGCGGTGCTGGGGCTGACCGGACTTGCCCTGATTCTGTTCACCCGGGAACAGATCCCGCTGGAAACCACGAGCCTGTTTGTGCTCGTGGCACTGGCGATCGGTTTTCGGGTGTTTCCCTATGAATCACTCGAGGGGCCGCTGGAGGTCACCGACTTCTTCTACGGCTTTGGCCACAAGGCGCTGGTGGCGGTCAGCGCGCTGATGATTGTGGGCAACGGGCTGGTGCGCACCGGTGCGCTGGAGCCCGTCGGCCGGGGGCTGGCCAAGCTATGGCGCCGGGGCCCTCTTGTCTCGCTGCTGGCAACGCTCCTGGTGACGGCGTTTCTGAGCGCGTTTATCAACAACACGCCGATTGTGGTGCTGATGCTTCCCATCCTGATTGGTGTGGCGATCCGCACCAACGCCTCCCCCACCGCCACGCTGCTGCCCATGGGGCTGGCCAGCCTGCTCGGCGGCATGTCGACAACGATCGGCACGTCGACCAACCTGTTGGTGGTGTCGGTGGCGGAGGACATGGGCGTGGCCCCCTTTGCCATGTTCGATTTCTTCCGCATCGCCGGCATTGCGGGCCTGGTGGCCATTCTTTATCTATGGCTCATCGCTCCCCGGCTGGTGCCGCCGCGCCAGGCGCCGCTGGAGAACGTGTCCTCCCGGGTGTTTACCGCGCAGATTGTGCTGGACGACGATAGCCCGGTGGTCGGCCAGATTCTGACCCACGCGGTGGAGCGCACGGAAGGCGCGCTTAAGGTGGAGAAAATCCAGCGGGATATGGGCGTTTTTGTCACCCCCCTGCCGGACGTGGAGCTGCGCGCCGGCGACCGCATCAGCACCGCCGATACGCCGAACCGGCTGCGGGAATTTGCCCGGCAGCTTGGCGGCAAGCTGTACTCCGGCGACACCCTGGTGGACGATGAAAACCCCTTAAGCGCCGGCGATCAGCAGCTGGCGGAGGTGGCCATTACCGCCGGTTCCCGTTTGGTGGGCACGCGCCTCAACCAGGCCCGGCTCCAGTCCCGCTACGGCCTGCGTTTTCTGGCGCTGCACCGGGCGGAGCGGGAAGAGTCGCGCCGCAGCCGGGATATCGATGAGGTCACGCTCAACGCGGGCGATGTGCTCCTGGTGCAATCGAGTCCGGAGTTTCTGATCAGCAGCAAAGCCAGCGGCGATTTCCTGGTGCTGGACGGCAGCACCCAGCTGCCGCATACAGCCCGGGCGCCCATCGCCCTGCTCACGCTCATCGGCGTCGTCGGCGTAGCGGCGCTGGGATTCATCCCGATCGAAATCAGCGCCCTGGCCGGCGTGTTTGTGATGCTGGTGACGGGCTGCCTCAGCTGGCGGGACGCCACCAGCGCCCTGTCGGCCCAGGTGATCCTGATCGTGGTGGCCAGTCTCGCCCTCGGCGTAGCTCTGATGCGCACCGGCGGTGCGGCGTTTCTGGCGGACCTGTTTCTCGTCGCCACCTTTGGCATGCCCCCGGCCGTGGTGCTGGGCGGCCTGATCATGCTCATGGGGCTGATGACCAACGTGGTGTCCAACAACGCGGCCGCGGTGATCGGCACGCCCATTGCGATTGAGATCGCGACGCGACTCGGCCTGCCGGTCGAGCCATTTGTGCTCGCCGTGATGTTCGGCGCCAACTTGAGCTTCTGCACTCCCATGGCCTACCAGACCAACCTGCTGGTGATGAACGCCGGCGGCTACAAATTCATCGACTTTGTGAAGGTGGGCGTGCCGCTGCTGCTGATTGTCTGGGGCACCCTGACGGCGCTGCTGGTTTACGCTTACCAGCTGTGGTGACGGCGCGGTGCGGGTCTG
>JBCCVP010000200.1:0-7856 GCA_039195135.1 Pseudomonadota bacterium | reverse complement strand
TGTGCATCACCTGTACCAACCTCGATGAGTTTTTTGAGGTGCGCGTGGCCTCCCTCAAGCAGCTTCAGCAGTTTGGCGCCGACAAACTGGGGCCCGACGGTCTGGCCCCGCACACCGCGCTGGTTCGAATCCGGGAGGAGGTGTCGGCGCTGGTGGACGGTCTGTACCAGACGTTTAACGACGAGCTGGTGCCAGCGCTGGCGGAAGAGGGTGTACACATTCTTCGCCGCGAGCACTGGACCAAAACGCAGAAGACCTGGCTGGGCCAATACTTCAAAAGCGAAGTGCTGCCGGTGCTGAGTCCGCTCGCGCTGGACCCGGTACACCCATTCCCCCGGCTGCTGAATAAGAGCCTGAATTTTGCCGTGCAGGTGCATGGCACGGACGCGTACGGCCGTGATGCGGAAATGGCGCTGGTGCGCGCCCCGCGCTCGCTGCCGCGTATTGTTCAAATTCCGGGCCGCCGGGAATCCGGCTACGACTTTGTCTTTCTTTCTTCGATTCTGCACGCGTTTGTCGATCAGCTGTTTCCCGGCATGCAGGTTGAAGGCTGCTACCAGTTTCGCGTGACACGTAACAGCGAGCTATACGTTGACGAAGAGGAGGTGGAAGACCTGGCCCTGGCCCTCAAGGGAGAGCTGCTTGAGCGGAGCTTCGCCTCCGCCGTGCGCCTGGAGATCCCCGAGTCGACGTCGGACGAGATTGTCGAATACCTGACGCGCTGTTTTGATCTGTCCGATCAGGACGTTTTTCAGTGTGCCGGCCCGGTTAACCTGCATCGGCTTGCCGAGGTGTACTCCATGGTGCATCGGCCCGATCTGAAGTATCCGGAGTTTCGCGCCTATACGCCGCCGGACCTGGCGGCCGGCAATGCCCTGTTCAGCGCGGTCAGCCGGCGCGACTACCTCCTGCATCATCCGTACGACTCATTTACCCCGGTGATCGATCTGCTGCGCCAGGCGGCCCAGGACCCGGAAGTGCTGGCGATCAAAATGACCCTGTACCGCACGGGAAGAAAATCGCCGATCGTTGCGCTGCTGGTGGAAGCGGCGCGCAACGGCAAAGACGTGACGGCGGTGATCGAGCTGCGCGCCCGCTTTGATGAGCAGGAAAATATCGACCTGGCCAATCAGCTGCAGGAAGCCGGCATCCAGGTGGTCTACGGCATCGTGGGGCACAAGACCCACGCCAAAATGTTGCTGATCGTGCGCCGGGAGGGCAATCGCCTGCGTCGTTACGCCCATCTGGGCACCGGCAACTATCACTACCGAACCGCTGGCGCCTATACGGACCTGGGATTGCTGACGGCGGACCGCGCCATCTGCGGCGACGTGCACACGCTGTTCCAGCAGCTCACCGGTCTTGGCAAGCTGGAAAAGCTGAAGAAGCTCTACCAATCCCCCTTCACGCTCCGGGACATGCTGCTGCGGCGGATTCGCCGGGAAGCTAACCAGGCCAAGAAGGGAAACCCGGCCCGCATCGTTGCCCGGATGAACGCCCTGACCGAGGCCAGCATCATCCGGGCGCTCTACGCCGCGTCGTCCGCCGGCGTCGAGATCGACCTGATCGTCCGCGGCGCCTGCTGCCTGCGGCCGGGGGTTCCCTGCATCTCCGAGAACATCCGGGTACGGTCCATCGTCGGCCGCTTTCTTGAACATTCGCGGGTGTTTTTCTTTCTAAATGGCGGCAAAGGCGACATCTACGCGGCCAGCGCGGACTGGATGGACCGCAACCTGTATTCCCGGGTGGAATGCTGTTTTCCTATCCGCGACGCGAAGCTTGCCCAGCGCGCCTACGACGAAACGCTGGACTGCTATTTGCGGGACAACGTACAGGCCTGGGAGCTGCAGAGCGATGGCTCCTACCTGCCCGCCAGCGCGGGCGGCGAAAAGCCGTTTGCCGCGCAGGACTACCTGATGGACAGCCGCAGCTGATGACTGACGTCGGCGCCACCGCCACCAAAATGTCTCCCGAGGCGAACCCTCCCTCCGACAGCAACCTGTTTGCAGCGGTGGACCTGGGCTCCAACAGTTTTCACCTGATCGTTGCCCGCTACGAGCACGGCTCGCTGGTGCTGATCGATCGGATCAAGGAGATGGTCCGCCTCGCGGAGGGGGTTGATGACAAGGGACAGCTGTCCGCCGCCGTCGCCAACCGGGCCCTGGACTGCCTGTCGCGCTTTGGCCAGCGGCTCTCCGGCATCAGCGGCCCGCAGGTGGCCGCGGTGGGCACCAACGCTCTGCGCCGCATGCGCGACGGCTGGCGTTTTCTCGAACAGGCGGAAGACTGCCTCCGCCACCCGATTGAGATCATCTCCGGCGAGGAAGAAGCCCGACTGATTTACCTCGGCGTGGCGCACGGCGTATCGGAGGTAGGTCGCCAGCGCCTGGTGATCGATATTGGCGGTGGCAGCACCGAGCTGGTGATTGGCCGGGAGTTCAACGCAGTGATGGTGGAAAGCCTGTTTTTTGGCTGCGTGGCCATTACCCAGCAGTTTTTCCCCGGTGGACGCATCACTCCCAAGCGCTGGCGGAAAGCCAGCGCCGCCGTCGCCGCGGAGCTGCGGCGCTACGCGCCGGCTTTCCGGGACCTTGGCTGGGAGGAAGCGTACGGATCCTCCGGCACCATGCGCGCGGTGCATGCGGTGGGCCTGGCCGAGGGCTGGTCCGACGGGGCGATCACCAAAGCAAGCGTGGCCGCCGCCAAAGCCCACCTGCTGCAGGCGGGCCGGGTGGACCAGATTAAGCTGCAGGGCCTGAGCGAGCGGCGCCAGCCGGTTTTTGCCGGTGGTCTCGTGGTGGTGGAAGCCTGCATGGCGGAGCTGAAGCTCGACCGCATGCTGGCCACCGATTACGCGCTGCGGGAGGGCCTGCTGTACGACCTGGTGGGCCGGATTGAGCACTCGGATCCCCGCGTGGGCACGGTGCGCTCGCTGCAGCAGCGTTATCCGGTTGACGTGCAGCAGGCCGAAGCGGTGGCGGAAACGGCGAGCCAGCTTTTTGCGGAGGTTCGCGGTCGCTGGTCCCTCGACGACGAAGATCATTTTCTGCTGCGCGCGGCAGCCCAGCTGCATGAACTGGGCCTGTCAATTGCCCACCATGGCTACCACCGCCACGGTGCGTACCTGCTGGAGCACAGCGATCTGCAGGGGTTTTCCCGGCAGGAGCAAAAGGTGCTGGCGGTGCTGGTGCAGAGCCACCGGGGCACGCCAATCTCGGAGTTGTTTGAAGATCTGCCGGACCGGGTGGAACTAAAAGTGCGCCGGCTGGCGATTCTGCTGCGCCTCGCGGTGGTGTTTAATCGGGATCGGCTGCGGGCGGATGTGCCCATTGCCCGGCTGCGGGCGTCAAAGGAGCGCAATCTGCTGAAGCTGCATCTGCCGCTTCAGTGGATCGAAAATCATCCGCTGACCGCGGCAGATCTGGAGACGGAGCAATCCCGGCTCAGCAAAATTGACGCGACCCTTAAACTGATTCAGATCACCGAATAACGCGGTGCTAGTCGCCCTCTTCCGCCGCGGCGATCACGTTTTCCAATGAGGTATGGCGCACGTCTTTCCCGCGCACCAGGTAGATTATGTACTCAGCAATATTCTGGCTGCGGTCGCCGATGCGCTCCAACGCCCGCGCCGCCCACAAAATGTTCAGCACCACTGGAATGGAGCGGGGATCCTCAGCCATATAGGTCATCAGCTGCCGGGTGATGGACTCATACTTGGCGTCGACCTTGGCGTCCGCGGCAACGACAGCCACCGCCTGGTCCACGCTGGTGCGGGCGAAGGCGTCCAGGACGTCCCCCAGCATGTTTCGCACCAGCTGTCCCATGTGCTCGAACTCCCCCATCACATGGTCCTGGACCCGATCGCCGCCCATGAACTTGGCCATCAGGGCAACCCGCTCCGACTCATCACCGATGCGTTCAAGGTCTGAAATGGTTTTGATGACCGACATCACCAGCCGCAGCTCCGACGCCTCGGGCTGACGCTGGGCGAGCAGCCGGGTGCACTCCTCGTCGATCTCCACCTCCATGGCGTTGACCTTGTAGTCGTTTCGGGCGACTTCCCGGGCACTGTCGATGTCGCCGGAAACCAGCGCATCCACCGCGCCGACCAGCTGCGATTCCACCAGCCCTCCCATGGTCAGGACCTGGTTTCGAACCTGCTCAAACTCTTCGTCGAAACGGCGCGGCACTGGATCGTGCTGCTGCTGTGGGTTCTCGCTCATACACGCATTCTACGCGCAATTTGTTGCCTCAACGCGACAACAGCCGGCCAACCCTGTCACCCAGCGGACATGTGGCGTTCAAAAAGTCGTCATCTGTCGGTCAAAACCACGCAACCGGCCCCCGCTAGCGTAGACGAAACGAATGTAGAGACCCTGCCATGCGAATCGCCATCGTTTCAGAGACCTACCCGCCGGAGATCAACGGCGTCGCCCTCACCGTGCGCGGTATGGTCGAGAGCCTGAAGGTTGATCATCAGGTGTCTGTCTTCCGTCCCCGCCAGGGCAAAGATGATCAGCCCGCCCGGGAGGGCAACCTGACCGAGCACCTCATGCCGAGCCTGCCGCTGCCGCGCTACGAAGGATTGCGCTTCGGGCTGCCGGCCAGCCGGCGAATATCGAAGGTTCTCGACGCGGCACCATTTGACGCCCTGTACATCTCCACCGAGGGGCCGCTGGGCTGGAGCGCACTTAGATCAGGTCTGAAGCGCGGCATTCCGGTACTGACCGGCTTTCATACGCGTTTCGATCAGTATGCGAGCCACTACGGCATCGGCGTCGCCGAACGCGGCGTCGCGGCCTACCTGCGACGGTTTCATAACCGCGCCACCGGCACGTTGATTCCGACCCAGGAACTCAAGGCGGATCTCGAAGACAAGGGTTACCAGAACGTCATGCTGCTGCCCCGGGCGGTGGATACGGACCTGTTCAACCCGTCCCGGCGCAGCGAGGCGCTGCGCCGGGAATGGGGGTTGGATGAGGATGATCTGGCGGTGCTCTATGTGGGGCGGCTGGCCGCGGAAAAGAACCTGGACCTGGCCATCCGCGCTTTCGAAAACATCATAGCCCGGCGTCCCCGGGCCCGGTTCGTTCTCGTGGGCGACGGTCCCGCCCGGGAACACCTTGCGCAGCGATACCCGAACTTCATCTTTACCGGCCTTAAGCTCGGCGAAGACCTGGCGGCGCATTACGCCAGCGGCGACCTGTTTGTTTTTCCCAGCCTGACCGAGACCTTCGGCAACGTGGTGCTTGAGTCACTGGCCAGCGGCGTGCCGGTGCTGGCGTTCCGCTACGCCGCCGCCGCGGAATACATTCGTAACGGCTATAACGGCTTCGTCGCGCCTTGCAGTGACGAAGAAGGGTTTGTGCAAAACGCGGCCATGCTCGCGGAGCTGGCGCGGGAATTGCCGGACCTGCACACGCAGGCCCGCCGGTGTGTCGAGCACCTGAATCCCGCAAGCGTGGCAACGCACCTGGTTGAGCTTTTTCGATCTTTTGACCAGGAGCTAGCGGCATGAACGTATTGGCACGGCGGGACTACGACCTGAGCCTCAAGCTGAATCAGCTGGGCCGGGAACGGTGGCTGCGGAGTTTGCTCGTGCAGGTGAGCCGGCTGGGGGACGGGCCCATGTGGTACGTGCTGATCCTGGGCCTGCCCATCGTGTTTGGCCGGGATCTGCTGCCCCTCTCGCTGTGCCTGGCGCTGACCGCGCTGAGCGGCGTCCTGGTTTACAAAAAGATCAAGGCGCATTACCGGCGGCCCAGGCCGTACCAGAAAGACCCCAATTTCCTGGCCCACGCCGTGGCTCTGGATGAGTACAGCTTTCCGTCGGGCCATACGCTCCACGCCACCGCCTTTCTGGTCATCTTCCTGAGCCTGAGTCCGCTCCTGGCGCTGATCTTTGCGCCGTTTACCCTCGCCACCGCGGTGTCCCGGGTGGTGTTGGGGGTGCACTACCTGTCGGACGTTATCGCCGGTGCTATCACCGGTGCGCTGCTCGCCGGGTTTTGGCTCGGGGCCCTCGGGTACACTGGCATTCTCTGACCTCGGGGGGCACGGGTGGCCACCGTTTTGTTTTTGTGTACCGGAAATTCCTGCCGCTCGCAGATGGCGGAGGGGCTTGCCCGGCATCATCGTCCGGACCACCGTTTCGTTTCCGCGGGGATTGAAAAACACGGGCTGAACGAGCACGCCGTGGCCGTGATGGCCGAGCGCGGTATCGACATCAGCAGTCACCGCAGCCAGACCCTGGACGAGCTCCAGCTCGACGACATCGACCTGGTGATCACCGTGTGCGACCACGCGCACGATCACTGCCCGGTGTTTCCCGGTGATGCCCGGGTGGAACATCATGGATTCCCCGACCCGCCCCGCCTGGCGGCCGAGCTGAGCGACCCGGAAGCGCAGCTGAACTGCTACCGCGAGGTGCGGGATCAGATTGAGAGCTTCGTCCAGCACCAGCTGCAGATCGATTGACCCCCAGCGGCGCGGAGGTGCGGGTCAGACCCGCTCGGGGTCTGACCCACGAAAGTGGCACCATCCCTCACAGGCGTTGTGGTCTGATTCCGGAATCCCCCCGAACGTTATGGACCCGTCGGAAACTTCACTTCACCGCGTGTCAGATACTGTGGCACTTTCGGGGGTCAGACCCCAAGCGGGTCTGGCCCGTCACTTGGAGCAACTTCGTGTTTTCTCGTCCATTCGAGGGCCGTTACCGTCAGGGCGGGAAGCATGGTGAGGGACACGATCGCTGCGCCGAGGATGCCAAACAGGACGATGGCGCCGACGCCGCGGTATAGCTCCGTTCCGGCACCCGGGATAAACACCAGCGGCGACAGACCACAGATCGTGGTGAGCGTGGACATGGCGATGGGGCGGATGCGCGTGGCAACAGCGTCCCGCACCGCGTGGAGGGCGGTGGCGCCAGCGTTCATCTGCCCCATGGCCCGCTCCACGATCAGGATGGGGTTGTTGACCACGGTGCCGATCAGGATCAGAAAACCCAGCATGGAGATCATGTCGAAGGACTGGCTGAAACCGCCCAGCCCCAGCGCACCGCTCACGCTGCCGACCACGTTCAGCAGCGCCAGGCCCACGATGCCCCCGGCAATACCCAGCGGGATGGTCGCCATGATGAGCAGCGGGTAGCCCCAGTTTTTGAAAATGGCCACCATCAGCAGAAATACAATCGCCAGCGCCACCGGGTAGTTGGTGGCCAATGCCCGCTGGGTCGCATCGAGCTGGTCGCTGGCGCCCCAGATCTGAACGCTGACGTTGTTAGGTATTTCGCCTGATTGTTTCAGGTGTTCAATCACTTCCTGGCGCACCAGCTCAACCCCCTCCTCAAGAGGAATGCTCTCCGGCGGAATCACGTTCAGCGTCACCGTGCGTCGAGCGTTGATGCGGCGGATGACGTTGGTGTCTACCGTCTCGGTGATCGTGGCGGCGGCGCCGAGGGGTAAGACACCACCGGTGGGCGTGTAGATCGGCAGTTCATCAAGACCGGCCAGATCAGATTGATTGCCGTCGGGACCGTACAGGTAGATGTCGATCTTGTTGTCGCCCTCAAAAAACTCATCGACAAAGGCGCCATCGGTCAGCGCCGCGACGGTGTACCCAAGGTCCGCTGCGCTCAGGCCCAGTTCCGCCGCTCGGGTCCAGTCCGGATGCACCTCAATCAGCGGCTGGGACAGCGTGAGGGAGGAGGGTGTGGACTGGATTCGCGGACTTTCCAGAACCGCTTCAGCCCGGCGCATAGTGGCATCCGCAGCGGCGTAGATGACGCCCAGATCAGGCCCGGAAAGATCCAGGTTGATGCTCCGGGTACCGCCATCGTTGCTGGAAATAATGGAACC
>JBCCVP010000199.1:0-7976 GCA_039195135.1 Pseudomonadota bacterium | reverse complement strand
CCGGTCGTGCCGTCACGGGTATGCAGGCGGGCGGTGGGGGGCTGTGGTCTGGCGGGAGCGTAAACAGGCAGCGCCGAGAAGCGCAGGGAACCCGCGAAGCGGGCGCGCCTGACTCCCGGCAGGCCACAGCCGTCCGCCGCTCGCCTGCTTGCCCGGGACCCACGCAGCACTCTTGCCTGGTCGACAGATCATTCCGGATCAGACTCCGCCTCCTGATACTCCTCAAGCGTAGGCAACAGCGGCAACATCTCCGGCTCAAGCAGCCCTTCATAGGTATCCTGCGCCTCCACCTGCCGATCCCGCATGTAGTTGTACTTCGACCCGGTTACGGCATTCATGGTGGCCCGATCTTTCAGGATAGTCGGCTTGATAAACACCATGAGATTGCGCTTGGTGCGCTGCGTTGACCGGTACTTGAACAGGTTACCCAGCAGCGGAATATCGCCCAGCGCCGGCACCTTGCGGATGCTCTCCTGCACCGTATCGTCGATCAGCCCGCCCAGTACGATTACGCCACCGTCGGGCACCATCACGGTGGTCGCAATTTCGCGCTTGTTGGTGATCAAATCCACCGCCACCGACTGGGCCGAGATGCTGGAAACCTCCTGCTGGATATCGAGGATCACCGTGTCGCCGGCGTTGATGTGCGGCGTGACCGTGAGGGTCAGGCCGACATCTTCCCGGGTGATGGTCTGAAACGGATTAACCGCTGCGTTGTTGGCGCCGGTGTTTGTGAAACTGCCAGTGACAAACGGGACTTCCTGGCCCACGTTGATCACCGCTTCCTGGTGATCGAGGGTCACGATGTTCGGCAGGGAAAGAACGTTGTTGTCCGCGTCGGAGCTGAGGGCGGAAGCCAGCGCGCTCAGCCGGGGAATACGCTGCACGATGTCGTTGCCGTCCGCGTCGACACCGGTCACCACCTCAATCACGCCGTCGAGATAACCTAGATTCAATCCGGATCCGAGCAGCCCCAGGTTGGGGAGCACGTTTTCGCCGGTGGGCGTTAAATCTAGGATGTCAGCCCCGGTGCCGAAGTTGGTGGGAAAGCTGGTGCCGCCCACCACGCCCGAGCTTTCGATATTGTCAAGGCCGGCCGCCTGCCACTGCACACCGAGTTCTCGAGCAAAGTCATTGGACACCTCGGCGATGATGGCCTCCACCTGCACCTGGTAACGGCGCACATCAAGCTGCCGCACCACCGACTGCACCGTGCGAAACAACGCCGGCGGCGCGGTGACCACCAGCGAATTAGTTTCGGCATGGGACTGGATCATGGCACCGCCGGCATTTTCCCCAGCGTTTGGATCGGGCCCGCGCACCACCGTTTCGAGAATGGGGACCAGCGATTCGGCGTTGGCGTACTGGAGATGAATCACCTGGGTGGAACCGCCATCTTCGACCGGGGTGTCCATATGGGAAACGATGGTCTTGTAGCGAAGGCGGGCCGCCGGATCGCCAAACAGCAGCACGCTGTTGGTGCGCTGGTCCGCCAGGGCTCGGGGACCGCCGCCGTTGGCGCCGCCCGCGGTGGCGGTGTTCAGGGCTCGCACCACTTCGGTGGCATTGGCGTGCTGCAGGGCCATCACCTCCACGTCGTCTTCGCTCACCGTGTCGATGCGGCGCACGATCTTGGCAATCCGGTTGACGTTGTTGGCGCGATCAGAGATGACGAGAATGTTGGCTGATTCGTGGGCGGCGATAGTGCCGTTCTGCGGCACCAGGGAACGGAGCAGCGGGACGAGCTGAGCTGCCGGCACGTGTTCGACCTCAATCACCTGGGTCACCAGCTGGTCGCCGCCGATCACCCCATTGGCGGTTGGGATCGCGTCCCGCAGGCCTTCGGCATCGGGCACAATCTTGACAATATCGCCGCTGGGGACGGCGGCAAATCCGTGCACCTTCAGGACGGAAAGAAACAGCTCATAGATTTCGTCCGGGGTCATATCCTGGTTGGAAATCACGTTCACCGTCACTTCCTGGACCCGGGGATCGAGCACAAAGTTTTTGCCGGTGATCTGGGCAACGGTTGCCACCAGGGATTTGAGCGGCGCGTCTTCCAGGTTGAGCTTGCCTTCCTGGGCATTCGCGGCGGTCAGGGTAAACAGGCTAAGGCTGAGCAGACAGCCGCGAAGGAACCGGTGTTTTCTCTGTGACAATTCTTTTAACCCATTGATTTTATAAGAGAAAATGAGGAACTATCGATTGAGCGAGTTGGCGTCGATATTGAGCGTCATCTCCCGGCCGTCGCGCTTTAAGCGCACCGCGAATTGCGACTGGCCCTGGAGCTGCGTGAGCAGCGCCATGGAGCGGGCGGGGTTGTCCAGGGGGATGCCGTTCACCTCGGTGATGATATCGGTATTGCGCAGGCCAAGCTTGGAAAAAAGCAGGCTGTCGCGGCCGGCCTGCAGGCGGACGCCAACCGGCTTGCCGTTTTCCATATGCGGCAGCACCCGCACCTGCCGCGCCAGCTCCGCCGGATCGATGCGCAGGTTGGTCTGCACCGCCTTCCAGTCCACCGCTGACGTGTCCGGTGTGTTGCCCGTGCGTATGCCCGGGAGGGGCTGCGCCGGACCGCCGGTGCCGGCGGCGCGCCGGGCTGCTGCTTGCCGCCGGCGCGGCGGTGCTTCCTCGTCGCGCAGCCGCAGCGTTTCGTAGCGTCCCTGGTGCACCAGCACCACCCGATCGGTGTACACCTCATGCAGCTCCGCCGCCCCGGGCAGCTCGTCCCCCACGTTGTAAAAACCGTCACCCTCAGCATCGACCACAATGGCCATGCCAAGCTTCGGATCGTCTGAGACCAAGGTCCCCCGGAGGAGCAGGTCCAGACTGGTTTCCGGGGCATCGAAGGTGGTGTTCAGGGGCAGGGCCATGCCGGCCTGGCCAAACAGATGCAGGTTTGCCACATCAACGCGTTCGGGCTGAGCGTCGGTCGTGGTCTGCGTGGCGTTCAGGGTAACGCCCGAAGGCTCCGCCGGATCCGGCACCAGGCGCCAGATCAGGCTGGCCGCGAGCCAGAGACAGAGAGCGCTGGCGCCGAGCAGGGCAATCAGGCCGCCGGCGTGGAGCAGGCGATGGCCCGGGTCAGCGGAAGTGGCGGACACCGCGTCGGCGCTGCTCCGGGACCAACCCGGAGACGGTAGTGATGGTTCGCATCAAAACTGGTTCTGCTCTCGGTCTATACGTCTAAGTTATTGACATTTAACGCATTTTTCTCAATAAAGTCGCGCCTCGGCTCGACCACATCACCCATCAGGGTGCTGAACACCTCATCGGCAGCCACCGCGTCTTCAATGGTGACCTTGAGCAGGCGGCGGCTTTCCGGATTCACCGTGGTGTCCCACAGCTGTTCCGGGTTCATCTCGCCCAGGCCCTTAAAGCGCTGGATGGTCTGGCCCCGGCGGGCTTCGCTCATCAGCCAGGCTTCGGCCTCGCCAAAGCTGGCCACCTCGGTTTTGCGCTCGCCGCGATTGACCGCCGCACCGGACTGAATCAGGCCGGAAATCTGAGCGCCCAGATCCATCATGGCGGCGTAGTCGGCGCTGTCGAAAAACTCCAGCGGCAGGGCGCGCTCCTGGCTCACGCCGTGGGTGTAGGCCTCCATGATCAGACCATCGCCGGTGACGTGAATCTCATAGCGGTCGCTCGGGCCGGCATCAGCGTTGAGCAGATTGGCCAGCTCCGACGCCCAGTCGTTCAGGCGGGCCGGCTGGTCAAAGGCCGCCGCATCGATACGCTCCACGCCCATCAGTGCCGTGAGCAGCGACCCGCTGTAGCGGCTCGACAGGCGGGAAATGGTGCGCTGAACCGCCTGAAAGCGCTGCACCAGGGATTCAAGGCCGGCGCCAGTGAGGGGCGGAGCGTCCGGGTCGTAGGTGAGGGCGGCGTTATCCAGCGCCCGGGCCAGCAGATATTCCGCCAGTTCCGCGTCGTCTTTCAAATACTGCTCCTGCTTGCCGTGCTTGATCTTGTACAGCGGCGGCTGGCCGATATAAACGTGGCCGCGCTCGATGAGCTCCGGCATCTGGCGGTAGAAAAAGGTCAGCAGCAGGGTACGGATGTGGGAGCCGTCCACGTCCGCGTCGGTCATGATGATGATGCGGTGATAGCGCAGCTTTTCCGGATCAAACTCGTCTTTGCCAATGCCGGTGCCCAAGGCCGTGATCAGCGTCCCAACCTCGGCAGAGCCCAACATCTTGTCAAAGCGGGCCTTCTCCACGTTGAGGATTTTGCCCTTCAGCGGCAGCACCGCCTGGTACTTCCGGTTACGCCCCTGTTTGGCGGAGCCGCCGGCCGAGTCTCCCTCAACCAGAAACAGCTCGCACAGGGCGGGGTCTTTTTCTTCGCAGTCCGCCAGCTTGCCCGGCAGACCAGCCACGTCCAGCGCGCCTTTGCGGCGGGTCATTTCCCGCGCTTTGCGTGCCGCTTCCCGGGCCCGGGCCGCCTCCACCGCCTTGGCGGTGATGGCTTTGGCTTCCTGCGGATGCTCCAGCAGAAACTCGCTGAGCTTTTCGCCCACCGACGATTCCACCACCCCCTTCACCTCGGAGCTCACGAGCTTGTCTTTGGTCTGGGAGGAGAACTTGGGATCCGGCACCTTCACCGACAGCACCGCGATCAGCCCCTCCCGGCAGTCGTCGCCGGACAAGGAGACCTTGCCGTTTTTGGCGGCTGTTTCAGTGTACTGATTAATGGTGCGGGTGAGGGCAGCGCGGAATCCCGCCAGGTGGGTACCCCCGTCTTTCTGGGGAATGTTGTTGGTAAAGCAGAAGACGCTTTCCTGATAAGCATCGGTCCACTGCATGGCCACTTCCACCGCCGCCTCGGGCATATCCGCAGAAAAATGAATCACCGTGGGGTGCAGAGCGGTCTTTTTGCCGCTCAGGTGTTCAACAAATGAACGGATGCCCCCTTCATACTCAAAGATGTCCTGTTTTCCGGTGCGCTCGTCGAGCAGCTCAATGCGCACGCCGGAGTTGAGGAAAGACAGCTCGCGCAGCCGTTTAGCCAGTATTTCGTAGTGAAACTCGATATCCGAAAAGATCTGGTCGCTAGGCCAGAAGCTGATGGTGGTGCCGGTTTTTTCCGTTTCGCCGGTCACCCCCAGCGGCGCTTTGGGCACACCCAGATGGTATTCCTGCTCGTGCACTTCGCCGGCGCGGGAGATTCGCATCAACAGCCGATCGGACAGGGCGTTCACCACTGACACGCCGACCCCGTGCAGACCGCCGGACACCTTGTAGGAATTGTCGTCGAACTTACCGCCGGCGTGCAGCACGGTCATAATGACTTCCGCCGCCGACTTTCCTTCTTCCTCGTGAATGTCGGTGGGGATCCCGCGACCGTTGTCTTTGACGGTGATGCCGTTGTCTTTACGAATGGTGACGCGGATGCGGTCGCAGTGGCCGGCCAGCGCTTCATCGATGGAGTTGTCCACCACCTCAAACACCATGTGGTGAAGGCCGGTGCCGTCATCGGTATCTCCGATGTACATGCCGGGTCGTTTGCGGACCGCGTCCAGGCCCTTAAGGACCTTAATATTGGAAGAATCGTATTGGTCGGTCATGGTCTCTTTTGTCTGGCCGGCGAGGCTCCGCCGGGGGCCGGAAGGCAATACGCCATTATACCCTCTGACGCCCCGAGACGGGTCACCGGTTAGCGATTCGAAACGTGGCCGTGTTCCACGTGGAACAATTGCGCTTCGCTTGCTCCAGCGGGCACCGGTGGCGCCGCGTTTCCGGTGATCCACACCTGCCCGCCACCGGCCACCAGCAGCTCCAACGTTCGTTCCTGGCGTTCCGAATCCAGCTCTGAGGGCAGGTCGTCAAACCCCATCACGGGCACACCACCGGAAGCCGACAGCGTCTGCATCTGGGCCAGCAGGAGCGCTACGGCCACCAGTTTTTGCTGGCCGCGGGACAGCCGTCCGCTGGCTCGGGTGCCGTCGCGGAGGATGCGAAGGTCCGCTCGATGGGGGCCACGGCTCGTAAAACCCTGGTCTCGATCCAGGGCAATCGACCCCGCGAGCGCATCGCCGAACGTCTCATTCGCCGGCCAGCCCGTCGCGAGCTGCAGCCGGATGTCGACCAGAGAATCGTCTAGCCGTTCAATGGTGGGCGCAAAAGCGTGGGCCAAAGCAGCGAGGTGCGTTTCCCGCTGCTCGGTCAGCGCCACGCCGTGCTGGGTCAGCGCGTCGTCCCAGACAGAAATCTGATCGACGCTCAGGTTTTGCCGCAGCGCCGCGTTTCGCTGTCGCAGCGTGGCGCGATACCGCTGCCAGTGGCCCAGAAAAGAATGTTCCACGTGGAACACACCGTAATCCAGGAACTGGCGGCGGGCCTCCGGACCGTCCTCGACCAGCCGGTGCAGGCCCGGAAAAAAAACACAAAATGGAAACTGGAGGGCCAGCTCCGACAGACTTTTCAGCCCCACGCCGCCCGCTCGGGCTTCCCAGGTATTTCGGGTTCGCCGCAGGCCAACAACCTTGTCGGCTCCATCAAGCTCCAGATAGCCAACAATCTGCGCCTCTGGCGTCTTCTGATTGAGGTACTCATGGCGGCCGGATCCCAGAAATGATCGACCCCGGCTCAGGCAGTAAAGCGATTCGAGGAGACTGGTTTTTCCGGCCCCGTTAGGTCCGATAAACAGGTTGACGCCCGGACCGGGCTCAATGTCGACGTTTTGGAGATTGCGGATCCCGTCGACTTGCAGGCGACGAACCACCAGCGAAGAGGACACGCCGGAGCGTTGAGGTGGGGGTGAGCTGGGCTGGTCCGCCACGGGAGACGGTTTTCGCGCCGGCGGGGGTGATCCGCTACAGGCGGAGCGGCATCACGACATGGCGGGCGTGCTCGTTTTCCGGCGACCGCACCAGGCAGCTCGAGTTGGCATCTTTAAAGCGAAGCTGGATCGTTTCACTGTCCAGCGCGGTGAGGGCGTCCAGCACATAGTTGACGTTGAAGCCCACCGCTAGCTGATCCACTTCGCTGGCCACCTCAACTTCTTCCACCGCCTCTTCCTGCTCCGGATTATGCGCCACGATGCGCAGCTTGCCCGGCTCCAGCTCCAGTCGAACACCCCGGTATTTTTCATTGGAGAGAATCGCGGCGCGGTGCAAGGCATCCCGCACCAGCATGCGATCGCCTTCGATCACCAGATCTGCACCCAGCGGCACCACGGACTCGTAGTCCGGAAATTTGCCGTCGACCAGCTTTGAGGTGAACGTGCTGCCTTGCAGGGCAACGCGCACATGGGAGCGGCCAAACTGCAAAGTGATGGAATCACCTTCAGTATCCAGCAGGCGCTGCAGCTCGAGGACACCTTTGCGCGGGATGATCATCTGCCGTTCGCCGTCCACGGAGAGCTCCGCATCCACATCCGTGATCGCCAGCCGGTGGCCGTCCGTCGCTACGCAGCGCAGCAGGCCGGCACGCAGCTCCAGCAGCAGGCCATTGAGATAGTAGCGCACGTCCTGGTTTGCCATCGCAAAGGCGGTGCCTTCGATGATCCGCTTCAGGTCTCCCGGGGGCAGCGCCACCGATTCGCCAACTTCCACGTCTTCGATCACCGGAAACTCGTTGGCGGGTAGCGTGGCCAGGGTGAAGCGTCCCCGGGCCGCCTTGATTGTTGCCTTGTCCGCGCTGATCTCAATCTCAAGCGTGGCGCCATCCGGCAGCGCTTTGCAGATATCCAGCATCTTCCGCGCCGGGACCGTAACCTCACCATCGCGTTCACCCTGCACGTTCAGCCGGGCCGTCAGCTCCACCTCCAGATCCGTACCGGTCATGGAAAGCGCATTTTCTTCCAGTTTGAGCAGCAGGTTGGACAGCACCGGCAATGTCTGGCGTCTTTCCACAACACCGGCCACCTGGGTCAGGGGACCCAGCAATGCTTCCCGTACGACGCTGAATTTCATTCGATTGGTTCCCGTCTAATTATTTTTTAAAGAAAGACAGTAGTAATAATAAGCCCCTGGG
>JBCCVP010000198.1:0-8040 GCA_039195135.1 Pseudomonadota bacterium | reverse complement strand
GCAGGCTGCGGGCGGCTAGCCCCCTCCAAGCTCCGCACGTCCCGGCGTGTTATCCAGAACCCCCACCTTTGTGCTGATCGCCGCCGGCACCGTTGCCGGGCTGGCCGGCATCGATCTTGTGCTGCCCGCGATACCCAGCCTGCCGGACACGCTTGGCGGTAATCTCGAGATGGCGCAGTGGGTGCTGGCGGCGTTTGCGGCCGGCACCGGGGTGGGGCTCCTGATCGCTGGCGAACTTGGCGCGCGGTTTGGTATCGGGCCGCTGCTAGCCGGGTCGCTGCTCGCCTACGCAGCCCTGTCGCTGATGGCGACAACCGCATCGGACCTGGTTGCCCTGTCCCTGGTCCGTTTCTTTCAGGGACTTGTCGCCTCAACGCCGGCTGTTTTTGCACCGGTGATGATCAAGGCGATGTACAGCCCGACCAGCGCTGTTGCGATGCTGGGACGCATCGCCAGCATCGAATCAATGGCGCCCGCGCTGGCACCGATGCTGGGCGCCTGGATGCTGGGCGCCTTCGGCTGGAAATCCACTTTTTTTCTCACGGCAGCCGTCGCGCTGGCGCTGGGTGCCTTCTGGACCTTCGCCCGGCAAACCCGGGTGCAGTTTGGCGTGTCCAGTCGCTCGTCGGCGGGCTACCTGCCGCTCCTTCGGGACCGGCGGTTCCTGCGCTACGCCCTGAGCCAGGCGTTCACGCTCGGCGCGCTGCTGATCATTGTGTTTGCCGCGCCCACCATGCTGACCCGGGCGCTGGGCGGACAGATTTCCGATTTCATCATCATGCAGGTGCTGGGGATCACCTTTTTTGTGCTGCTGGCCAACGTTTCCCAGGCGTTTGTTCAGCGCTTTGGTGCGGCGAAAACAATCCTGTCTGGCACCGCTACAACGGCGGTCGGGTGTCTGGGCATCGCCGCTCTCGGGCTGCTGCCTGACCCTCCAATTCCCCTGGTGTGGTTGTGCTTCGTGTTAACCAATGCCGGGTTGGGCCTGCGGGGTCCACCAGGCTTTTTCAGCGCGCTGCAGGCCGCCGGAGACAACGAGGCTCGCGGCTCTGCTCTCGTGATTCTGTTTATTGCGTTTACCGCCGCTACCGGTACCGTCGCGGTAGCTCCCTTTGCCGAGCAGGGGCCTTTGTTTGTCGGTGCCCTGGCCAGCGGCGTGGCATTGCTGGCGGTGGTTTTGTCGGTTGAGAAAGCTTGAATGTTCCCGGGCATCGCCCGGCGCGGAGTCACCAGAGAGACAAGCCCGCGAGAATTTCCTTGGCAATCCCTTCGCGGTCTTTGCCGGGCCCGTCAGCGTAAATGTCCACGTGCAGAGCAAAAAACCACACCTTGGATTCATCCGTCACGTAGCCGACAAACCAGCCCTGATCGTTGCCGGTTCTGACCTCCCAGCCGGTCTTGCCGCGCAGCACCCGGTGGCCTGCCTCGCCGCGGATCAGGATCCGCTTCACGATGTCCATGTGATCCTGCCGGAACGGCAGCTGGTTGTGGTGCAGGCGGCGGAGAAAGTGAATCTGCTCCTGGGGACTGATCAGGAGAGAGCCGTCCAGCCAGAACGTGTCCACCTCATCGCCGATGGTGGCGTTGCCGTAGCCCAGTTCGTTCAGATGCATCTGCATGCGCTCCCGCCCCACTTCCCGAGCGATGTGCTGGTAGGTCCAGACCGCTGAAACGCGCATGGCACTTTCCAGCGTCTGATCCTGATTCCAGGAAGCAATCTGCCGCTCGACACCGTCCCACACGAACACCTCCCTTTCATCCGCCACCACACCCTCTGCCAGGGCGATCAGGGAATTGGGGACCTTGAAGGTCGAAGCCGGCACAAACCCGGCGCGGGACCGCTCTCCACCGGACCGCAGAAACCGCTGCTGCTGCTCGTCGTAGATGATGAACACGCCGTCAGTCTTATGCTTGGCCAGGACTGACGCGGTGGTTTCCCGCACCAGCTGCTCGGACAGGGTGGTGCTCGGCGCCGGCGTCAGGAGCAGCGAAATCAGAAAAAACAGCATCTGGAAATTCCCCTCGGTTATGGCGTGGCTATTGTCCCACGCGCCTGCGGTCAGCTTCGGGCAATCTCATGGCAAAATTGTGGGGCCGGACTAACACCCAGACTTAAATGCCCGACGCCAGCGCCACCAAAATCGTCTTTCTCGATCGCGCCACGATTGGTCCTGGCGTTGAGCTGCGCCCACCCGCGTTTGCCCACAGCTGGGAGGAGCACGCGGCGACCCCGTCGGATAAGGTGGTTGAGCGCCTGAAGGGTGCGGCGGTGGTGATCACCAATAAGGTACCGCTCACCGCCGAGCATCTCGCTGAACTCCCGGAGCTTCGCCTCGTGGCGGTGGCGGCCACCGGCACCGACGTGGTGGACGTGGCGGCGTGCGAGGCGCGGGGCATTGGCGTGGTGAACGTTCGGGGCTACGCCGTGACGGCGGTGCCCGAGTTTATTCTCTCGGTCATGTTTACCCTCCGGCGCCAGCTGCCGGCTTATGCCCGCCGGGTTCGGGAGGGCGCCTGGCAGGACGCAGGCCAGTTCTGCTTTTTCAATGGGCCGATGGCGGACCTGTCCGGCCAGACCCTGGGCATCGTGGGCACCGGGAGCATTGCCACCGCCCTGGGTGAGAAAGCGGAGGCGCTTGGGATGCGTGTGATCTTCCACAGCCTCAGCGGCCGCGAGCTGTCCGATCGTCAGATGGTGGATCTGGATACGCTGCTGGAATCTTCTGACGTGGTCAGCCTCAATTGTCCGCTCAACAACCGCAGTCATCAGCTGATCGATAAAACGGCGCTGCGTCTGATGCGGCCCCAGGCGATACTGATCAACACGGCCCGCGGCGCCATCGTGGACTACCATGCGCTGGAGGCGGCGCTGCTGCTGGAGGAAATCGGCGGCGCCGCCATCGACGTGGCCGAGACCGAGCCACCGCCCCGTGATCATCCGCTGATGCGGCTTGCGCACCTCGACAATGTTATCGTCACGCCCCACTGCGCCTGGGCCAGTCAGCCCGCTATGCAGGCGCTTGCTGATCAGCTGCTGGACGCCATTGAGGCCTTCTTCCGCGGTGAGTCGCTGAACCGGGTTGACGGGTCTGACGCGGCGACGAGCTAGACTGACATCGATGAGCAGCGGCGATAAGGATCACTCTGGCCCCGAGGCCCCCCGCGTTGTCGGCGGCGGTGCGCGAAAGGTGCTGTATACGCTGAAGACGGCGAAAGGCATGGGCCTGCTCAACGCGGCCAAGGCGCTGAACTCAAAAAACGCCTGCAAAGCCTGCGGCTACGGCATGGGCGGGCAGCGCGGTGGGATGACCAACGAGCAAGGGGACTTTCCGGCGGTCTGCAACAAAAGTGTTCAGGCCCAGTCCACCGATATTCAACCCCCTATTCCCGCCGCCATCTTTGACCATCCACTCCCGGAGCTGCGGGATCTGGACCCCCACGATCTGGAGCATCTGGGCCGCCTCGGCATGCCCATCCACAAGCCGGCGGATAGCGACCGGTACCAGCCGATCAGCTGGGACGCGGCGCTGGATCTGACCGCCGATCGGCTGGCCCAGGTCGATCCCCAGCGCACCTTTTTCTACGCCTCCGGCCGGTCCTCCAACGAGGCCGGTTTTGTCTTTCAGCTACTGGCCCGCATGTACGGGACCAACCACGTTAACAACTGCTCCTTCTACTGCCACCAGGCCACCGGCGTGGGTCTTGGTCACACGATCGGTACCGGCACCGCCACGGTGGAGCTGGACGACCTGGATGCCTGTGATCAGATCTGGGTCATCGGCGCCAACCCCGCCTCCAATCACCCGCGCTTTGTGCACAAACTCAAAGCCCTGCGAGAACGCGGTGGGCAGGTGATTGTGATCAACCCGGCGCGGGAGCCGGGGCTGGTGAAATTTGCGGTGCCGCGGAGCCCGCGCAGCCTGCTGTCCGGCGGGTCGGACATCGCCTCGCATTATCTTCAGCCAAATATTGGCCAGGACGTGGCGGTGCTGAAGGCGCTGTGCAAAGCGGTGCTGGAGGAGGGTGGGGTGGATCACCCCTTCATTGACCAGCACTGTGAGGGGTTTGCGGTCTTTGAAGCCGATATCCGGGAGGCCTCCTGGGACAAACTGGTCACCGCCAGCGGCCTGAGCGCCGATGAGCTTAAAGCGATCGCGCGGGTTTACATGAGCGGCGAGCGCGTGGTCTTTGCCTGGGGTATGGGCGTCACCCACCACCTCAACGGCGTTGAGAACGTGGAAATGATCGCCAACCTGGCGCTGCTCCGTGGCATGGTGGGGCGGTCCGGTGCGGGGCTCCTACCGCTGCGCGGCCATTCCAACGTGCAGGGTATCGGCACCATCGGTGTCAAACCGGTGCTGCCCGCCACGGTTAACCGGCAGATTGAACAGACCTTTTCTGTCAAGCTGCCCACCACGCCAGGCATGGACACGATGGCCTGCATGCAGGCGGCCCACGCCGGCGACGTGGATGCGGCGGTGCTCATGGGTGGCAATCTGTTCGATGCCAACCCCAATCGCCGCTGGGCCGAAGAGGCGCTAAGCAACATCCCGTTCCGCATGAGCCTCACCACCACGCTGAACCAGAGCCACGTGCGAGGCACAGACGGCGCAGAGGTGCTCGTACTGCCGGTCACCGCCCGGGACGAAGAGTGGGAGCCGACGACCCAGGAGTCGATGTTCAACTATGTCCGCCTGAGCGAGGGGGGAATCCGGCGGCTCGAAAACGTGCGGCCGGAGGTGACCGTGCTGGCCGATCTGGCGGTGCGGCTGCTCCCCGACTGTGAGCTGGACTTTGCCGCCTTCAAGCGGCACCGCAAGGTACGTGAGGCGATTGCCGCCGTCGTGCCGGGCATGGAGGCGCTGAAAGACATCGACGAGGCCCGGCGGGAATTTCACGTGGCTCGGCGGCTTTTACACAAACCGGAGTTCCACACCGAGAGCGGCCGTGCTTCGTTTCGCGTCTGTCCCACCAGCGTGGCGTCCCAGGCTACCGATCACTTCACCCTGGCAACGGTTCGCAGTGAAGGTCAGTTCAACACGATGATTTACGAGCAAAACGATACGTATCGGTCCACGCCCCACCGCTGGAGCGTGCTGATGTCACCGGAGGACATGGCGGAGCGGCGCCTTAAGGCCGGCGATCGCGTTGACCTGGTCTCCGAGTTTGGGCAGATGCCTGGTGTGAGCGTCTACCCGCTGGAACTTCCCGCCGGCAACCTCCTCGCGTACTATCCCGAGGCCAACCGCCTGACCGGCTGTGCGGTGGATCCCCGCAGCCGCACCCCGGCCTTCAAGTCGACTCAGGTTCGGGTGGAAAACGTAAAAGGACGTTGAACGCACACCATGGGTGAGATCTATTTCGTGCGCCACGCGCAGGCGTCGATGGGCAGCGACAATTATGACCAGCTGTCGGAACTGGGCTACCAGCAGGCGCGCTGGCTGGGCCAATACTTTGCCGATCGCGGGCTTGAGTTTGACCACCTCGCCATGGGAACGCTTGCGCGGCACCGGCAGACCGCGGAAGCCATGGCCGACCACTGGACGCTACCGGAAACGCAGCTGGACGCAGGGCTGAATGAGTTCGACTTTCAGGGCCTGCTGAAGTCCTACCTGCTGCATCATCCGGACATCGAACCGCCGGATCGAAAAAATCTGCGGGCCATTTTCAGCGTGCTGCGCAAGGCCATGCTGGCCTGGTCGCGGGATGAGCTGAGCCTGGAACTCAAAGAACCGTACGGCGATTTTTCCAAGCGGGTGGCCGACGCGCTGGAACGGGTGCGGGCCGCTGCCCCCCGGCGGGCTCTCGTGGTGACCTCCGGCGGCCCCATCTCCATGACGCTGAAGCACATCATGGGATTCGATGATGAAACAGTTGTTGGGATGAACCTTCAGAGCCGCAACACCAGCATCAACGAGGTTTACTTCGACCAGCGCGTGACCTACGTCACCAGCTTCAACCATGTGCCGCATCTGGATCTTCCCGAACGCCGCAAGGCCATTACCCACGCCTGAGCCTGGGCGCAAAGACAGGAACAACGCTATGGATTTCAATTTTTCCGCCCGGACTCAGGATCTGCTCGAGCGCCTGACGCGGTTTATGGACGAGCACATTTACCCCAACGAGCACACCTATGCGGCGCAGGTGGAGGCGGCGGACAACCGCTGGGCCACGCCGCCGCTGATGCAGGAGCTCAAAGCCAAAGCGTTGGAGCAGGGGCTGTGGAATCTGTTTATTCCGGAAACTCACCAGGAACATGGCGGAGTTGGCTTAAGCAACCTGGAATATGCGCCGCTGGCGGAGCTGATGGGACGGGTCATGTGGTCCTCGGAGGTATTCAACTGCAGCGCGCCGGACACGGGCAACATGGAGGTGCTCATGATGTACGGCTCCCAGGAGCAGCAGGAAACCTGGCTCACCCCGCTGCTGAAGGGCGAAATCCGGTCCGCGTTTGCCATGACCGAGCCGGCGGTCGCCTCCTCCGACGCCACCAACATTGAGTGCCGCATTGAGGCGGACGGCGATGACTACGTGATCAACGGCCGCAAGTGGTTTATCACCGGCGCGCCGCGGGAGGCCTGCCGCATCATGATCGTGATGGGTAAAAACGATCCGGATAATCCCGACCGCTATCGGCAGCAATCGATGATTCTGGTGCCGAAAGATACCGAAGGTGTGGAGCTGATCCGGCCGCTCAAAGCCATGGGATTTGACGATGCACCGGAAGGCCACGGCGAGGTGGTGTTCAACAACGTGCGGGTGCCGGCCGGCAATATGCTCCTCGGACCCGGGCGGGGTTTTGAGATTGCGCAGGGGCGGCTTGGGCCGGGACGGATTCATCACTGCATGCGATTGATCGGAGCGGCGCAGCGGGCGCTTGAAGCCACCTGCCAGCGGGCGGTGCAGCGGGAAACGTTTGGCAAAAAGCTGGCGCAGCACCAGTCGGTGCGGGAGGCCGTGGCCCAGTCCTACGCCGAGATCGAGCAGGCGCGGCTGCTGACGCTCAAAACAGCGGCGCGCATGGATGAGGCGGGGAACAAGGCAGCCCGGGATCTGATTGCCGCGGCCAAGATTGCCGTGCCGCAGATGGCGCAGCGGGTTGTCGATCGGGCGATTCAGATTCACGGTGCCGGCGGGCTCACCGGCGACTTCTTTCTGGCCGAAGCGTTCAACTACGCGCGCTGGTGCCGCCTCGCAGACGGTCCCGACGAGGTGCACATGATGTCTCTGGGCAAGCAGCTGATCGGCCGCTACGCCTGAGAAGCGCCCGGGTAAACCGGGTGGCCAGGTGGTCGGGTGACCGGCTGAACGGGTGGCCGGGTCAGATACCGTCTTGAAGATCAAGTCCTAGCGGGCTGGAAATTCGGATCAAACGGCGTCCTGTGCTTCAGGACGCCGTAGATGATGTGAATGAGCTTTCTCATCCGTGCGCCGTTGATCGCCATCTTGGATTTGCCCTTACGCAGCATGCGCTCGGTCATCGGCTTGATCAGCGGGTTGTACCGGCCGGCCGTCATGGCCGGCAGGAAGAACGCTTTTCGCAGCTGACGTCTGCCGGTTTTGCACATCGAGGTGTGACCTTTCCACTGCCCCGACTCCCGTACCCGCGGTGCCACCCCCACGTAGGCCGCCAGCGCCTTAGCGCTGTGGAACCGCCGCACATCACCCAACTCCGCCAGGATCGTCTTGATCGTCGCCTCGCCAACCCCGGGGATCGTCTCCAGTAGCTTGGCATCAGCCTTGAGGTCCGGATCGTCATCGATCAGTTTGCGGATCTCTTCCTTGGTCTGTTCAACCTTCTCCGACAGCTCCTCAAGGTGCTGCTCAATCTGCACCCGAAGCCCGTCTCGAGCCCCCTCCAGGCGGTTCCTCTCCTGCACTATCATGTCGATCAGTGAGTCCAGCCGGCGGCTCCAATCCCTTAACTGCCGGTGCTTCAGCGGCAATGGTTCCCAACGCATTGGGTCCTGGATCTCACAAAACTGAGCGATCAGCGTCGCATCCTTCTTGTCCGTCTTCGTTCGGCTCAAGCCGCTCTCG
>JBCCVP010000197.1:0-8058 GCA_039195135.1 Pseudomonadota bacterium | reverse complement strand
TGGATTCCTGCGCGCCGCGCACGTCCTCCACCTCGATGCACTCCATGCCGTGGCGGGACAGGGCAAACGCCACCATCTCGCGGATGGCGGCCTCGTCTTCAACGATGAGTATGCGTCGCTGCACCGGTGTGCCCTGTGTGTTTTGTATTTGCGTGGCGGTTTGCTGCCTGAATCAACGCGCTGGATGTTGGCCCCAGGACGGGCATCCAGCAATCGGCCCTCTGCGCCGCCGTCATTTAACCGACGCATTGTTACAGCGGCATGAAAAAAAATCACGGTTACGCCTGTCCTTAAGCGGGCGTGAGCGGTTGCCCCGCCTGCCCCGGGCTGCGACACTCTGCGCAGTTTTTGACCAGCAGATCACGCCGAAACCGCCGCCATGTCCCTCGAGTTTGCCATCATGGTCTGTCACCGCCCGGACAACACGCTGATGGCCCGGCACGCCGTCACGTTTGCCGAGCGCGCCCTTGCGCTGGGGAACACGGTGAACTGCGTCTTTTTCTACGGTCCCGGCGCCGCCATCGCGCTGGATCCGGTGCTGCTCAGCCGGGACGAATTCGATCCGGGCGAACGCTGGCAGACGCTGGCTAAGACTGGTGATCTGGACCTGGCCGTGTGTGTGGGCAGCGGCGAGCGCTACGGGACGGTAGAAGAGACGCTCGCGGACGGTTTTGTCATCACGGGGCTCGGCCGCTGGCTGGCGGCGGTGGCCCAGGCGGATCGCGTGGTGCGTTTCTCGTGACTGAAGTGTTAAAGCCCCGAGAGACGCTGCTGGTGCTCAGCGAAGCGCCCCATATCAGTTCCCGCAGCCGGGAACGACTCGATCTGCTGCTGGCCCTGGCGGCCGGTGACTGGCCCGTCACGGTGGTGTTTGTCGACGCGGGGGTGCTGCTGCTGGCGCCGCCGGCAGAGCCTGCCGAACTGCAGGACTACCCGGCGGGCCTCGGCATGTTGCCCCTATTTGGCGTTGACGCGGTCTGGGCGGAGCGGGGCGCGCTTCAGCGCTACGGCCTTGCGGATACCGCGCTGCGCATCCCGGTCCGGGTGGGTGACGCCGGCGAGATTCGCCAGCTGATGGAGGATGCCGCGTGTCTGATGTAGGGACCGCCGGCATGCTGCACTGGTACAGCGCCGCGCCGGAGCGCGATTCGTTGTTCGAGCTGTGCGCTGCCGTTGCCGGGCCGGACGATACGGTGGTGCTGCTGGGGGAGGGCGTCCGTGCCGCGCTCGCGGCGGGGCCGGCGCTGCCAGATCGCGTTACCTGGCTGGCCATGAAGACGGACCTCGCGGCGCAGGGGATTGCCGAAAACCAGCTGAAGGCCAGCGTGGGCCTGATTGAGACGGACGAACTGGTGCGTCTCGCCTGTCGCTATCCGAAGGTGCAGAGCTGGCCATGACCCGCCTCAGTGAGCTGGCGCTGGATCCCCGTGGCTACCTTCAGGACCGGGAGGCCTGGGCGCCGTGGGTGGCGGAAGCGATGGCTGCGGAGGATGAGATCACGCTGACCGCGGCGCACTGGGAAATCCTGGATTTTCTCCGCGACTATTACGATGAATTTGAGATGGCGCCGCCGATGCGGGTGCTGGTGAAAGCGGTGGCGGTGCGTCTTGGCCAGGAGAAGGCGGAAAGTCGCTACCTGTATCGTCTGTTTCCCGACGGGCCGGCCAAGCAGGCCTGCCGCTATGCCGGGCTGCCGCGGCCGGTGAGCTGTATCTGAAATCTTGCCGCGGACGCGGCGCGGTTACTCGTCGTCTTCCAGGCGCACGGCCACGTAGGCCCGGCCCTGCGCATCCTGACCGCGCCAGCGGTACAGGCCCACGTCGTCGAAGCGAATATCGGTTAGCCCCTGCAGCCGGCAAGACGACGGCGGCGCCACGCTGCCCAGCGCCTGGCACTGCACCGTAGCGCCGGACGGATCCAGCAGCGTGATGCGATCCGCCGCCCCTTCCACCGCCGCCAGCTCCAGCCGCTGGGCTTCGCCCCCGGCCTCGGGAATCAGCAGCCAGGTGCCGCTCAGCAGATCCCGCTGGCCAAAAGCAAACCGCACCAGGGAAAGCGGCTGCACGAGCAGCTCCGGGCTGTCGGGGTTTTGCTCGGTGACGAGCCACAGGGTGGCGCGGGCGCGATTGGCAAACGACAGAATCACCCGGCCATGGCGGAACGCGGTGTTTGGCTCGCGGTATTCGTTAAACAGCACCTGCCCCTGGCCCAGCTCCGTCAGCTCGCCACGCACCACGCGGCCGTCCAGGCTGCCGGTGGTCAGGGTCCAAAGCGACTGGCCGGTATCGCGGTAGGCGTTGGACATGATGATGGCCTGGTCCCCCTGAATCTCCAGGGAAAAGCCCACCCCCGGCCCCGAGGTTTCGTGGCGGCCGGCCGGCTCGGGCCACCACAGGCCCGCCTCCGGCGTGACCCGGTCAAGCTCGCCGACCTGCACCACGTCGAAGCCCACAAGACGGGCCGCCCGGGTGGTGTCCGGCCGCACGTAGAGCGATACGGGATAAACGCCGGCGCCCAGATCAGCCGCCTCCAGCGCAAGGTTGACCTCAAATTCGAAGGTGGTCTCGGCCTTGTGGCAGGCTTCGGTGCGCTGGACAGCGATCAGGACAAGGCCGCCAAACTCGGCGTCCCGCCGTAGCTGTTCAAACTCCGGGGTGCAGCTGCTGGCCCAGGTGCCGCCCACGCTGATGACACCCCCGTCCTTCTGGCCGGGGTTTGCCTGGGACAGCGTCACGGCAGCGCTGACCGGTACGGTCAGGCACAACGCCAGCAGTGTAAGCAAACCTTTCACCACGCCATCCTAGCAGGGCCATGTAAATAAAACCTGAACGGGCAGGGGCCTCTTGCGGGGTTAGCTGCCAGCCGCGCCCAGGGCCGTGAGGTGGTGTGTCAGCCGGTCGCACACGCGGTCGATCTGTTGTGCGCTGATGGTATTGAACAATGGCAGCGCGAGGACCCGGGCGGCGACGCGCTCGGTAACGGGAAATCTGGCGTCCGGCGGGACCCGGGATTGCAGGCCCGGCTGCTGGTGCAGGGGTGCAAAATAACGGCCGGTCTGAATGCCGTCGGCGGCCAGTAACCCGGCGAGCGGATCGCGCAGGGCGGCGTTTTTGAGCTGCACGACCCAGGAAAACCAGCAGACGTGGTCCAGCGCCGGCGGTACCTCGAGGCCCGGTACGTCGCTGAGACGCTGTCGGTAGCGGGCGGCGGCCGCCGCCCGCCGTTCGGCGATCTCGTCAAAGCGGCGGATCTGCCCCAGACCCAGCGCCGCCGACAGCTCCGGCAGCCGATAGTTAAGCCCCGGCTCTTCCTGGTCCAGCCAGCGTCCGTCCATCTCCCGGCCGTGGTTGCGCAGGCGTCGCAGGCGGTGGGCCAGGGCGTCATCGTCGGTAACCAACACGCCGCCCTCGCCCGTGGTGAGCTGCTTGTTGGGGTAAAAGCCAAAGCAGCCCACGCGCCCGAAGGTGCCCAGGTGCCGGCCGTCAAGGCGGGTTCCGAGCGCTTCGCAGGCATCCTCTACCAGCGCTAGGTGCGACGGTTGGCAGACCTCAAGAAGCCCATCCAGCGGTGCAGGCTGGCCGTAGACGTGCACCGGAATAACCGCGGTGGTCTGGCTGGAAATCGCCTCGCGCACCGCCGCCGGATCCAGCGCGAGAGAATCCGCCCGAATATCGGCAAAGCGCACCCGGGCGCCAGCCGCCAGAATCATGTTTGGGGTGGCGGGAACGCCGAACGGGCTGGTGATGACCTCCGCGTCAGCCGGCAGATCCAGCGCCTTCAGCGCCAGGTGAAGCGCCGCGCTGCCGGAGCTCACGGCCACCGCGTGGGCGCTGCCAACATATTCGGCCATCGCGGCCTCAAAGGCCCGCACCATGGGGCCTCGGCTGAGGGCGGCGGAACTCAGCACCTCGTCCACCAGCCGGCGTTCCTCAGCGGTGATCTCGGGCCTGGCCAGCGGAATTGGCGCCGTCACGGGGACGCCGGTGGATCGGTGGGCACTTTGTGCAGCAGCGTCGCGGCATCGGGTGTGGACGCCAGAATTTTCGCGATACGGTCGCCGGCGCGGCCGTCGCCGTAGGGATTTTCAAGCCCGGCGAGGGAGTCCCGAAACGGCTCCGACGCGGCGGTTTTCAGGGCTTCAACGATGGCGGGTGGGTCCGCGGGAACGCTCAGCACGTTGGCCGCTTTCAGCCGCCCCTGCTGGCGCCGCCCCACGTCGACGCAGGGCAGTTTGAAAGACGCCGCCTCCATGATGCCCGAGGAGGAGTTGCCGAGCAGGACCTGCGCGCAGGCAAGCAGGGAAAAGTAGTCCTGGGACTCAAGGTTTACGAACAGGCGAGCTGCCGCGTGCTCGTCACAGTAATCCTGGCTGCGGCGGATGATGGCCCGGGATCCGGCGTCAGCGTTGGGAAAGCAGAACACCAGCGGACCGTCCCAGCTGTCCAGCGCGGTAAACAGCGCGGCCGTTTCCGTGTTGGTGTTGCGCGCCAGGGTCAGCGGGTGCCAGGCCACCACCAGCAGGCGGCCCGCCGGCAGATCAAGGTCGGTGGCCAGCTGGGATGGCGATTTGAGGTCCAGCTGACGCAGACCGTCCAGCGACGGCGCCCCGACGGTATGCACCCGCCAGGGCTCCTCGTCCATCGCCAGAACCCGGCGGCTCGCCTCCTCGTGGGGCGTCAGGTGTACGTGTGACATTTTGGTCAGCGCGTTGCGGACCGCGTCGTCGATTGCCCCCTGGGAAATCTCTCCGCCCTCCACGTGGACCATGGGAATCCGCAGCGCGAGGCCCACGCTGGCGGCGGCAAGCATTTCATAGCGGTCCGCCATCAGCAGCAGGAGATCGGGCCGCTGGCGATTGAGCTCGTCACTCATGCCGAGCGTGGCGAGGCCGATGGTTTTCGCCATGCCCACATCGGAATCGGAGCTGAGCAGACACTCAATTTCCGCCCGCACGGGCACCCCGGTGGCCCGGATGGCCTCAGCGGTAGCGCCAAACTCCGGCGCCAGGTGGGCGGCAAACAGGATAACTTCCGGTTCCAGCTCCGCATGGGCCTGCAGGGCCTGGATCACCCAGCGCAGGTGGGCGTAGTCAGCGCGGGAAGACGAAACGGCGGCAATGCGGCGAGGACTCATGGCGCCCGTATAATGTCGGCCACCCGGCGAAACCGCAACGCAAAACAGCACCGGATCGGGGCGCCGCGGGGGCAGGCCAGGAAGTTGCTCCGAGGGCGGGGTCGACGAGCGTTGCTTTTTCGCAACATTTGCACCCCCTGGGGAGTCGGCCCGAAAGTCTCTCAGCCCTTGTTTTAAGCCAAATTTTGGTTCAAAAAGCGTGAACCAGTTCGATTGACAGTCTGTTGCGTTCTTGCCATAGTTGCGATCGGATAATCGATTGCGTCCGTAATGGGGGAAATTCTGAGCCAATCTGCGCGTATCAGACGCCTTGCTAGCGCCGTCACGTGCGTGTGCGCGGTTGTTGCGCTGGCGGCTCCCATGGCGTCCGCTCACAGCCTGCTCGTCCCATCGCTGACGCGCGCCGTTTCCACCACCATTCCCGCGCTTCCCTCCGCCAACGTTCTGCGTGCCCCCTGGGCCACCGCTGCGTTGGGCCGGATGAACCTGCGTGACTGGCAGGATGTGGCGCGCGACGCATTGACCCCCGATTTCGCCCGGCAGCTGGGCTTCAGCGTGGACTTCGAAATCGGCATTCTGGGTCGCAACGCGGACCTGCTTCAGCCCAATTTCAGTGAGGCGGCGCTCAAGCCGCTTCCTGCCGCCGTCACGTTTCAGTTTGCCCAGCGACAGGGGGCAAGCCTGGCGCAGGTGACCTGGCAGCGGCCAGGACGACTGCTCAGCCAGGGTCTGGGCGGATTTGAGTTCGAGCGATCGGTGTTTGCGTCCGGCTTCCGGCGCACCTTGAGCGACGGCAGCAGCATCGACGTGGCGGCCGTGTTTGCCCAGCAGGGCTACGCAACGCCGGGCTTCGGCGAGGTAACCGCCTCCAGCGTGCAGGGGTTCCCGCAGCAGCAGGGACTGCTGAATCAAAACCCGGCGCTCGGCGCATCCGGCATCACCCAGACCGGATTCAATCAGGGCGAGCAGTCCAGTGGCGCCGGTCTGCGGCTGGGTTTCTCGAGCGAGGTTCGCGACGGCCTGTCCGTGGGCGCCAGCTTCCAGTCCCGCATCGATATGGATCCGTTCCAGAACTATCGCGGCGTGTACGCTGAGCCGGGCGACTTTGACATCCCCGCAAGCGCTAACTTCGGCATGCTGCTGCGTGCCAGCGACCGGGCCGCAATCACCTTCGACGTGCAGCGCGTGCTCTACAGCGACGTGCGGACCTTCACCACCGCGCTGCTGCCGGACCGGTTTCTGTCGCTGCTCGGCGACAGCGCCAGCCCGAACTTTGCCTGGGACGACTTAACGGTATTCGAGCTGGGCTGGAACTGGGAGCCCAGTGACGACACGACCTGGAAAGTGAGCGTCAGCACCTCGCAGCAACCGGAGCCCGATTCCCCCACGCTGGCTCGGGCGTTACGACAGGACGTGCCGGATCGCAGCATCGCTCTGGGTTTCACCACGAGCACCGGCCGTAATGCGCGGCTGAATCTCAATTCCAGCTACGCGCCGGCCGAATATTATCTGGGCAACCCGCAGTTTGCCCAGCCCACCGACCTGACCGGCGACAGCTTTGAGGTGGAACTCCTCTGGGTCTGGGACTTTTAGCCGCACTGCTACCCACGGCTTTTGATCCATTCAGAAGCCGCCGCAACTTAAGTACACTGATCAATTGCCCTAAGACAGGTCTCGGATTTCTCCGCCGATGTCGATGATGCAGGTTGTTCGCGACTGGTTTGAGCGACGCTTTTCGAACCCCCAGGTGTTCATACTCCTGGCGCTGGTGGTTGTCGGCGTCATCGGCGTTTGGGCCTTTGGCAATATCCTGGCGCCGTTGTTTGCCGCGCTGGTGATCGCGTATCTGCTCGAGGGCGTTGTGGTGCGCCTTGAAAAATATGGTCTGCCCCGCCTGCTGGTGGTCTCGCTGGTGTTTGTGTTGTTTGTGGCGAGCCTGCTGATCATGTTTTTTGGCATCGTGCCGCTGCTGACGCGGCAGGTGACGCAGCTGGTGCAGCAAGTACCGGCGTTCATCAACCGCTTCCAGACCACCGTGCAGACGCTGCCGGAAAAATACCCCGAGCTGGTCAGCCAGGAGCAGATTGACACGTTTCTCAACTCCCTGAGCGATCAGCTGGCGGAGGCTGGCCAGGCGGTGGTGACCCAGACGCTGGCCTCCATCAGCGGCGTCATTACCCTGCTGGTGTTTTTTGTGCTGGTGCCGATCCTGGTGTTTTTCCTGATGAAGGACAAACACCAGCTGATCGCCTGGTGCCAGCAGTTTCTCCCGCGGGACCGGCACCTGGCGATCTCTGTATGGCGCGAAGTGGACGGTCAGATCGGCAACTATGTCCGGGGCAAGGCGCTGGAGATTTTCATCGTCGGCGTCGTCACGTTCATCACCTTTCGCTTCCTGGATCTCCAATACGCTGCCCTGCTGGCCACCGTGGTGGGTTTCTCGGTGCTGGTGCCCTACATCGGAGCCGCCGTAGTGACCCTGCCGGTGGCGATTGTTGCGTTCTACCAGTTTGGCTGGTCCGGTCAGTTCGCCTGGGTCCTGGTGTCCTACGGCATCATCCAGATGCTCGACGGCAACGCGCTCGTGCCGCTGTTGTTTTCTGAGGTGGTGGACCTGCATCCCGTGGCCATCATCGGCGCGGTGCTGCTGTTTGGCGGCATCTGGGGGTTCTGGGGCGTGTTCTTCGCCATTCCCCTGGCAACGCTGTGCAGCGCGCTGCTGCGGGCCATTCGCCAGCAGACGGAGGCGGGCCGGGAAGAGGTCCCGGCCGTGGAGGCCTAGTCGGCGCTAGCCCTGCGCTTACAGGTTACCGGAAGCAAAGTCTGCCAGCCGCGACCGCTCACCCCGGCGCAGCGTCACGTGACCGCTGTGGGCCCAGAGTTTGAACCGGTCTACCGCAAAGGTCAAACCCGACGTCGTTTCTG
>JBCCVP010000196.1:0-8110 GCA_039195135.1 Pseudomonadota bacterium | reverse complement strand
TCCAGTTCATTGCCCTGGGCCTGCTGTTTCGCCGTGAGGTCGCCGACTATTTCTGTGACGAAGTGGCGCCGGCCTGAAGCGCCGCCGAAGACGCGGCGGATTCAACACTCAGGTTTCGCCGACGGTTGTCTCAGGCAAATTTGACGAAACGATTGAACGGCATCTCGCGGAGACGCTGACCGGTCGCGGCGAAAATGGCGTCTGCCAAAGCCGGCGCAGCCGGCGCTGTGGCGGGCTCTCCCAGACCCGCCACGTCCTTCGCCTGGCCAAGTAATCGGGTGTGAAACCGAGGCGTCTGCGACATGCGCATACCCTGAAAAGCATGGAAGTTGGACTGGGTCGGCGCGTAGTTTTCGTAGGTCAGCTCGCAGTTCATCGCATGTCCCAACGCCCAGACAGCCGCACCGGTGAGCTGGGCCTCCGCATTCACCGGATCAAACACGGTGCCGCAGTCCCCGGCGATGTAGACGTCGTCAATCCGAATACCGCGCTCCGTGCGGCTGACATCAATGACCTGCGCAACCGGCACGTGGTGAGAATGGGCAAAGGCGATGCCGCGACCTTTTTCGGGACCGGTTTCAGGACCATCCCAGTTCGACATATCACCAACCGCCTCGAGAACCCCCCGGGACACCGGATCCTTGATGAGCCGCAGTCGCTCAAGTAGGGGATCGGCACCGGCTTCAAAGATCAGCTCCGACAGAAACCCCTCATGAAAGAAGCTGTTTGAGCAGGCGCCCGGGGACCGCCAGGAGCCGATGGGTAGCAACTCAGGTGCCCGGTACCCGGTGACCCGATAGTTGGGTATCGCATACGGCTGGTCGTACGCGCCCCAGACGATCAAGGTATCGGGGCCCGGCGGGACAATGAATACGCGCTGGAACCAACTCTGCGCCAGCGAAGGGCTGATGGAATCGATATCCAGGGCGGTCACCTGCCCGCCTGCTACCGCCCCCCGGGCCTTGGCCAGGTGGAGCGGACGCGGGAAGTCCTGCCCAAAATCCTGTTCCCGGGTCCAGGTCGTTTTCACAGGCGTACCCGGCAGGGACCGGGCAATCTCGATCGCCTGCACCACGTAGTCGTGGTCCAGCCGCCGACCGAAGCTGCCGCCGGCGGGCAGCACGCGCACGGTAACCTGTTCGGCACTGAGACCCGTAAGCGCAATAGCGGCATCGCGAACAGCATGGGGTACCTGGGTGGCCGTCCAGACGGTGACGTGGTCCGGTTCGACCAGCACCGTTGCGCTGAGCGGCTCAAGCGCCGCATGGGCAAGGTAGGGCACGCGGTACTCGGCGCTGACAGTATTGGTGTTTGCCAACACCTGCTCCACGTCGCCGTCGTCCCGCAGTCGACTGTTGATGTGGTCATCGTTGTGGGCATCTTCCAATACCTGCCACATCTCATCGCTGGTGGCGGGATAACCTGGCGAAGGCCATTCGATGTCCAGCGCAGCGGCCGCCTGAAAGGCTCGCCAGGTATTGTCGGAAACAACCCCAAGTCCGTCGGTTACGGGCACGACTGCGCGCGTGCCACGCAGGGCCAAGGCGGCGCGGTCGTCATAGGCACCCACGCCGCCACCGCGGCCAGGGTTTGCTCGGACCGTGGCGTAAAGCATATTCGGCAAAGAGACATCGATGCCGTAGTTCTGTCTGCCGGTGGATTTCGCCACGATATCGGTACGCCGGAACGGTTTGCCCAGCAAACGCCATTGGCTTGGCGGGCGGAGCTGAACGTCTGTGACGGGCTCAATGTGAACCGCAGCGGCCGCCAGGTCTGTGTACGCAACCCGTCGACCATGCGGGAGTAGGACGTGTCCGTCCTGCGTCTGAAGGCGTTGAGCATCCAAACCGAACCGCTGCGCTGCGGCCGCCTTCAGCGTCTCCCGAGCTATGGCCCCGGACCAGCGCAGCTTTTCCTGCAGATCCGCCACCGAAGAGGATCCACCGGTAAATTGGGCATCGGCAAGACGGGCCACCCGGGCCATCAACTCTCGAAGGGTCCTAGGAATAAAGCCATCGTCCAGGGGCTGAAAGGGCAAGCTGTTTTCTGCAATTTTGGCGTTGACGTAGGCCCGATGGGGTTGACCCGGATCCAGGGAAACCGTGTGCGGATCCACATCCAGTTCTTCAGCGATCAAATGGGCCTGGGTCGACATGATCCCCTGGCCGACATCCGCCCGCGGGACAATCAACGTGATGCCGGACGAGGTGATTTTGACAAAAGGGGTGATGGCCGCTTCCCCCGGCTTGAGGTCCTTCAGGAGGGGATTCCCAGCCGGCCGGTTGAGCAGATAAACGCCAAAGGCAACGCCCCCGGCTACACCGGCGGAGCCAATCAAGAACGCCCGGCGCGTAAGGGCTTTCGCTCTCGTTCTCATCGGGCAGTCCGCAGCGATGCGGCGGCCGACTTGATCGCCTCGCGGATACGCGGATAGGTGCCGCAGCGGCAGAGGTTGGCCGACATGGCCGCGTCGATCTCCGCATCATCCGGGCTTGGGTTGCGGCGCAGCAGGTCCGCGGCCTGCATGATCTGTCCGGACTGACAATAGCCACATTGAGCCACCTGGCCTTCGATCCAGGCTGCCTGCAGTGCCCGGACGGCGATTTCCGTATCGGCCGCTTCGATAGTGGTGACGGGACCCCAAACGGTGCTGGCGGCGATCTGGCACGACCGCACCGCGGTGCCCGCGATATCCACCGTACACGCTCCACAAAGCGACATGCCGCAGCCGAACTTGGGCCCGGTGATGCCGAGTTCATCGCGCAACACCCAGAGCAGCGGCATGTTGTCCTCGACGTCAACGTCGTGGGTGATTCCGTTTACGTTAAGTTGCATCCGTGACCTCGCCACGCCAGACCCCAAATCAGACTAGGCGCGGCCGACATCACGGACAATATGCAGATGTGGTCAATGGTCAGCAATTTGGGTCAATCTGCCGGACAGAGGGTTCATCGTCCTTGCAGGCCTTTTCAATCCGTCGTCAACTTGGCATTGATGGATGGAAACTAACGGTGCAAAAGGTGAGCGGATTGGAGTTGTACTCCCTTGCCATGGGTACACAGGTCGGTTGCCGGATACTCAACATCGACCCGGATGACATGCTTAGGGCTGCGGGACTGCCGCAGCTGCAGGGAAAAGGGCCGGAACTGCGGGTGACGGCGTCGCAGTTTTTTGCTGCGTGGAATGCCCTTTGCGAGCTCACGGATCGGACGGACTATCTCACCTATCTGGGCGTTAACATTGCCCGCGGCCCCGTGATACCGGTTTTTTTCGCGATGTCCTGCGCCCCGAATCTCGATAAAGGACTGGCTCGTCTGTCCCACTTTAAGTCACTGCTGGGCCCAACCCGGATGCAGATGTACCGCGAGAGAGACGGACTGCGGGTGGAATACGACTCGTCCGATACCAGCGTCGACATGCCCCCCAGTCTGGGGGCGCTACATCTCGTTTATTCTGTCGAGGCGACGCGACTGGCAACCGCCCACCCGGTATGTCCGGCGGGGGCCAGCTTGAACGCGCCGGAAGCACAGCGCCGAAAGATTGCCGGACACCTCGGGGTCATGCCCGAGACGGGTCACACGGCCAGCCTCACCTATTCCCTGGAAGATGCCCGGCGCCCCTTTATTTCCGAAAACCCGGGGCTGTGGACGGACTTCGAGCAGGACCTCAAGCAACAGTTGGAGGCCCAGCGCACCGCATCATCGATGACCTCGCAGGTTAAGACCACCTTGGTCAACCTGTTTCCAACGGGACGCGCCAACGCCGAGGACCTATGTTCTGCCCTGGCGGTCAGCCGCAGCACCCTGCAGCGCCGCCTGCGCAACGAGGGAACGTCCTTTCAGATTGTGTTGGACACCACACGCAAAGAGCTGGCCATTCGCTACCTGACAAAGAGCCACCTGCAGATCCATGAAATCGCCTCACTGGTTGGCTACCGCGACCCGAACAGTTTTACCCGCAGCTTTCGCCGCTGGACGGGCAGGCCCCCTGGACACTACCGGCTGAGCAGCATGTCCTGAAAGCTGCGCTCCGCGCCCCAAATCCAAACGGGCGGAACCTGACGCTGTTGACCCGCTGGGTTTTGCGACAGACGATTAGGCTCGCTAGACGAATATTTGGCCAACGGCCTCGGTCGCGGCGGTTCTTTCGCAGCCCAACCCGCCCAAGGCAGGAATCATTAGACAAGGAGCAACAAGATGAACCTGGACCAGTTCAATCGCTGGCTGACCCTCGGCGCCAACATCGGTGTCCTCCTTGGTCTGATCATTTTGATCATTGAGGTGCGCCAGACCGCCAGCCTATCCCGCGTCGCTCTGGAAACTGCAAAGAACGATCAGCTGGCGGGCATTGAATTGAGTCTCGCCGCCCCCGCGGTCGCGGAGGCCTGGACAAATTCAATCCGGACTCCGCAGGCCATGACGGACGCAGAGATCCGGATGGTGGAATCGCACCTGGTCGCGGTCATGCTGCAGTGGGACAACCTGTTTCAAATGGAAGACGCCGACCTGGCTACCCGGGAGCGGACCAGAAACCACATCGAAAACAGCGCGCCGTTTTATTTCGGCAGCGCCCACGCAAAAAACTGGTGGCGGCTGCAGGCGACGGGCTGGAGCGGTACACCGATGATGGAGGTCGCGGGACCCATTATCGAGGCGGTCGATCCAGACTTTCTGGCGAACTATCTCGATAGCAGCCGACTGCGGCAACCCGCGGCGCAGCAACCCGAAAACCAGGTCGACTGATGCGGCTGCGCCGCGTGCCTGAGGAGGTGGCCGCCAGCTCAAACGACGCCGGCAGCGGGGTCAGGCGCTAGCAACGGCCAAGTCCCCAGTTCCGATGGGAGAATCGGGTTCGCCGCGGCACTTACCCAGGAAGCAGATTGGGGAGATGTCCGGCGTGGAGGATTCAGGAACCCAACCAGCGTGGTTCACACCGGGTGTTGCGCGATGGGCGGCTGCCGGCTTTGGCCTGTTTCTGGGCCTGGTCAGCGTCTCTCCGGAAGCCGCTGTTCTCGCCGTTGCGGACGGGGCCGTCGAACACGTGGCAGACGGTCAATGTGCTTTGCTGGAGGCGATTGCCAATGCCAACACGGACGCCCAGGTAGAAACGGGACCAGGAGAGTGTCCCGCGGGCAACGGCGCGGACGTCATTACCCTTCCAACGGCAAGCCAGTTCGAGATTCCGGGATACATCACCATCGAATTCACATCGGAGCTGACCATCGCCGGTCAGGGGGCCCTTTGGGCGTCGGCCGGCTGGACCTTGCTGCAGGTACTCGATGGTGGCCGCATTGAAATCTCCGATCTGACGCTGGCCACAACCGAATCCCTGTATGGGGCCCTTCCAATTCAAATCGACGCGGGCGGAACGTTGGTTTTGGACCGGGTTGCGATGCGTTACATGCCAACGCTGCCCCTGGAAAATCACGGCGTTCTGGTGCTTGTGGCAAGTGAAGTCCGCGGCAACTATCCGTCCTTCGGCACCGGCGCAATTGTCAATCGTGGGACCCTGACCCTGCTTTCCAGCACCATTGCTTCCAACGGCGTTTTTGGCATCGGCGGCACCGGCGGCATTACCAACGGCGCCACGGGCCGGGCGTTTGTCGACAAATCGGTGATCAGCGGCAACAGCACTGGCAGTATGGTAGGTCTTGGCGGCACGTGGGTCAGCTCGTGATCAACGACTCCAGCCTGATCAACAACGGCTCCCGGACCTTCGGCGCTGGCATCTACAACGCCGGGCAGCTATGGGTTACCAACACCACCTTCAGCAACAACTGGCCCGATGGGTTATACAACGGTTACGGTGGCGCGGCGACGCTGAACCACGTCACCATGGCCAGCACCGGCGGTCTGTATAACGAAGCTGAGATGACGCTGAACAACAGCATCGTCGACGGCGACAGCCCGCTTGATCTCTGCGTCAACGAAGGCAACCTCAACCGTGGCGTTAACCTGATCTCCGATGGCTCCTGCGGCGCCACCATTTCCGGTGCTGCGATGCTCGATCCGGTCGATCTGTACGGTGGACCAACACCCACCGCGCGGCCCCAGCTCAGTTCGCCCGCCCTGGACGCCGCTGCTGATGACGACTGCGAGCCGCTGGATCAGCGCGGCGTGGAACGGCCGGAGTTTTACTGCGACCTTGGGGCCCACGAGCGGGTCGAAGGCATCGTGTTTCAAAACGGGTTTGAGGGCTATAGATACTGGTGAGCCAAACCTCGCACCGACTAAGGCGCGTCGCGAGCTTGCGACTGGCGACCGTAAAGCTCACGCACAGCAGCCATCTCGCCCTGACGAAGCACCAGCTTCAGATAGGCCTCGTGAAAACTCGGACTTTCCATCAGGCCCAATGGCGCGCTGACCATGTGGTCCCGCAGGATCTGCGTTTCCGCAAGGCGCGAAATGGCGGTTTGCACGTCCTCCTCGCGGCCTAATTGCTCCAGCAGAACAATCGCTGTCTGCTGCCCAACCACCGTCTCCACCAGGCTCGTGCCGGGCAATTCCATTGCCGTGCACGCGGCCAGACAGGCCACCCGCAGTTCTTCCGTTTCAGCCCGTTGGCAGTGTTTGAACAAACCGACGCCGGGTAAAGCCAGGGCCGCCGCGTAGCCCACGCCGACGATGGATCGGGTCATGGGCCAGACGCCGAGCGGATCATCCACCGGCGCACCCGTTGCGTGCCGGCCCAGCACTTCATCGAAGGCGCCGAGGACCAGGGCAAATCCAGAACGAAGCCGCGGTGCCCGGGCTGCCTCCTGCATCAAACGTCTGGCGTCCGGCGCTTCGCCAAGTTCAAGCTGAGCCGCAGCGGCGATGAGGTAGCCCACCGCGTCTTCCGGCTCGTGCTTGATGATGCGCTGCCCCACGTCCAGCAGACACAGTGCGTCTCTCTGGCACCATTCGGCAGCGATACGATTGGCCAGCGGGTGCGCGGGAAACTGCCCGCTGAGCGTTGCGAGGGGAGGCTGCCTCTTCATCCCGTCGCCGCGCGCCAGCAAAAGCCTCAGTATCTGCGCTTCGTCCGAGGTATCACCTTTCAACCGGTCGCGGAATTCTGCTCCGGCGATGATGCCGTCCAGAACTTCAGTGAGCCGGGCCGTCTCGGCGGCGACCATGTTTCGTGTAACGCAATCCGGTGCGCCCGGTGGAAACGCCTCGTCAAGGCAGCCCACGCGAGCGTTGTGGGTGGAGGCAAGAACGACGCCGGAGCCTTCAGCCTCCTCCCGCTGCAGCGCAGTGGCCATGCGGTCGAGGGTGGTATCGAGTTCTCCCTGCTCGACCCAGGTGTCCAGATAAGGCTGGACCTGGCCGCTGGCGGAAATAGCATCCCACACCTCGCGGAAGTGTTTATGCTGGGCCTGCGCCGCCCGTTGTTCAAGCTCCAGCTGCGCCAGCCGCTTCTCATCACCGCGCTGACGGTAGGCGTTGTCTTCAAACGCCAGCGCCAGTTGTACCGGTCTGACTTCGGTGCCCGGGAGTCTGAACGCGTTGGCCGCCGCAAGGCAGGCGGATAACAGGGGCTCCGACCTCGCGCGCTGGCAGGGAAGGTTCACCCTATCGTGTGGTGCGGAACTAAAATGGGCGAGCACGCCAAATGCCAGCAGCAGCCGGGCTACGTCCTGCTGTTTCAGCGGATCGTCTTCCAGTTCGCTGACCTCACCGAAGATTCCGTAAAAAACACTGACGATAGACCACCAACCCCACTGGATCCGAGGCTGGCGCGCTGCCTGCGTAAACCAGTCCAGGGCGCCCTGGTGATCGTCGTTCTGCACCGCCAGCGCGCCCAGGTAGAGATAACCCAGCGCGTTCTCCGGGTGGATGGCGATCAGGGCCTCGGCGTGTTCGCGGGTGCAGGCCGCCGGCGTCCGCAGCTGCGCTTCGTGGCAGTGGGCGAGCATCAGCACCCGCGGGGCCAGCTCCGTTGGCGCGAGATCGATGGCGGTCTGAAGCTGGGTCTCAAACAGGTAGGCTCCGGGGCCATCGGCGGACCCACTGCCGGGCCCGCCCGGATAGCGCAGGAGCGTGGCGAAAGTAAGCTGGCGTTTCCAGTCCATCTGAGGCCGCAGCACTTCTCTGAAGTCGGCGGTAAAGATCTTGCCGGTCCAGTT
>JBCCVP010000195.1:0-8122 GCA_039195135.1 Pseudomonadota bacterium | reverse complement strand
GCGCTTCCCTGCAGGCACCGCTGGACGGCCTGGTGCTTTTTGCACTGCTGGACATTCACGATACCTTCGAAAACAAAGACGAATTCCTGAGGGTGATGGAGCAGCTGGAGCTGTTCACCCAGCAGTTTAATTCTCCAGCCCTAGGACCCATTGTTGATATGTACCGGGCACGACGGGCGGTTCTCCTGGGCGAAAACGACCAGGCCGTGCAGATCATGGATGTGGTTGTGGAAGACCTGAAATCATCCTTCGCCAACCTGCAAACCTCCGATCTGCTGGATTCGGCGAGATCATTGCAAGCCTCCACTTATCGCAAGGCGGGAAATACCGACAGAGCATTGGAGATTACCAACCAGATTCTTCTGGACAACCCAGGGTTCACCTGGGGACGCCTGGAACAGGTCGAAACGCTCGTCGCGAAAGGGTTTTTTGAGATGGCGGAAAGCGAAGCGGAAACGCTGCGAGCCGCGTGGAGCAAAGCCGATGCGGACTATGTGATGGTGCAAAAGCTGGATCAGCTCGAGGCACAGATTGCGGAAGCCGACACCGGCAGCGCCGGACCCTGACTTGGCCGGTGTAATCGAATAACCGGAAATCAGGTCTTCTGGACAACGTTAACTGGATGAAGATCCACATGAAATTATTTCTACCGAGGGTCGCCATGGTGCTGACCCTGGCTCTGGCCCCGCTTGTAACGGCCGCCGCCGAAACCGCCAAAGCAACCTTCGCCGGCGGCTGTTTCTGGTGCGTGGAAGCCGACTTCGACAAGGTCGACGGCGTCGTAAGCACCACCTCCGGCTACATCGGGGGCGATACCGCCAATCCCAGCTACCGGCAGGTGGTGAGCGGGCGCACCGGCCACGCCGAAGCGGTGGAGATCGAGTTTGATCCCGCCCAGGTGAGCTATGAACAGCTGCTGCAGACCTTCTGGCTGAACATCGACCCGCTGGTGGCCAACCGTCAGTTCTGCGATTCCGGCAGCCAGTACCGCACCGCCATCTATTTCCACGACCCCGAGCAACAGCAGCTGGCGGAAGCCTCCGCCAAGGCCGTCGCTGAGCGCCTCGGGCAGACCGTTTTCACCGAAATCGAAGCCGCCGAGACGTTTTACGCCGCGGAGGAATACCATCAGGACTATTACCGCAAAAACCCGCTGCGGTACCGGGCCTATCGCACCGGCTGTGGCCGGGACCGGCGCCTTAAGCAGATCTGGGAAGGCGACACGGAGGCGTTCCAGCTGGATGCGCCTCAGCCTGCCAGCCCCTGACGGGCAGAAGAAAGGGCAAAAGGCCGGACCACCGGACCGGCCTTCTTTGCTCGTATTGGCGCTTGGCGCACTTACCGCTCTGGGCGCCTCACCGGCCCAGGCCGATTCCATGAGCTGCGGCGTCAACCTGGTCGTGGTTGGCGACTACAAGCTTGAAGTGGAGGACGCCTGCGGCAAACCCGATAGCCGCGAGTCGCATTTCATCGACGGCGCCTATCAGGTCCGCGACCGCTTCGGTCGCCGCTATCTGGTCGACGGGATTCGGGTAGAAACCTGGACCTATCGCCTCGGCCCGCAGCGCTTTTCCCGCATCTTGAGGTTTGAAAACGACCGGCTGGTGCGCATCGACAAAGCTCGCCGGCGTCTGTGACTCACTGATCGCCACGCCTTTTCAGCCGCCGGGCAGCGGCCTCAAGGTCCGGCGCCGGCCGCACCTGAATGTCCCGGGAGGCCAGCCACTGCGTTAACTCCCCGCGCCGCAGATTGGCCAGGAGCGGCAGCCAGATTCGCGTGCGGTGGAAATTGTGGTGCTGAAACACCCAATAGCGGTCGCGCTGCAGCCAGCGGGCCGGGCGATATACCTCATAAACGGCGTCAACTGCGCTCAGGTCCACGCGGATATGGTGGGGTTGGTACCAGCGCCCGGCGGACAGGCTAAGCGCCGACGGCTCCAGCACGACGCGCTGGCTGAGAAAGTCGGGGATCAGCAGCCCCAGGGTCCAGCCATCCAGCAGGAGAGCCAGCAGCAGCGGGGCACCGCGGGCGCGACTGTGCCAGACCGCCCCGGTCATCAGTGCAAGACTCAGCACCACGAGGGCGCAAACTGCCCACTCCGGGCCGGCGGGGGCGAGCGTTATCGTTTCCACGGATAAAAGCGCGAAAGCTGGCACAATGGCCGATCATTTCCGGCCCGGTATCGCCATGCTGCAGCTCCGACCCAACTGTGAACACTGCAACGTCGATCTGCCCCCCGACCGCCGGTCGGCGATGATCTGCTCGTTTGAGTGCACCTTCTGCAGCGACTGCGTGCGCGACGTGCTGCACAACGTGTGCCCCAACTGCGGCGGCGGATTCGAGAAACGGCCGGTTCGGGTTCGCCGGGCCTGGCGCGCCGGCGTGTCGCTGGAGCACGCGCCGGCGAGTACGGAGAGCGTCTATGATCCGGTCGACCAAACGGCCCACGACGCGTTCAGCGCGCCGATCCGGTCTATCACCCCGGGGCAGCGCTGAGGGCCTCAGGTGGGCGCTGCGGTTGGGCCGCTACATGCTGCGGGTGTCCGGGTCCCCATCCCGGCTGCCGCTGTAGCAGGTGCCGGGCAATGACGTCTCGAAGTCGTGCCGTTTGCGATCGTTGTTGCAGTCGGAAAACTTGTCGTAAACCTTGCCGCAGAACCAGTGGCCCGGTATTGCGCACTGCCCTACATAGTAGCGATTGCGCTTACCGGCACAGCCGCTCAGGGCCGCCGCCATCAGGGCTGCAAACAGGATCAGAATCAGTCGTTGCGTCATTCAGGTTTCCTCCCGCTGGACCCGCTCCTGGCACGAGCGGCTGCAATCGACGAAGTTTGCCGTACACCGGGAGGCCTGTCCACCGGAGGTCGCTCTTAAGATGCTGAAATTGAACCTGATGCCCGACCAGCTGGCGGTGTGCCGCCTGCCGCCCGACACGCCCCTGCCCGCCTGGCTTGGCAGTGGCTGGCATAGCATTACCCGCACCGCTGAGGAGCTGTCGATTGTCTGCGAGGCGGCTCACGTGCCGGCGGCGGTGCAGTGTGAGAAACCCTGGCGCGCTTTTGTAGTGCAGGGGCCGCTGGATTTTTCCGAAGTGGGAATCCTGGCGAGCCTTTCCTGGGCCCTGGCCGACGCCCGGATCAGTCTGTTTGCCGTGTCGACCTTCGATACGGACTACCTGCTCGTACGGGCAGGCGAAGTGGAAGCAGCGGTCCAGGCCCTGGCAACGGTTGCGGACGTTGAGGTGCCCTAAATCTCCGCCGACGTATCCGCCTCGGCCAGCGCGTCAAGCGATTTGCGCAGCCCCGCGGACCAACGATTGATCTGCAGCTTGGCGTCGCCCAGACGCGTCAGTCCGGCCCGCAAAACGCGGCTGCCGTTGCCCCAGGCAAGGAGGGCCGCCAGCTGTTTGCCGGTCTCCGTGTCCACCAGCTCGGCTTCCATGGCTGCCCCGCCCAGACCGGCGCCGGTGATTTTGGTGTAGATGCTCAGGTTTAACGCGCCGTTGCTGGCATCCAGCGCGGTGAGCCCAACGCGCAGGCAGGCCACACCCGGACCCGGTTGCTGCACAACCGCATAGCCGTCATCTTTGGTGAGCTCTTTTTCTAGGCGCTCAACAAAATAGCCCTTTATCTCTTCCAGATCTTCTTCCGACCATTGCTCCGGGTCGACTTCAAACAGGATTTCCGGCGTCTCAATCAGAAACGACTTGTAGCTGCTGAGGGACGGATCATAGAACTCGTAGAACCGATCCCGGGTTTGTTCCAGCTGATCATAGCGGGAAAGAAAGCCGCTTGGCGGCTGCTCCTTCACCGGTGCGGCACAGCCGGCGAGAAGCAGGGGAATCATCATAAGACTCAGATGAATAATGTGGGATGGGGATCTGTTCATCAAATTAACCTACGTCAGAATGCAGTGAGAGGCGTTGCCGGAACCGACCATCAGGTCGGGCTCACCCGCGATAGCACATGGGCCAGCACGTCATCAGCGTGGAGGACCCCCACCACCTGTCGCTGATCCCGGTCGCTGACCACCGGCAGCCATTTGAATCCCCGATCCCGCATGGTATTGGCCGCGATGGCGCTGGGCTCCGTAGCGCAGGCCACCGCGGGATGGCGACTCATCACCGATTTCACCTGCGCCGCCGCGCCCTGCTCCAGGCCGGCGATCAGGTCGGTGCGGGTGATCAGCCCCGCCAGCTGATCGTCCTCCAGCACCAGCGCCAGGTCCTGGCCGGCCGTGCGCAGGGATTTGAACGCTTCCAGCACCGGCAGCTGAGGATCAAACGAGGCAACCGGAGGCGGCCGCATCAGCGCTCTACAGGGTGTGTCCTGCAAGGCCGCCACCGCTTCCGGCACCGACTCCCAGTAGGGCTGGTGAGTGAGCATGGCGCGCTGAAGCATCTGCTGCACCGGCTTCAGCGCACCGCTGATACGCTCCAGGAAATCGCTGGCCAGGCTGATGGCTTCGATGTTGGTCCGGGCGCGCATCTGCACGGCGCCGCTGGAAAACGAACGCAGCGTATGGCCCCCGACCAGTTCCCCGGCGCCCACCACGGCGAGCACCCGTTCCTTGCGGCCGGCGCCCGCCGACTCAACAATCTCACACTCCCCTTGCTCCAACGCATAGAGGGCGCGGCCGGCGTTGGATGAGTCCATCACCTGCTCCCCCGCGGCAAAAAAGCTCCTGGACACGGCCTGCGTGCCGGCCGTGCTGAACGCGCTGATCTCCCGCGGAAACACCAGCTCCCAGGCCCAGTCCACGCCTACTTTGATTTTCTGCAGAAAACTGGGAATCTTGACCAGAAACGCGCTGCGCCAGAGCCAGAACGCAAAGAACCCGGAGACCCGTACGCCAAACAACTCCGCTACACCCTTGCGGCCACCGATGCCGGCTGCCACACCCACCGGCTTGAAGCGAAACGGCTGGGTGGGGCGGCCGCGAAGGCTGCGGATGATGTTGGCCGCTACCTGGCGGCCCTGGCGCTCTGCAAACTGGGCCGTCGGCGGCGCCGCGTGGCCATCATGGGCGTTGGGAACCAGCGCGCAGTCGCCAACGGCCCACAGGCCGTCGGTGCCGGGCACTTGCATGTCCGGTGCGGTAACGATACGTCCCCTTTCCCGTTCCACACCAAGGCGCTCCACCAGCTCGCTGGCGGTGTTTCCCACGGTGCAGACGATCGTACCGCCGGCGACCCGACCCCCGTTGCTGAGCTTTACTTCCCGCCGGGTAACCACGGTAGCCCGGGCGTTGAGCACGAAGTTGACGCGGTTTTTTTCCATTCGGCGAAGCGCAAAATCCCGCAGCCGGGAGTTCACCTCGGGCAAGATCTGTGCGCGGGAGTGCACGAGGGTAACGGCAATGTCCTCCTCCCGGAGGTTGGGGTAATACTTGAGCGCATGGCGCGCGAGGTCGTTGATTTCGCCGGCCACCTCAACCCCGCTGAAGCCGCCGCCAATCACCACAAAAGAAGTAAGCCAGCGGCGCTCCTGCGGGTCCCCGCAGGCATCCGCCTGCTCCAGCCGCTCCATCACGCGTTGCCGCATGGCAATGGCATCGCCGACGGATTTAAGCGGCAGGGCGTGGGTCACCATGCCCGGAACCCGGCCGAGGTCAACGCGATTTCCCACCGCCAGCACGAGGTGATCGTAGGCCAGCGTGCCGGTGCTGCCGTCGACGCGCTGAAAGGTCACCTGCTTGCCAGCGACGTCCACGTCGACCAGCGGCTCGGTGCGGCACCTGACGCGCTTGAGCATCTGCCGCAGCGGCGCGGTGACCGCCCGCGGGTTGAGCGATGATCCGGCAACGTCCGCCAGCAGCGGCGTGAACACCATGTGGTTGGCCGGATTGAACAGCACCACTTCGGCGTCTTTGACCGTCTGGCTCAACTCCCGGGCACACTTAACCCCGGCGAATCCGCCGCCAGCAACCACCAGGGTTTTCATGGCCTACTGCCGGGGGAAGAAGCGTCCGACCCAGTAGTCGACGCTTAGGAACTTGCCGGCTCCCAGGGCCATCAACGCCATCAGCATCACAAAGTAGGTTGCCGCCCACTCGATGCCGTTTTTATTGATGGTGATGGAGCCACTCTCCGTCAGGTAGTCGTAGTTGCCGTGGCGGCGCAGCAGTGCCCGGGCCCGGCTGCGGCGTTCCACCGCACCTTCGATCAGGTCTTCCCGCCACTCCCAGGGCGCCGTCAGCTCGGTTTCCGGCGCCACGTGCCAGCCGTTCTCCCAGTGAGCCGTGCCGGCGGCGACAACCATGGTGAACATGAGCGGAATGCAGATCCAGCGCACCGCAACGCCCGCCAGCAGCAGCCAGCCGCCGATAAACTCTGTCCCGCCGGCCAGGTAGACCATCAGTTCCGGCGCGGGCAGCCCAAGGCTGGCGAACCACTGGGCCACGCCCTCGGCGTTGGCCAGCTTATTGCCGCCAGCGGCAATAAAAATTGGCGCCAGGTAAACACGCAGCGAAATCGAAGCAAGAAACGCCCCGACGCTGGTGATGATCTTCTGCAGTGACTGAATCAATCCAACCATTTTCAATTCCCCATCCTAAATGCGTTCTGGGTATAAGAGCCGGTTAGAGTGGATTTGCTTTCACACGCCCCGGCGGGCCATCAGCATTTTTTTGATTTCCGCAATCGCCTTGGCAGGGTTCAGACCCTTCGGGCAAGTACGGGTGCAATTCATGATGGTGTGGCACCGATAGAGGCGGAACGGGTCTTCCAGGTCATCCAGCCGTTCGCCCGTGGCCTCGTCCCGGGAGTCGATAATCCAGCGGTAGGCCTGCAGGAGGATCGCCGGGCCCAGGTACCGGTCGCCATTCCACCAGTAGCTCGGGCAGGAGGTGGAGCAGCAGGCGCAAAGAATGCACTCATACAGCCCGTCAAGCTTTTCCCGGTCGTCTTTGGACTGCAGCCGCTCCTTATCCGGCGGCGCCACCGAGCTGGTGCGAATCCACGGCTTGATCGACGCGTGCTGGGCGTAAAAGTGGGTCATATCCGGCACCAGGTCCTTCACCACTGGCATATGTGGCAGCGGATAGACCTTCACCAGTCCTTTCACCTCCGCGATAGGCTTGGTGCAGGCCAGCGTGTTGGTGCCATCGATGTTCATGGCGCAGGACCCACAGATGCCCTCACGGCAGGAACGGCGCAGCGTGAGCGTGGAGTCGATCTCGTTCTTAATCTTGAGCAGCGCGTCGAGCACCATCGGCCCGCAGCTGTCCATGTCCACGTCGTAGGTGTCCGTGCGCGGATTCTCGCCGCTGTCGGGGTCCCAGCGATAGATCTGGAAGGTTTTAACGTTCGACGCGCCGTTGGCGCCAAACTTTTTTCCGCGCTTGATCTTCGAGTTGCGAGGTAGCGTAAATTTGGCCATGTCAGTAGGTCCGCGCCTTGGGTGGAATCGCCTCCACGTCATCGGTCATGGTGTTCAGATGTACGGGGCGATAGTCAAAGGACACCTCGCCGGCCGGCGACACCCACGACAGGGTGTGCTTCATCCAGGTCTCGTCGTTACGATCGGGATAATCCTCGTGAGCATGCGCGCCGCGGGACTCTTTGCGATTGGAGGCGCTGTGCATGGTGGCAACGGCGCAGCCCAGCAGATTCTGCAGCTCCAGCGTCTCGATGAGATCGGAGTTCCAGATCAATGAGCGGTCCTCGGTTTTGACATCGCCGAAGCTCTGATAGATGTCGTTGATTTTCTCAACGCCCTCCGCCAGCGTTTTCTCGGTGCGGAATACCGCCGCGTCCTCCTGCATGGCCGCCTGCATGCGGCTGCGGATTTCTGCCGTGCCAACGGAGCCGTCGGCATAGCGAATTTTATCAAGGTTGGACAGCGCCGCGTCCAGCGACGCCTGCGGCGTTGTCGGATGGGGCTTGTTCGGCTCCATCGTATCGCCGCAATATTGCGCCACGGAGCGGCCGAAAACGATCAGATCCAGCAGCGAATTGGAGCCAAGCCGATTAGCGCCGTGGACCGACACGGACGCCGCCTCGCCGATCGAGAAAAGACCCGGCACCAACTGGCTGGGGTCACCGCCCTTCATGCTGCGCACTTCCCCGTGATAGTTGGTGGGAATACCGCCCATGTTGTAGTGCACCGTCGGCAGCACCGG
>JBCCVP010000194.1:0-8201 GCA_039195135.1 Pseudomonadota bacterium | reverse complement strand
TTCATCTTTCAGCTCTTTTTTACCGGGTGTGTCCTTGGGCGGGCGGGTGGGGCACTGACCGTGGCGTAGCGAGCCGTCAAACGGCGCGAGGTAAGGCGTCTTCGGAGCTTGGAATGGTGGCTTCATGGCGCTGACCCTAGCATACCGCCGGCGGCCGCATGAGCCCTGGCACAGTCCGGCATGCCCCAGGGTACTTTGTTGGGTGGAAAGTGACCGTATCTGCAGGCCCGTTCATGGCCTTCTGCGAGGCCTGCAGCAGCCGCGCTGACCCGACTCAACAGCGCGCTCCGCCGGGGTAGGTGTCGAGCAGGCGAACCGTTACAATGCCGGCATCTGGTGACCCGGAAATCCCCCATGCCCTTGCGGCTGATTTGGTTCTTAACGCTTAGTTTTTGTAGTTGCTTCTGCGCCGCCTTTGCCCAGCAGCGCGTCGGCGTGGCCGTAATCAGTGACGGCCCGCAGCTGCAGCTGCAGGACGTGGGCCAGGGAATCCTCAAAGAGCTTAAGGACCTGACCGAAGGCGAATTCGAAATCGAGTTCATTCCGATGGAAGCCGAGTGGTCTCGCGAGAGCCTGCTTGCCGCCTATGATCAAAGCTACGCAGACCCTCGGGTTGACCTCGTGCTGGCCTTGGGCATCGCCGCCAACCAGCTGGCGGTTTCTCTCCCGGCGTATCCCAAACCTACCTTTGCACCGATTGTGATCAATCCCCAGCTGCTGGGCGCGCCGTCCGCGGGCGAGACCTCTGGCCAGGCTAATCTCAACTATCTGGCGGATCGGGTGTCCTTCCGACAGGACTTCCTGTCGTTTCAGCGCGTTGTGCCGTTTCAGCGCGCCGTGGTGCTGACCGACGCCCTGATCCTCCAGTCGGTGCCCGACCTGCCCGACCTGGTGCGAGAGCTGGGCGCCGGCGCGCAGTACACCTTCCTCGGCCACGACGGTGTCAATCACCGCCTGATCGATCTCATCCCCGCCGACGCAGACGCGGTGCTGCTTGGGGGTCTGCCTCGGCTGCCGCAGGCCGAGTTTGATGCATTCTTAAAGGCCCTGATCAGTCGCCGACTCCCCGCCTTCAGCCTGATCAGCGAAACCGAGGTAGAGGCCGGCGCGCTGGCCTCGGACGCGGTCCGCACCGACTTTGCCCGCGTCGCCCGGCGCAATGCCCTGAACATGCAGGCCGTCATGCTGGGCGAACGGGCCGGTGATCAGCCCATCTTTATGGAGGGTAAGCGCCAGCTCACCATCAACATGGAAACAGCCCGGGCCATTGGCCTGTCGCCGCGTTTTGACGTGCTCAGTGAGGCTGTACTGCTGGGCGCGGACCAGGAGCTCACGGGGCCCGGCCTGGATCTGGTGGGCGTGACCCGCCTGGCGCTGGAGCGCAACCTGAACCTGGCGGCTTCCGAGCTGGACGTGGCGCTTGGGGAAACCGACGTGCGCAGCGCCCGGGCCAATCTGCTGCCGCAGCTTGATGTGGCGGTGACGGGGGCCCTCCGTCGGGACAATCCGGCCGCGCGCTTTGCCAACGCAGAACGGTCAACGGCCGGGTCATTAACCCTCAGCCAGCTGATCTATTCCGAACAGGCGGCCGCGGGCTACCGCCAGCAGCGCTGGCTGCAGCGGGCGCGGGAGTTCGGCTACGAGGCCACCCGGCTGGATCTGATTCGCGACTCCGCTGTCGCCTATCTGCAGGTGCTGCGCGCGGAAAACCAGCTCAGTATCCAGCAGGACAACCTCAACCTGTCCAAGTCAAACCTGGAACTGGCCCGGGACCGCGTTCGTGTCGGCTCCTCAAGCAATGCCGACATCTTCCGCTGGGAGGCAGACCTTGCGAATGCCCGCTCCGCGGTGCTGGGGGCTGCGGCCGGCCTGGATCAAGCCCGGGACGCGCTGAGCCGGCTGCTGGACCAGCCGTTTAACGAACCGCTCAAGGTGATACCGGTTGAGGAAGGTGCCCCGTTCGTGGTGACCACCGATGAGTTTGATCAACTCGTGGACAGCCCCCAGCGCTTTCGCTGGTTCTCCGAACTCACCGTCTCGAACGGGCTCGAACGAGCACCGGAGGTGCTGCAGCTTGACGCTCAGATCGGCGCCGCCCAGCGCGACCTGACGGCGCGCAAGCGTGCCTTCTGGCTGCCGGATTTTTCCCTGCAGGCCCAGTACAACGACAGTTTTGACGCGTCCGGCGTGGGCTCCGGTACGGCGCTGGATACCGTCAACGACTGGCAGGTGGGCATCAACGTCGGGCTGCCGCTGTTTGCCGGGGGCGCGCTGCGGGCGGATCTGGCGCGGTCCAAGATCCAGCTCGAGCAGCTCTACATCCAGCGCCAGGCCACGGTGCAGATTGTCGAGCAGACTATTCGCGCCGCCTTTTATGCCGCCACCGCCAGCTACAACAATATTGACCTCTCGGAGGAAGCCGCCCGCGCCTCCCGGGAAAACCTGGCGCTGGTGTCCGATGCCTACAGCCAGGGCACGGTGAATATCATCCAGCTGCTGGACGCCCAGACCCAGAGCCTGCAGGCGGATCTGAACGCGAACAACGCGGTGCATGATTTCCTTATCGACATCATGGAGCTGCAGCGGGCTTCCAACGGCTTTGACTTCCTGCTGTCGGCCACCGAGAAAGACCAGCGGGCGCAGGAGCTGCGCGACTATCTGCGCCAGCGGGAACTTCAGTCACAAACCTCGGGAGAGACCGTCCCATGAAACATCACGTCTGGCTGCCGCTGGCAGCTGCTCTGCTGGCCGGCTGCGGTGCCGATGCGCCGGAGACGGCGGACACGCCGCTGCGCCCGGTGCGTGTGGTCGTGGTCTCAGGTGACGGCGAGGAGCGGGAACGCATTTTCTCCGGCGTGTCCCAATCCACGCAGGAATCCCGCATGAGTTTCAAGGTTACCGGCTCGATCCAGGAACTCCCGGTACAGGTGGGAGATCAGCTGGCGTCGGGGGACCTGATTGCCAGCCTGTCACCGGCGCCCTACGAGCTGCAGGTGCAGCAGGCGGACGCCAGCCTCGCGCAGGCGGAAGCCAATCAACGCAACGCCGCAGCCAACTATGATCGGGTCAAGGGGCTGTATGAGAACAGCAACGCGTCCAGAAACGATCTGGATGCGGCCCGGGCTCAGGCAGAGTCCGCGGCTGCGCAGGTACGCGCCTCGCGAAAGTCGTTGGAGATTGCCGAACTGAACGCCTCCTATACCCGCCTCACCGCCGCCGGCGACTGCCGGGTGGCCTCGGTGGACGTGGAGCTGAACGAGAACGTGGCCGTGGGGTCTCCCATCGCGACGCTGACCTGCGGGGCGGACATCGAAATCAGCCTGGGCATCCCGGAGAGTCTCATCGGCGGCATTCGTCAGGGCATGCCGGTTGCCGTTCGTTTTAATGCGATTCCCGGCCAGGTGTTTGCTGGCACCATCAACGAGGTGGGCATCGCCTCGGCCGCCAGCGCCGCCACGTTCCCCGTCTCGGTGGAGCTGACCGAATCTGACCCTCGCATTCGCCCGAGCATGGCCGCGGAGGTGATCTTTCAGATGGCCGACGACGCCGGGTCGGCCACCGTAGTACCGGCCGCTTCCGTGATTCGCGACGGCGGCGGCACTTTTGTTTACCTGGCAGAACCCACCAGCGGCGGTCAGGCGGTGATCACCCGCCAGGAAGTGGCGATCGGTGAGCTCACCTCCCAGGGAATCGAAATCATCAACGGGCTGACCCCCGGCGACCGTGTGGTTACCGCTGGTATCTCCGTGGTGCGACCGCAGCAGGCGGTCCTGCTGCCAAGGGACTGACGTGAATCTGACCGCCGCGGCCATCGGCAGCAACCGGGTGACCTTCACCCTGGTGGTGATGCTGCTGATTCTGGGAGCCTCATCCTATGTTGCGCTGCCGAAGGCGCAGGATCCGGGCTTCACCGTCCGCACCGCGGTGGTCACCACCCGCTTTCCCGGCGCGAGCCCGGAACGCGTTGAGCAGCTGGTGACCGACAAGATCGAGAAGAAAGCGCAGGAAATGCCCGAGGTGGATAACATCACCTCAGAAACCCGCACCGGCGTTTCCATCGTCAAGGTCAACTTCAAAGAGAGTTATAAGGAGATGCGGCCCATCTTCGACGACCTGCGGCGCAAGATCGACGACGTGGTGGAGGACCTTCCGGAAGGCATCCGTGGCCCCACGGTGAATGATGAATTTGGCGACGTCTTTGGCAGCGTCTACGCCCTCAGCGGCGAGGGCTACAGCAACGCGGAGCTGAAAACGGTAGCGGATGAAATCCGGGATCAGCTTCTGAAAGAACCAGATATCGCCAAAGTCAGCATCCACGGCGCCCAGGACGAAGTGGTGTTTGTGGAATACAACAACGCCCGGCTGACAGAGCTGGGCCTGTCGCCCCAGATGCTGTCCGGCGTGCTGCAGAACCTGAATATCCTGTCCGGCGGCGGCAACGTGCTCAGCGGCCGGGAGCGGATCGTGCTGGAACCCACCGGCAACATCGAGTCCGTCGAATCCCTGCGCCGCACGGTGATTGAGCTGCCCGGCGGAACGGTGGTGTACCTTGGCGACATCGTCGACATCTACCGCGGCTACCAGGATCCGCCGGAGAGCCTCACGCGGGTCAATGGCAAACCAGCGCTGGCGATTGCCGTATCGCTGCGGGACGGCGGCGATATTCTCAAGCTCGGCGAACGCCTCGACGCCCTGATTCCCGAACTCAACGCCCGCTATCCCTGGGGCATCGAGCTGAACAAGATCTGGTTTCAGGCGGATCTCGTTGAGAAAAACGTCTCCGACTTTGCCAACAACCTGCTTCAGGCTATCGGCATCGTGGTGCTGGTGATGGTGGCGTTTCTTGGCCTGCGCACCGGCATGGTGGTGGCGGCGCTGATTCCCGCCACCATGATCAGCACGTTTTTTGTGATGGACGTTTTTGGCATCACGGTGAACCAGATTTCCCTGGCAGCCCTCATCATCGCCCTGGGTCTGCTGGTGGACAACGCCATCGTGATGGTGGAATCGGTGCTGGTAAAACGTGAGCACGGCATGGGCGCCGTGCAGGCGGCGGTGGAATCCGGCGCGGAGCTTCGTCTGCCGCTGCTGATCTCCTCCCTGACCACCGGCGCCGCCTTTATGCCGATTGGACTGGCGGAATCTGCAGTTGGTGAGTACACCGCGGACATTTTCTACGTGGTCACCATCGCCCTGCTGCTGTCCTGGGTGCTGGCCATGACGCTGATCCCCACCCTCACCACGGTGATGTTGAAGGTCAAAAAAAGTGTGAGCGACGACGGGGGTGATGCCTTCGACGGACGCTGGTATCGCGTTTATCGCGGCATCCTCACCACCGCTCTCAAGATGCGCACCATCTTTCTGCTCGGCGTGGTCGGCGCCTTCATGACGGCGATCTGGGGCCTTGGGTTTGTGACGGCTCAGTTTATTGCGCCGTCGGAAGATCCCGTCTTTACCGGCAAGTTGGAGCTGCCGCTGGGCACCGCAATTGAGACCAGCAGCGACAAGATTGACCAGATCAACGACTTTATCCAGACCACCTACTATGAAAACGACCCGGCAGAGCCAGGCGTGGTCAGCTGGCTGACTTTTATCGGCGAGGGGGGACCGCGCTTTGCTCTCGCGTTGGATCCGCCGGAACGTAACGCGGCGAATACCTTTCTGATTGCCAACGCCCGTGGCGGCGCCGAAGTGCCCGATGTGATCGCCGGTGTCCAGGACTTTTTGATGGAAAACCAGCCCGACATGGGGCATCAGCTCGCCCGGCTGGAAAACGGCCCGCCGGTGGGATATCCCATTCAGATCCGCATCTCTGGCTCAGAAATCGACGAGCTATACAAACTCGCGGACGCGGTCACCGAACAGCTTTACGCCAGCGCGGGCGTGCTCTCGGTGAAGAACACCTGGGGACTGCAAACCAAGAAGCTGCTGGTTTCCATCGATCAGGAGCGGGCGCTGCGGGCCGGCGTATCGAGCAACGACGTGGCCTATTCCCTCCGCGCCGGACTCTCGGGCATTGACCTGAGCCAGTACCGGGAAGATGACAAGCTCATCCCCATCACGCTGCGCACCGTGGATTCGGAGCGTCAGGACATCAGTAAGCTGGATGGTCTGAGCGTGTTTTCCCAGACCACCGGCCGTAACGTGCCGCTCAAGCAGGTGGCGGACGTCGTGCTGACCTTTGAGCCCGGCATCATCGAGCGCCGGGATCGGGACCGCACCATCACGCTGAAGGCTCAGCTGCTGGACGGCTTCACCGCCACGGAGATCAATCGTGAGTTTCTGCCCTGGCTCGCCGACTTCGCTGCCGACTGGCGCACGGGCTACCGCTACGAGGTGGGCGGTGAGTCGGAGTCGTCAGACGACGCCAACGCGTCGATTGCGGCGAAGCTGCCGCTGGCACTGATCGCGATCGTGCTGCTGCTGGTGTTTCAGTTCAATTCGATTCGCCGGCCGATCATTATTCTCACCACCATCCCGCTCGGCATGATCGGCGTCACCTTCGGATTGCTGGCGGCCAATTCGACGTTTGGCTTTTTTACCATCCTCGGCATCATTGCCTTGTCGGGCATCATCATCAACAACGCGATTGTGCTGATCGATCGGATCAAGATCGAGATTGACGAACTCGGCAAGTCACCGAACGACGCGGTGATTGCGGCATGCCTGCAGCGGTTTCGGCCCATCATGCTCACCACCGCCACCACCGTGCTCGGCATGATGCCCCTTTGGTGGGGCGGCACCGCCATGTTCAAACCCATGGCCGTCACCATCATCTTCGGCCTGCTGTTCGCCACCCTGCTGACCCTGCTGGTGGTGCCGGTGCTCTACTCTGTCTTCTTTCGGGTCCGCTATACGTAGCCGGCCAGAGCCCAAGGCTTCGCGGCCTGAGCCTCAGCCGCTATGGCGGGCCCTGAGTTCCCGGGCAACGTCGGCGAGAGAGAGGTCCTGGTCGGCGAGGAGTACGCTTAGGTGGTAGAGGAGGTCTGCTGCTTCCGACCGCAGCTCGTCTTCGTCGCCGGCAACGGCGGCGAGCGCGCACTCCACGCCCTCCTCCCCCACCTTCTGGGCAATCCGCTTCGTGCCGGACTTGAACAGCAGCGCGGTGTAGCTTGAGTCGGCCGAGGCGCCACGCCGCCCGGCGATCACCCGCTCCAGCTCCGCCAGAAATCCCAGCGCATGCGGCGATGCCTCACCGAAGCAGCTCGTCAGGCCCAGATGACAGGTGGGCCCCCGGGGCGTGGCGGTGACTAAGATCGTATCCCGATCGCAGTCCACCGCCAGCTCCTTGAGCTCCAGGTGGTTCCCGGAGGTTTCGCCTTTGGTCCACAGACACTGGCGGGACCGACTGTAGAACGTCACCAGCCCCGAGTCCTGCGTCTTGGCCAGGGCCGCTTCGTTCATATACCCAAGCATCAGCACCTGACCGCTGACGGCATCCTGCACAATCGCAGGCACCAGCCCGTTCATTTTTTCAAAGTCGACGTTCATGGCCTCACCGCAACGGACTGCGCCGCCAGATAACTTTTAAGCTCAGGAATAGGAATCGCGCCGGAATGAAACACGGTGGCGGCAAGCGCACCGTCCACGTCCGCCTGGTGAAACACCTCGGCAAAGTGTTCCGGCGTGCCTGCCCCACCGGAGGCGATCAGCGGCACCCGGCAGCGGGGCCGTAGATCGCTGAGCTGCGCCACGTCATAGCCTTCCCGCGCACCGTCGGCGTTCATGCAGTTGAGCACAAACTCTCCGGCCCCGCGGTCCTGCGCTTCCAGCAGCCAGTCGGCGGTGACGCGATTTGCGTCAGACATGAGGTCCGGGTTGCCGGTGTTCTGCTTCACGGTGCAGCGCCCGTCCCGCTTCAGGCTGTCGATCCCCACCACCACGCACTGGGACCCAAACGCCCGGGCAAGCTCAGTGATCAATTCCGGATTCTCCAGCGCGGGGGTGTTGACGGAGATTTTGTCCGCGCCCGCCTCAAGCACCGCCGCGGCCTGACTCACGCTGCGAATGCCGCCCGCCACGCAGAACGGAATATCGATCACCGCAGAAACCCGGGCCACCCAGCCAATATCCACCTGGCGCCCTTCCGGGCTGGCGGTGATGTCATAGAACACCAGCTCGTCCGCGCCCTCGTCCCGGTAGCGCATGGCGAGCTCTTCAATTTCCCCCATCACCCGGTGGTTGCGAAACTGAATGCCTTT
>JBCCVP010000193.1:0-8257 GCA_039195135.1 Pseudomonadota bacterium | reverse complement strand
TTCACGGCGAGCCCCCGTCGCCTAGCGTTCCTCCGGCGACCCGACTGACGCTGCAGGTGGCGCCACTGTGGTACCAGACTTACCTTTTCTACGTGCTCGCGGCCGTTATAGCGGTGCTGATTCCCTGGGGCGCCTGGACTCTTGCCCGGCTCAGCCAGGCGGCGCGCCAGCGGCAGCTTGAGGCGCTGGTGGATGAACGGACCGAAGCGCTGACCGAGGCCCTCGCCACCGTTGAGCGCATGTCGCTGACCGACAGCCTGACGGGTATTCCCAACCGGCGGCATCTGGAGGAACGGCTGGAGTCGATGTGGAATTCAGCGTCCCGCCAGGGGCAGAACGTGGCCGCGCTGATTCTGGATATCGACCACTTCAAGCAATACAACGACTCGCTCGGGCATCAGGCCGGGGATCAGTGCCTGCAGTGCGTATCGTCGGCGCTTGCGAACCACACCCGGGGCAGCGATTTCCTCGCCCGCTATGGGGGCGAAGAATTTGTGGTGCTGATGACCGGGGTCGACCAGGAGTCGGGCAAAATCCCGGCGCGGCGGCTGCAGGCCAGCGTGCGCAACCTGGCGCTGCCGCATCCAGCCCTGGGGGATGACGGCATCGTTACCCTGAGCGCAGGCTTTGCGCTGCTTCCGGCCAGCGAAGACGCCAACCCGGAGACGCTGATTCGCCTCGCTGACGATGCTTTGTATGAAGCCAAACGCGCCGGCCGCGACCGGGTCGTCTATCACCATGAAATGGTTCCCGATTCTCCGTCCCAGGCGGCGGCGGGATAAACGCCTCCCGCCACCGGGCGGTTAGATTTTCGTCAGGACTCCCTTGACCTCCCGTCAAGACTTGTCAAAGCGTCAGCCCCATGATCAAAGCCTGCCTTGCGGAGGTTATGACCATGACGCGAATTGCCTTTTTTGCGCTGCTTTGCGCCACCATGCAAACATCGAGCGCGCAGTTTTCCATCGATACCACCGCCGATACGGGGGATGCCGATCCCGGCAACGGCATCTGCGCGGACAGCGACGGCAACTGCAGTCTGCGGGCGGCGATTCAGGAAGCAAACGCGCTCGCCGGCGCCGACGAAATTGTGCTGCCGCCGGGCACCTTTCGACTGGCCCTCGAAGGTGATGACGATAGCGCGGGGGCTGGGGATCTCGACGTTTTCGACGAGCTTGAGATCATCGGCAGCGGCGCAGGCCAGACAGTCCTTGGGCAGGATGCGGCGGGAGAGCGGATATTTGACGTCTTCAACCAGCCGACGCAGGCCGTCGCGCTGACCCTGCGGGACCTGACCATTCGGGATGGGGACGTGGCTGGCAACGGGGGCGCCATCCGGAACCAAGGCCTGGTCAGCGCGGTTCGGGTGCATTTTCTGGCCAACGCCGCCACCGGCGACGGCGGCGCTATCCAGAACAACGTGGGCGGAGACGTCACGCTGGACAGCTGCTACTTTGAGGGTAACGTCGCTGCCAGCGATGGGGCCGGCGGCAGCGGCGGGGCGATCAACAACAACGCCGGGGCCATAGCCAAAGGCGACGGAGGCGACGTGATCGCCGGCACCGGTACCGTGACGACGCGCAACAGCGATTTTTTAATGAACCGGGCCTCCGCCGGCGGCGCCATCAACAGCAGCCGGAACAACCGGATCTTTGTTGAGGGTGGCCTGTTTACCCAGAACAGCGCGGCGCCGTTCGACGGCGGCGTCGCCAACCTCAACTCGTCGAATGCGCTGATGCGGGTGGAAGGTGCACGGATGAGCAGCAACACGGCGGAGCGCAACGGGGGGGCCATCAACAATAACTCCGGAAGCGTGCTGGAAGTGTTTCGCTCAGAAATCTCAGACAACATGGCCGGCAGAGATGGCGGGGGCCTCAACAGCAACAGCAGCCGAGACAGCTATCTGCTTGTGGCAAGCAGCGCGGTCACCGGCAACAGCGCCGGCCGGGACGGCGGCGGCGTGCACACCTTTGGCGACTCGCGGGTGGACAACAGCACCCTCAGTCAAAACACGGCGGTGCGCAATGGCGGCGGTTTCAAGGCCGGCGGCGTGGCCAACGTACTGTCGAGCAGCACGGTGACGGGTAATTCTGCCGGCGACGACGGCGGCGGCGTCTACGCGGCAGCCTGCGACGTGGTCGGTCTCAAAAACAACGCTATCGCCGAAAACGGCGGCGGCGACTGTGGCTTCCGGGAGTCAAACCAGGCCTCCGCCCCAGAGATTTTTGTGTCCCTCGGCCACAACCTGGACGGTGACGACACCTGCCAGCTGACGCAGCTGACAGACCTGCCGGCCACGGACCCGCTGCTCGACCCGCTGGCGGCCAACGGTGCGCCGGGCCTTTCCCGCCTGCCCCAGATGGGCAGCCCGCTGCTTGACGCCGGTGACGCCACGCTATGCCCCGCGCGCGATCAGCGCAGCGTGACCCGCGGGGGAGCGGCCGGCCCCTGCGACATCGGCAGCATCGAACGGGCCGACGATCCAACGCAGGTTTTTGCCGACAGCTTCGAGCGCCCCGTGGCGGCGATGCCTGTGGAGATTACGGCACCAGGCCAGACGCAGGCCTGTATCAACGACTAGCTCTGATCAGCGCTCGTCGCGCTGCGAGCGCCACGCGGAAAGCTGCTGCTCCACCGTCTCCGACCGCAGCAGCTGCGGTTCTGACGGTGTCAGCTCGCGCTCCTCTTCCCAGGCGGAGACTTTGGTGCGAGCAAGTTCGAAAGCTGCGACCAGACTGTCTGTTTCCGCGAGCGCCTCGGCCAGAAACGCGCGGCCAAAATCGGTCATCTCGTTTTCGTCGGCGCAGCCGAACGAGGTCCGGTCCCGCCGCGCGGAGGTCATGACCAAGGTCTGGCCGTCATCGAGATACGGAATAAAGCCACCGGAGAAGCAGGCCGCCACAATGACCACCTTATGCTTCACTTCAAGACCGGCCAGCATCTCACCCAGCTCCGGGGCCGGCAGATCCGGCAGCCGCATCCCGTTCTGCGCCAGCGACAGCTGATGGTCCTCGCTGCCGTGGCTGGTGAGGTAGACGAGCAAAATGTCCTGTTCGCGATTCATTTTTTCGGCCACCGCGTCCAGCGTCTGTCGGAGACTGGCACGGGTGGCCATCGGCAGCCGCTCCACGGACGTGCGGCTGTTGGCCAGCGTGATCACGCGTGCGGCGTTGTCCCACAGTGATCCCTGCAGGCCCGCGGCAAACTCCACCTCGCGGCGAAACACCTCTTCCCGACCGTCGCCGGCTACCTGCACCACATAAAGGTCGATTTGCTCGGGTTGCTCTGGCGGGATCGCCGCCAGGGCGTCCGCCAGCAGCTCGGGCTGCAGATACAGGCTTTTCTCCGCCAGCAGCTCCGCCGGGGCCGGCGGATCAAACGTTGGCCCGGGCGTCAGGGCGGCAACGGCCGCTTTTGCCGCGTCGGTGGCCTTGTCAGCCCAGCTTTTGCTGGGCCCCAGGTATTCCCCCTCGGAAAACTCACCTTCCAGCACGGTACCGTCGGACGCTGTGAGCCGACCTTTTCCCTGGTAACTGAAATAGCCGTCGAACCCACCCTCGTAGCGACCGCCATCCGGCAGCTCATGCACGCCCTGGTACAGGAAACCCTCTTCGAAACGCCCGGAGAAGCGCCCCATCTCATTGACCATCACGCCGTCGCCAGCCGAGACCCAGTTTTCGAAGCCACCCTCGTAATAGGCGTCGGGCCCCCACTGCCAGCGTCCCCGCCTGATTTCCCGGTTCTCAAAAAGGCCGGAAAAGGTATGCCCGGACGGCATCCGCATTTCCCCCTGTCCATTCTCGGCACCGCTTACGAACTCCCCCTCGTATTCGGTTCCGTCCGAGTAGTACCGGAAACCTTTCCCCGAGGGGTAACCGAGCTCAAACTCGCCCTCGTACCAGTCTCCCGTCACCCAGGTCATCTTGCCTTTGCCACCGGGGTAGCCCAGCGCCATCTCGCCCTCGTAGCGGGAACCGTCGGAAAACTCAAACACGCCCCGGCCATGGGGTTGGCCTTCGCGCAGCTGGCCCTGGTAGCGATCGCCGTTGGCAAGACTGAGCACTCCCTCACCGTGCATTCGCCCGCGGCGGAACTCCCCTTCATAGCGATCGCCGCTGGGCCAGGTCAGCACGCCGGTGCCGTGGAGCACACCCTTGCGCAGCTCCCCGTCATAGCGCCCGCCATCGGGCAGCCGAACGTTATCAGCCATCGCGGCCCCGGCGCAGAAAACGATCAGAAGAAGAGACGGTCTCAAAACGTTCCTAAACATTCGCGTCGATAACTTGAGAATAAGCGCAGTGGACTGAAGAAGAAATGAAGCCGGCCTCCAGGACGCAACTTAAATTGATCATCTGCTCACGCCGGCTTGAGGTGGATCCGGCAATGATCCTACGCTCAAACCAAATCCCATGATCCATGAGGCATCCATGTCACCGATGACTAAAGCCGGCACGGTCACCGCGGCCCTGACCCTGTTTTCCCTAACGTCTCCCGCGACCGCCGCCATCATCGCCGACCGGCCGGACGCCATCGTCTGTTCCGTCAAAGATCCAACCGGCGTGCTGCCCTGGGACGAGCTGGTCTTCTACGTCAGCGCCCACACGAGGAAAGGCCGGACGCTCTATAAGACGCTCACGTCCGACCCGGTGGTGCTCTTTGTCGACGCCCAAAACGTGGTCCAGGGTGACAATCTGGCTAACTGCGACGGCCGCACCGTCGACGCCCTGCGCAAAGAAGGGCGCGCGGTAGACCTGTCCCGCGGAACCCCCGGCCTCAAGGCCGGGTAGTTCATCCCGCTACTCGGCGAGGCCCCGGAGCGCCGGCGGAAGAAGCACGGGCCAGCCGGCCTGCGCAGCGGCGCTGGCAAAGCTTGCCACGCCCTCTTCTTCATTCCAGGCATCCCGTTCCAGCGCCGTAATGGCCTCAAGACCGGCGGCGCTTAGGCGCTCGTTGATGGCCGCGAGCTGCGACTTCAGCATGACGTCGCCGGCGGCAAGCGCGTCTTCAAGCTCCTGCCCCAGGGTGGCGCGTCGGCCGAACTGGGTGTCGGACGGACGCCCGTCGTAGCTTGTGACATTGCCGTAGAGCGTACCGAGACGTTCGCGCAGCTTTTCTTCGCCGGTGATCATGCCGCCTTTGCTCGACGACAGAGACGTGCGCAGCGTCTCCAGCTCCGCGGCAAAACCTTCCAGCGCTTCGGTCAGACCCTCGTCGGCTTCGCCGGTGCGGTCTTTGGCCTGCGTGCGCAGCTCAATCAGATTGTCCGACAGAAACGTCAGGTTGTTGATCATGTCGTAGAGCTCCAGCGCAAGCGATTGCTGCGCCTGGCGATCCCGGCGAGAGTGGGGCGTGCGGGGATCCGCCACCAGCTGCACGGTCGATGCCAGCGTTTCTTTGCCCTTGGTCAGGACCACCCGGTATTCGCCCTCCGGAACCCGCGGACCTAGGAAGCCCGGCACCAGGTTGGTCGCGGGCGGAAACTTGGGTGCCTTGAAGCGCATCGGCCACTCCACCCGGTTCAGGCCGCGGCGTTTGCCGCCCGGCAGCGTGGCGATCAGCCGGTCTTCATCGTCGAACACGTCCACCTTCAGGTCGCCAAACAGGTGACGCTTTTTCAGGTGATAAACGATGGTGGCGGATTGGGGCGGGTTGTTGCCCGCGAAAGAATCGTTAGCGCCAAACGTCTGCAGCTGCGCGTTGAGCACCATCGGCGCCGGGCGGGTCGGCAGGATCGCCACGTTGGCGTCGATCTTCTCCTGGGTCAGGCCCCGCAGCGGGGTGATGTCGTCGATCACGTAAACCCCGCGGCCGTGGGTGCCGATCACCAGATCGTGCTCAGTGGGGTGAACCACCAGGTCATGCACCGCCACCATCGGCAGGTTCTCCGAGAAGCGGGCCCAGTTCTCACCGCCGTCGAGGGTGATAAAAAGACCCTCTTCGGTGCCGAGAAACAGGAGGTCCGGGTTCACCGGATCCTGCTTGATGACCCAGGCGTAGCCGTCGATCGCGTCGCTGGTCAGGGAGGTCCAGGTGGCGCCATAGTCGCTGGTGCGCAGCACGTAGGTGCCCATATCGCCGCGCCGGTGGCCGTCGAAGGTGATAAAGGCGGTGCCTTCATCATGGGGGCTGGCTTCCACCCGGGACACCCAGGTGCCGGCGGGGACCCCTTCGATGTTGCCGGCCACATTGCTCCAGCTGCGCCCGCCGTTGGTGGTGAGCTGCACGTTGCCGTCGTCGGTGCCCACCCAGATCACGCGGTGATTCAGCGGCGATTCGCTGATCGAATAAATGGTCGTGTAGTTCTCGGCCGTCGAGTTGTCGATGGTCAGACCGCCGGACTCACCCTGGCGCTGCCCCTGAGGGTCGTTGGTGGTGAGATCGGGGGAGATGGCCTCCCAGGACTCGCCGCGGTCGCGGCTGCGAAACAGGTATTGGGCGCCGTAGTAGATCGTGCCGGGTTTGCTCGGACTCAGGTGCAGCGGCGTGTTCCAGTTAAACCGCAGCTGGTCCTGGCCTTCTTCGGGGGCCGGTTGAATCCGCTTGATTTCCAGCGTTTCGCGGTCGACGCGTTTTAGCTGGCCACCCTGATATTCGGTATAGAGCACCCGGTCGTCGTTCGGATCGGGAAAGGACCAGAAGCCATCGCCGAAGCCGATGTTCTGCCAGTCTTTGTTCTGGATACCGCCCGGCGCCTGGGACGGCCCCATCCAGGAACCGTTGTCCTGCAGCCCGCCGTATACGTTATACGGCCAGCGGGTGTCGACGGCCACGTGGTAGAACTGGCTGACCGGCAGGTTGGCCACGTGGCGCCAGTGAAAACCGCGATCCTCGGAGATGTACACACCTCCATCGGTGCCGAGAAACAGCTGCCGGGGGTTGCTGGGATTGATCCACAGGGCGTGATGATCCGGATGGATGGAGAAGCTGAAGCCGGCGCCAAACATGGACGAGAACTTGTCGCCGCCGTCGCTGCTCACGGTCAGGCTGAACGCGGGCTTGTAGACCCGATCGGGATCGCTGGGATCCACCACCAGTTCGCCAAAGTAGAACGGCCGCATCTGCACGTTGCCCGAGTCGTCTTTCTCCACCCAGGTGTCGCCACCGTCGTCGGAGCGATAGAGCGCCGTGTTTTCACTTTCGATGGTGGCGTAAACCCGCGTCGGCTCAGAGGCGGCGACGGTCACTGCGATGCGGCCCTTGTCCCCTGCCGGGATGCCTTCGGTGAGTTCCTCCCAGGTATCGCCGCCGTCGGTGCTGCGGAAAAGGCCGGACGTTTCGCCACCGGATTCAAAAAAATCGGGATAGCGGCGCACCTTCCAAAGTCCGGCATAGAGCACGCTGCCGTCGGGGGTCATGGCCAGATCCGAGCAGCTGGTCGCGTCGTCGACCCTTAGAATGTTCTCCCAGGTTTCTCCGCCGTCTTTGCTCCGGAACACGCCCCGGTCTCCACCGGAGGCCCAGAGATGCCCCAGGGCGCACACATACACCACGTTGCCGTCGTCCGGGTGCACCAGGAGCTCAGCGATGTGGTCGCTGTCCTTGAGTCCCATGAACTGCCATTTGTCACCGCCGTCGAGGGAGCGGTAGACGCCGTCACCGGGGGACACGGTGTTGCGCACCCAGCTCTCGCCGGTGCCCACCCAGACCGTTTCGGGGTTGCTCGGGTCCACCCGCACGGCACCGATGGACTGCTGGTGCTCGTCAAAAATCGGTTCGTAGACGATGCCGCCGTCGTCTGATTTCCACACGCCGCCGCTGGCGGTGCCCACGTAGAGCGTGACGGGCTTACCGTCCTGCACCACGCCGTCCATGGCCGCGATGCGCCCACTCATGACCGCCGGGCCGATGTTCCGGGCGCTCAGGCCGCCAAAGGTGGAGGAGTTGATTTCGATGGCGCCCTGCGCCCCCGTAGCCAGCGCGAGGGCTGCCAGCCAGACCGATTTACGGATATTCATGAGATGCCCCTGATGTGCCCTGGATTTTGAGGCGGCGGGCCACTGATCGTCGCGCGCCGCCCGAAAGCTCACCCCGCTCGCAGGAGGAGCGGGGCGGTTGCAGCCGAAACGATTACTCGGCGGCTTCGGCGACCGGCTCTTCCACTTCCGGCATGGCAAAGTTGTCGGCGCTGATATCGGAAACGTTCAGCTCCGCCGTTTCGATGGTGATCGCCTGCTGGATCGGCGCGGTACCGTCGCCGATGCTTGCGATCATGGAATGGGCCATCACGATGTCGCCGACTTCCTTGTAGTCACCGATGGTC
>JBCCVP010000192.1:0-8625 GCA_039195135.1 Pseudomonadota bacterium | reverse complement strand
GGCAATTCGTCCAGAAACAACACGCCGTGATGGGCCAGGGAAATCTCCCCGGGCTGCGGCGGGCTGCCGCCCCCCACCAGCGCCGCGGCGGAGGCGCTGTGGTGCGGGGAGCGAAACGAACGTACCCGAAAGCAGGCCGGGTCTAACCCGCCGCGACTGATCGAGGCGACGGACGCGGCCTCCAATGCCTCAGTTTCGTCCAGCGGCGGCATGATGCTGGGCAGGCGGGATGCCAGCAGCGTCTTGCCGGTGCCTGGCGGGCCGTAGAGAAGCAGGTTGTGGCCGCCCGTGGCGGCAACCTCTAGTGCCCGACGAGCGCCAAGCTGCCCGCGCACGTCAGCCAGATCCGGCCCGGCGCGTCTCGCTGTGGGTGGGGGATGGCACGGAGACAAGGTCTGGTCATCGCGAAGCAATGCACAGACCTCCAGCAGGTGATCAGCTCCCAGCACGTGGGCGCCCTCGGCGAGAGCCGCCTCATCCGCCGCCTCATTCGCCACCACCAGCCTGTGCCCTTGGTCCCGCGCAGCCAGGCTGACGGGCAGGGCGCCGGCAACGCCGCGCAGCCGGCCGTCAAGGCCAAGCTCCGCCAGAAACTCCAGCTCACTCAGGCGTTCTGCAGGCACCTGCCCCGAGGCCACCAGCACGCCGACAGCGATGGCCAGGTCGTAGCGGCCCCCAGCCTTGGGCAGATCCGCCGGCGCCAGATTCACCGTCACCCGGCCTGCCGGAAACTCGAACCCGGAAGTCTCCAGCGCCGCCTGCACCCGATCGCGACTTTCTTTTACCGCCGTCTCAGCAAGTCCGACGATGCTCACCCGGGGCAGGCCGTGCGCCAGATGCACCTCCACCTGCACCAGCGGTGCCTGAATCCCCGCCTGGGCCCGGCAGTACACCGTTGCCATATCCATGGCGCACCAGTGTGCGAGTAAAAACGAGTCTGGCGCAGGGGCGGGTTCCTGCTGCTGCGTGAGAATCGAGCGGGCATTGCCGGTGGATCAGGCTGACTTGCCCGCGAGCAGCCTCTGGTCTACTGCTTTACAACGACAAATTAATAACATAAGTTACGATTTGTTATTAACAGAAAATAAAAAATGTCATGAACAGGCCCTCCCGATTGCCGCCTGACGAACAGATTGCGGAGATCATTGAAGCGGCGACCAAGTATCTGTCGGAGACGTCCTTCGAGCAGTTTCGTCTGGTGGAACTGGCTAAGTCGTTGGGAATGTCCCACAGCAACATCTATCGCTTCTTTCGTTCCAAGGATGATCTATTCGACGCGGTCGTCGATCGATGGCTGGCCGACTCCCGGCACCTTATTGAAGAAACGCTGAAGCTTGAGGCGGGCGCCTTCGACCGGCTCACCGCCCTGCTGCTGGCGATTCATCAATCCTCCCGGGAAAAATTAGCCAACGATCCCAGCGGGTATGAGCTGTACCAGCACATGTGGTCCAACCGCACTGAGGCCGCCCAAAAACACCAGGACTTTATCGTCTCCCGCGGCTCGGCGCTGATCCAGGAAGCCATCAGTGAAGAGTCTTTGACGCATCTGGATCCGGTGCAAGCGGCCATCTTGATTCAGGCCGCAATGGCCAAATTTCTGACGCCCGCCCTGGTCAGGGCTTCCCTTCACGAGGACACCGGCGCGCAGATGAAAGCTGTGCTTCGGGCCCTGATTTTCTACTGCCGCAACCAACCTGACGGTTTGACTGATCTGTGAGGCAACCATGCGACCAATAATTTTGCTCCTCGTTCTTTACCTACCGCTGGCCGCGTCCGCGGGCCATGCCATCGAGGGCCGTTATTGGACCGAAGACCGCAACGGCATGATCGAGATGTATCGCGCGGGGGATCAACTCAGCGGCCGCATTGTGTGGCGATCATCACCGCTGCTGGATCGCAACAACCCGGATCCCAGCCTTCGTGGCCGGTCGATGGTGGGTGTGACCTTCCTAACCGGATTCACTAAGAAAGGTTCGAAGTGGGAAGGGGGTGAGGTCTATTCCGCGGACAACGGCCGCACCTATCGCGGCAAGCTTTGGCTGGAGGACGATGGTCTGACGCTGAAGATGCGCGGTTTTGTCGGCGTCTCCCTGTTTGGGCGAACCGCTTCGTTTAGTCGCGTGGCAGCAAATGAACCGATGCCTGAGGGAAAGTAGATGACGCTGAAGGAAACCCAAGTCGGTACATCCGTGGTGCCCCGCGTCATGGGTTGTGTGCTCAACCAAAGACGAAAAGCCTTAATCTGCCCGGATATCGGTCGACGGGATGACCTGGTCATTGCGATCACCGGTGCCACCAACGGTATCGGGCTTGAAACGGCCCGCGAACTGGCTCGAGCGGGCGCGCAGGTGCTTTTCTTGGTCCGCAACGAAGCAAAAGCGCGGGAGCTTTTGTTGGACTGGCAAAACCCCGGCAATGTCTCGGTGGTTTCCGTCGATCTCGGCGACCTGACGACCGTGGCTCCGGCCATCGAAGCGATCAAGTCGGTACTGAAGGGTCGCCGCATCGACACGCTGATCGAAAATGCCGGCGTCTCGCCGCGCAAATACGAACAAACGGCGCAGGGTTACGAGCTGGCGTTTGGTACTAATGTGCTTGGCCACTTCGCGTTGAGAAAAATGCTGATCGACGAGGCCATCCTCACCCCTTCAGCGCGCATTGTCGTGCTGACCGGCGATATCTACATCACCGCCAGCGATTGCACCCACGACTTCACGTACAAAACCCTGATTGGCGGGTCCAAGGCTTACAGCCGAAGCAAGCTCGGCAACATCTGGATTGCCAGGGTGCTGCAGCACAAGTATCCAGAGCTGACGGTGGCATTAGTGCATCCGGGCGTGGTTGCCAGTGGCTTGATGATGGGCGACAAACCTTGGGAGCGCCTGATGAAGAAGCCTTTGCTGCCGACGCGTATGGGGGCGCAGACCTCTTTGTATTGCGCGACGCAGCCCATCGTGAAGGGCGGCTACTATCACAACACCCGGGGACGGGTTCACCTGGCTGCGAACGATCCGGCTATGGACGGCGGCAAGGCCCAGGCGTTGTGGTCCATCTGCGAAAAATTGGCCGCTCCCTTTCTGAGCGTCGCATCAGCTGAGGTGGCCTAAGCAAAAGAAAAAGCCCGGCTGAGCGCCGGGCTTTTTGGTGGGCATCGTTCAGCGGCGGGGCTGAACGGCCCAGGGTCAGTTGGACTTGGAGATCCGCAGATTACCGTTGAGCGACTTCATGCGCACGATGGGTCCGCCGTCCCCCACCACCGCGGTAATCACCGTTTCCACCTTCACCTTGACGCCCTTTTCGTGGTCCTTGCGCTCGATGATGGGCTTGCGCGATTCCACCGTCACCTCAAAGTCGGTGTTGATGTTGCCACGGCCCGTGTCCAGGTGAAACTCAGCGCCCGTGCCGTCCGGAATGCCCACGTCCAGGTTGCCGTTGATGGTGGTGAGCGTGGCGGTGGCGTCCGCGCCGAACTCATCAAAGTAGATCTTGATGTTTTCGTTGACCGATTCCGCCGCGACCGAGCCCACAATACCGGTGGCGGTAATCGGCCCGTTGACGTTCCGCAGGTCCATATCGCCGTGCACGTTTCTCACCACGATGATGCCGTCGTTCACCGTCGACAGTTCGAGACTGGCATTGCGGGGCACCCGGGCCAGGAACTTCATTTTCTCGTTGCGCCAGTCGGTGCTCACCTCCACGCGGTTTTCGTCTTCGTCTGCTTCCAGCGCGAAGCCGCTCGTGGTGATGGGCATGGCGCCGCTGGGCGTGATGATCTTGCGGCTGCTGCTGATGGCGCTTACCTCAAGCTCCACATCGCTGCGGTCCTCGCCGATCACCTCGATCTCCGCCGACAGAATGCCCACTTCAAGCGTCATGGGCCGGTCTGGGTAGGACAGCGGAATATTGATCACCTGCGGCGACTGGGCCCAGGCGGCCGGTGCTGTGATGGCGACCGCCAGCAACGTGACCTGCGCAAAAAACTTAGATTGGATTAGATGCTTCATTTGAATCTCCATTTTACTAGATCCCGTTTACTTGACGGGATTGATCCTGACGTCGCCGTTCATGGATCGAATGGTAAAGGGGTGGCCTCCGGGCCCCAGGCGTATGCCGGCAGCCTGAGTGACGCGATAACTGGTTTTGCGGCCCTCTCGTTCTTCCGTCAGCTTCGCCGCTACCGGAAGCGCCTCCGGGTGAAGAGACGTGCGCAGATCACCGTTGCCAAGGTCCGCCAGCACATCAAGTCCCGCTCCCTGGGGAAGACTGATGTTGATGTCGCCGTTGATCGTTTCGATCTCGCAAGGCAGATCGGGCGCGGTGGCGAAGGTGAGCCTCACTTCGCCGTTGATGTTCTGAATGTCGGAACAGGCGTGCAGGCCGGTGATGGTGACGGGCCCGTTGATGTTCTCGGCGTTGATCGGGCCAGGCAGCTCCTTGATAACGATGCCGCCGTCATTCACCGTGGCCGCGCTCACCAGCGTGTCCGTCGGCACCTCAATGGTGTAGGCAATTTCCAGCTTGCAGCCTCGACATGGGTTGTCCCGCCGCCAGCGCTGTTTGTGATCCTGGTCTCCGATGGCGAGCTTGACCAGCTCATCGCTGTTTTCAAGATGCACATAGAGAATCGACTTGGAACGCTCAAAGAGCGTCTGGTTGGGCGCACTTCGCGTCTCCACCGCCCGCACGGTGATCGCGCCGGCCGGGCCCCGGGTGATGTTTACCGGTCCCCAGACGTTACGTACGCTCAGCTCGGCACCGGCGCTGACCGGGAAGACCTCCTCCCATTCGACGGTTTCTTCCACTGTGGCCAGCGCGGTATTCACAGCGCCCGCCAGCAGCCCGGCGCAAAGCAAACTCAACGGCGCTTTCATATCTCGCTCCTTTCAACGCTCGACTCCACGTAGGGAATCAAATCGGGGTTCAGCTGTTGTTCCGCGGCCAGCTTAAGCAGCTGGCTCACCTGCTCGCCCGTGCCATGGCGCAGCACCAGGTTCACCAGCGACAGCTGCACCAGCGGGGACTCAGCATTTACCAGCAGGGTCATCAGTGAGTCGCCCACCTCGGGCTCCGCGATCTTTGGCGCCAGCGCGTCAATGGCGGCGCCGCGCACCGAGGCGCTGTTGTCGGCAGACGCAAGCCGCAGCAACGCGCTGGCCAGCTGCGGGTCCTGCACGCCTTCACCGCTGGCGGCAATCACACCGCGAAGCCGGGTGCTGGTGGCGTCAGCTTCCAGCTGATCCAGGATCAGCTGCCGGTTCAGCTGCGTGACCCGAGCCTCCAGCGCAGCCAGCTGTGGCGAAGCAATCGGATCACCGGCGGTGAGGCCGCCCTGCCGGAACACCAGCCCAAGCACCAGCCCCAGCGCGAGGCAGGCCGCAGCCGGTGCCAGCACGGCCACCATGCCGAAGCGGCCCGCCAGTCGCTCCGCCCAGCCGGGCTGGCTGGCCCGGTCGAGCTCGGCGTAAAACTGCTGCCGCAGGCCGTCGCCGGGCTGGGCTTTGGGCAGAGATTCGAGGGATTGCCACAGACGCTGGCCTTCGCCGTCGTAGGGCACCCCTTTGTGAGGTTGATCAGCCATGGGCAGGGCTAGCCTCCAGGTCCTTAAATATTTCGTTCAGCTGACCCATGGCCCGGTGCATGCGCACCCGGGCCGCGCCGGGTTTGCAGCCCAGGGCCTGGGCCAGGTCGTCGTAGCCGTCAAATTCGAAGCGGCCAAGCCAGATCACCTCCCGGGCGGCTGCCGGGAGGCGGGCCAGGGCGGTTTGCAGCCGGCGCACACTTTCGGCGTCGGCGGCCCGGTCCTCCGCGCTGTGGTGTTCCACCAGCGCTTCGGTGGTTTCCGGTTCCGGTTCGCTCATGTGCACACCGCGCCGCTTGGCTTTACGCAGCTGGTCAAACGTCAGATTGCGCGCCACGTGGTACAGCCAGCCTTTAAAGCTGCCCTCGCCGCGAAAACTCCGGGCTTTTTTCATCACACGCATAAACACGTCCTGGGTCAGGTCTTCCGATAGGGAGGGATTGCGCGTGAGCTGCAGACAAAACTGGTAGACGCCCTTGTGATGCCGCTCAAACAGAGTGCCGAGACAGGAACGGTCCCCGTCTGCCACCCACTGAATCAATTGTTCGTCTGATACGGCCTGCATGGGGCCTCCCGTTTGCTTCAGTGTACTGACGTCGCCGGTGTGGAAGTGTTACCTGAAAGTGCGGCGGCTTGCGCAGGAACGGTTGGGGAAGCCGCTTTGCTAAACTCCGCGAGGGTATGGTCGGCTCGCCTCACAATGCCTGAGAATCCCAACCCAACGCGGTTCTGGGTGGGGCTGCTTGCACTGGTCGCGGTCTCATTTGCGCTCCTGGGTTGGGTTTTCACCTACCTCAAAACCGCGCCCGTTACCCCGGCCGGTGCTGATCGTCGGGCTCAATACCACACGCTGGCCGGGCAGGTCGGTGGCCTCTATGACACGGTTCCCGACCATCGGGTCGGTCGGATTCTCCAGCGCAGCGTGACAAAGCCGGAGGCCGGAACAGAAATTCGTTCCAATAATGCCGGCATGCGCAGCGATTTTGACTACGGGCCGAAATCGGATGACCGCTATCGTGTGATTTTCCTCGGTGATTCTTTTGCCTACGGCTTTGGCGGTGCGGTTGAGGATCGGTACTCCAATCTGATTGCGGATCGCTTGACGGCCCACCAGATCCAGGGTCGCCTGGTGGAGGTACTGAATCTCTCGATTGGAAGCTGGACAGCGGTCAACCAGGCCCAGTATCTGAGCACTCGCCTAAGCGCCTACGAGCCCGACCTGATTGTTGTGCTGCTGGTTTCTAACGATATTTCGGACACGCAGGGCGTCCGTGGGATCGGCGCCATATCCAACGAGTTTTCGCCTGAGCAACGGCCGCGAGGGTCTGGTGTCTTCCACAACGCCTGGCCGCTGGCATTTGGGGTGAACAGCGTGAACCTGCTTGCCTACGATCTGGCCGAAGAATCACGGATTCGCTGGCGGGATGCCGCCGCGGCTTTGACGCGGCTGGAGTCACTGCAACAACAGCTGGGTGGCAGGCTCCTGCTGACTATTCTGGACGAAAACCCCTACTTCAATGCCTTAACTCATCATTATCTGGACCAATCTGGGTTCCAAAGCCCGATCGCCATGGTGGATTACGGTCTGACCGACCCGGCGCATCGGCTGCCGCATGATCCGCATCCAAGCCGGACTGGTCATCAACAGCTGGCCGAGCAGCTGCTCGGTCATCTTGCTGCTTTGGGCTGGATTGATGATTCGTTTGGGGGGGCAGAGCCGCCTCCGCGGTGGAACGGGCCAACACCTGATCAGGACGCGTTGGCACAACTGCGAAAGGAGGTTGCCCGCAGCTATCTTCACCCCGGGATTAACTTTGAATCCATGTCTGCTCAGGACCCGATCATGTTTCTAGGCGGCGTGTTGCCAGATCTCGAGGTGACTGACCCGCTCTCATCACCACCTTATGCATCCCCCTACACGGCCCTGGTGCTCAGTCGAGAACCGGGCGCCAAAAGTGTTCGACTAACGGTCGAACTACCGACCATTCCGGAGTTGTTTCCGCTGACGCTTCGGCTTTACCTCGATGGGAAACTGGGTAAGGAGAACACCTATGAAGCGAGCAAAACTGTCCGCAGGGTCTCACTCGTAGCAGAAAGTCCCCCCTCGGGTCGGGAGAGTATTGAAGTCAAACTGACCAGCAGCCAGCATTTTGCTGGCATTGAAGATCATCGAACACGCAGCGTAAGACTCATTCGAGTTGTGCAGGAGTAAACCCCGCCATGGATGGCCTCCAACAGTTTTTCCATCAATTGTCATGAGTCTGCGGTGGACGATTCGCCTGATAGTCGCCACGCTGCTTGGGTTGTCCTGCACTTTTGCCGTTGCCCAGACCATCGACGAAGATCAGCTCGGCGCCTGGTACATCCTGCAGTGGCGGGCTGATTTTCAGGTCAATGGCTGGGGGCTGCAGGGCGATGTGCAGCACCGGAACTTTGACTTTGCCGGCGATCGGGAACAGCTGCTTTTCCGCACCGGCCTGGCCCGGCAGTTTGGGAAGTTTCGGGTGGCGGCGGGCTACGCGTTTGTCGATACGGGTACGTTTGGGCCCAGCAGCCGCACGCGGCAGGAGAATCGGCTCTACCAGGAACTCCGGTTTGCCACGCCGGTGGGCAAGCGGCTCCAGTTCAGCCACCGATTTCGCTTTGAGCAGCGCTGGCTGGAGAGCCAGGATTTTCGCACCCGTATTCGCTATGGGCTCTTCCTAAACGTACCACTCACCAGAAACGGAGAGCCCACCGGCAGCTACCTGGCGTTTTACGACGAGATTTTCCTGAACGGCAAGCGCAATATCGGCGGCGGGAGACGCGTGGATTACTTTGACCGCAACCGGATCTACGCGGGCATCGGCCGGAGCATCTCCGACCGCACCCGGCTGCAGTTTGGCTACATGCACCAGACCACCGACCTGGACGATCACACCCGCTACCTGATCTGGTTAGGTGACGCGCTGCCGCTGCATCTTGACCGGCTGCCGCCTCAGAAGCGTACGTTGAGCGCGAGCTGAAGCTGGGCTTTATCGACGTTGTCGGTGGTCTGGTGCATGTAG
>JBCCVP010000191.1:0-8630 GCA_039195135.1 Pseudomonadota bacterium | reverse complement strand
CTCGCTGAAGGACTGGCGCTGGCGGCTGCCGGAGGACGACCGGGCCCAGCGCCGGCTGGGGCAGCTCCTGGTGCTGCTCGCGGACCCCGATTCGGCAGAGGAGCAGGTGATCTGGGATCTGCTCGCCCTGTCCCACCACGGGGGCCAGCCGGAATCTTCCCGGCCCCCGGCCTGGCTGACGGAGGTGCGAGACGCCCTGCGGGACGGCCAGGATGATCTCAGTCTTGGGACCCTGGCACGGGAGGCCGGCGTGCACCGGGTGCACCTTTCCCGCAGCTTCACCCGCTGGTTCGGCACCTCCCCCAGCCTGTACCGATCCCGCAGCGCTCTGGCCCGGGCGCTCACCGCCATGGCAACCGGCCAGTCGCTCAGCCGGGCGGCGAACGACGCCGGTTTCGCCGATCAGGCTCACCTGCACCGCATCGCGAAGCGCCAGACCGGATTAACGCCGGGAGCGCTGTGCCGTCTGTCCCGGAGCGGCCAGGTTACATCCGTTCAATAAGGCGGTGGCCCGGCTGGGCAGAATGGGACGCTTGTTGGTTATCGCCAGGGCATCCCATGCGAAAAATTCTTTTCCCAGCATTGACGTTATTCGCGTTGAGTCTCGAAGCCATTGCCGCTTCGCCGCGGGAGGCGGCGGACCAGCTCAGCACCTTCATCGACGACATTCCGGGCCTGGGTCCGGGGTACGCGACGGTGGTGGTCACAGCAGAACAGGTACTACTCAATAAGGTCTCGGGCCTTCGACGAGCCTCCACCGGCGCACCTCTCACGAAAGACACGCCGATCTATATCGCTTCCCAGACAAAAGCGTATATGGGTTTGCTGGCCGCGGTGCTGGACGAGCGCCAGGTGCTGCCGCTGGACAGCAAACTGACTGACCACTGGCCGGACCTTAAGCTGCCGGACGGACTGGCGGCGGCGGACTACACGCTACGGCAGCTGCTGACGCACGAGGTGCCCATCGACGCCGACTTTATCGTCAACACGGAAGCCTACGTGATGCGCATTGAGCCGGACGACTATCCGCGCCTGATCAGGGACTACAGCGAACGGCGGGAGGCCGGTTTCAAGTACGACAACCTGGGTTACAACATCTACGGCGCGATACTGGAGACGCATACGGGGAAAACCTGGCAGCAGTGGCTGGCGGAGGAAGTGTTCAAACCGCTCAAGCTGTCGCGCACCTCGGCCCGCACCTCTGACTTTGCCCTGGAGGAGCTGGCATTCAGCCACCAGTGGCGTGGCACCGAAGGCTGGCATGACGTGCGGCCCAAATACGACGGCATGATGCAATCGGCCGGCGGCATCGTCACCTCCCCCAGCGATATGGCGCGTTTTCTACAGCTGCAGCTGCGCCGGCCCGAGGGGGAAAAAGCGCCGTTTTCAGAGCGTGCGCTGAAGCTCACCCACACCTCATTTGTGGCCACTGGCATGGAAGACCGCCGCAACCCCTACGAACTGGTCTGCACCGGCTATTCGCTGGGCTGGAACCTGTGTGATTTCGCCGGGCATGAGATCCATATTCACGGCGGCGGCTACACCGGCAATCGGACCATGATGGCGTTCTCTAAAGACCTCGGGGTGGGGGTCGCCGCGTTTTCAAATTCCGACAGCCAGACCGGGTGGTTCACCAGCCGCACCGTCAACATGTACCTGCAGTTTCTCACCGATCACCCGGATGCCGAAAAGATGCGTAAAATTCGCATCGAGCGCTACCCGCAGCGGGTCGAGCGCCAGCTTGATTACCTCAGCAACCGGGTTGCTGAAAGCGAAAGCGACGCGCAGTGGCAAGGATGGAAATGGTCTCCGGCCGAAGCTGACCTTACCGAATTTGCCGGCCGCTATGGCACCGGTGAGCCCTACCTGGATCTTGAGCTTTCCGTCCGCGGCGGGCTGGTGGCGGACTGGGGCGACATCAGTTTGACGCTCAAGCCCGCCGCGCCAGACCTGTTTGCCACCCGCGGCACACCGCTGGAAGCCTGGGAGGCGGTCACGTTTACCCGGGACGACGCGGGCCGGGTGATCGGCCTTGAGCGCGACGGGCAGCGCTACCTTCGATCACCGCCGTAGCGCTTGGATCTGACGGGCTCAGTTCATGAGCCCCTTCAGCCGATCCGCGATGAGCTGCTCCGCCTCGGTCATAATCCGGTCGATCAGCTCGCGGCAGGTGGGGATGTCGTTGATCAGGCCTGCGACCATGCCGCAGGACCAGACGCCGGTCTCCACCTCACCCTCCTGCATCACGCGGGGATACACGCCGGCCACCTGCTCGATAACGTCGTCAAATTTCAGGTCCGCCCCTTTCTGCTGCTCAATTTCCAGCAGCTTTTCCACCGCCTCGTTGTTGAGCACCCGTTCGGTGTTGCGCAGCGGTCGCATCACCAGCCGCGTATCCAGGACGCCGGCATCAACAATCGCCTGCTTGACGTTCTGGTGCACCGGCGCTTCCTGGGTAGCCAGGAAACGCGTGCCCATGTTCATACCATCGGCGCCCAGCGCCAGCGATGCCACCAGAGACCGGGCATCGGCCATGCCGCCGGAAGCGACAAACGGAATCTCAAGCTCATCCGCCGCGGCCGGCAGCAGAATCATGTTGGGCACGTCGTCTTCGCCCGGGTGGCCACCGCACTCGAAGCCGTCCACCGATACCGCGTCGCAGCCGATGGACTGAGCCTTCAGCGAGTGGCGCACCGACGTACACTTGTGAATCACCCGAATTCCGTTGTCTTTCAGCACCGGCAGCCATTGCTGCGGATTGTTGCCGGCCGTTTCCACAATTTTGACCCCGCCATCGATGATGGACTTGACGTAGCCGGCATAATCCGGCGGGCTGATCATGGGCAGAAAAGTGAGGTTGACGCCAAACGGCCGGTCGGTCATGTCGTGACAGCGGGCAATTTCGTTGGCCAGGTCCCCCGGCGACTTCTGCGTCAGGCCCGTAATGATCCCGAGGCCGCCCGCGTTGGACACCGCCGCCGCCAGCTCGGCAAATCCCACATAGTGCATGCCGCCCTGAATGATCGGGTGCTCGATGCCCAGCATCTCCGTAATTCGAGTTTTCATCATCTTCCTTTTTCTGGGTGTAAGCGGCGCCGCCGCCGCGTGATCGACGCGCCATCTTATACGGCTGTCCGCGTTTCCTGAAGGTCATGACCACCGGTTGGCGATTTGCCAGCCAGGCGGTAGGCTCAGGGTCGCGCCGGCTTCGGGATCGATCATGACGCCAACCTTTCGAGCTTTTGTTTTCCTCATCACTGGGCTGCTGGGGAGCACCGCTGCCAGCAGCGGGAACATTGCCCTGGTGGGCGGCCGCCTGATCGATGGCTTTGGCCATGCGCCGCTGCGCAACAGCGTGATCCTGATTGAACAAGAGCGCATCAAGGCCGTCGGCACGGTCGCCACTCTGGCGGTGCCGGCCGACTACTCGGTGATCTCCACCGAGGGGATGGATCTGCTGCCAGGATTGTGGGAATCCCACGCTCACCTCATGCTGACGGGTCACGCCGACTATCCCCACTGGCAGGCCAACTACCTGGACCGCATGGCGGAGGAAATCATGCCGGCGACCGCGTCCCACCTGTTGCTGGCCGGCATTACTTCGGCGCGGGATCTTGGCGCGCCCCTGGAAGCCTCCCAATCAGTGAAATCCCGCATCGACAACGGCGACATTCCCGGGCCACGACTGTTTATGTCGGGTCCGTTTCTTCAGGCCGAGGTGGCTCCCTGGCAGAGCGCCTACCGCTGGGCGGTGACCTCGCCCGCCGACGCCCGCCGGAAAGTGGCGCGACTGGACGAAGCCGGCATGGCCATCGTCAAACTCATCGATCAGGACAAGCTACCCCTCGCCATTGCCCAGGCGGTTGTGGATGAAGCCCACCAGCGCGGGATGAAGGTCGTAGCCCACGCCCATCGACCGAATGAAATCCGGGTGGGATTAAAAATTGGGGTCGATAATTTTGAACATACGGGTCTGACCACCGCGCCGGAATACCCGCCGGACGTGATGGCCGCGCTCAAGGAGCGCACCGCCACCGGACGGGTGGCCGGCGGGCCGCTCTATTGGACGCCGACGGTAGAGGGACTGTGGAACTTTGACCGCACCGTGGCCAACCCGGAGAAGCTGGACGACACCTGCTGGGAAAGGGGTCTGAAGGCGGACACCATCGCGGACGTGCGCGGTTCCATCGCCCGGCCGGGCCAGCTCGCCTATACCCGCCTGACGCCGCTGAGAAAGCCGACGCTAAAACGCAAGATTGATCAGCTGCGGGAAGCCGGAGTGGTTTTTCTGGTCGGCACCGACAGCGGCATCCCGATGAAATTTCACTGCCAGTCCACCTGGAATGAGCTGGATGTGCTCGTGCGGGTGATGGAGCTCAAACCGATGGAGGTGATTCGCTCGGCGGTTTACTGGCCAGCGGTAATGATGGACGTGGAGGCGGACCTCGGCACCGTGTCGGCGGGCAAGTTTGCGGACATAATCGGCGTGCGCGGTGACGTGCTCCAGTACATTAATCTGCTGCAGCACGTCGAACTGGTGATGAAAGGTGGCACGGTCTACAAGCAGCACGGCATACCGGTTGAGGCCGCGCTGCGTTAGCGGCGGCCCGCTAGCTCATTCACCGCGCCATTCGTCGGACACCTTTTCTTCGTCAATCAGGGTCCGCTGCACGGTCTTGCCGTCCTCGATCCACTGCCAGACCCGGGTGCGATAGCGGCCGCAGTCGGACAGCTGAATCATCTCGTAGAGGTAGATATTGGGCTCACCGCAGCGCACCCAGTGGAGCAGCATGGTGCGCTGGTGTTCGTCCAGCGGCTCCTGGGCGGCCCAGCCCTTGATGATGTCGTTATCGAAAACCAGCCGGTTACCCTGGATCTCGCCCTTGAAATCCCGCACCTCTTTGGTCCCGTCTTCCCAGCTGTAGTGGTTGGTCTGGTGGTAAAGCGAAGGGGTTTCGTCGGGGATGCGGCACACCAGCCGGGACCGGTGCGCGTCAATCTGCTTGCCGTCCACGTTGATATAGCGATACCAACCTTCCCACACGCCCTCGTGCTTAGCCAGCTGCGGAAATGCCTCTCGAACCGATAACTCCGACATGACGTCGCCTCTCAAAAATTGACTGGAAATTTCTCCGCAATGGGAGATCAGAATAGTGTGCCGCCCGGCCCATGAAAAAAACATCAAGGACCGGTGCGCTCGGGGCGAAGGCCGCTCCGGCCATGACCTTGCGCACGAGACACGCGCCTTAAGCCTGCTAACTTGGCGCCATGAAGTGGCCTCGCCTGCGCACCATCGTGCTCGTTCCTCTGGTGCTCCTCGTCGCGGCGTATCTGGTCGGGGCGGTGCTGTTCAGCCGCCAGGACCTCACCCTGGCGCCCTTGACGGACACGCCGGCGGCCCACACCACCCTTGCCGTACTGGGCGCCAGCGGCACGGCCGGAGACGGGATCCTGGAAGCCGCTTTGGCGGACCCCGCCGTTGAGACAATCCACGTGATCACTCGCCGCACCACTGTCCGTATGCAGGCGGGCGAGGCTGCGGGCAAAGTAAAAATCTGGACTCACCTTGATTACCTGGACTACCGGCCAGTCCATTCGGCACTGGCCGATTCAAGCACTGTCTACTGGGCACTGGGCACCAGCTCCTGGGGCATGGACGAGGAAACCTACGGACGTATCCACGTCGATTTTCCCGTCCAGTTTGTAAAGGAGTGGGTGAGCATTAACGCGGCGCCGCGGCTCAGCTTTCACTACATCAGCTCCAGCGACATATCGGCCGATTCATCGATGATGTGGGCGCGGGAAAAGGTCCGGGCGGAGCAGTCCCTGTTTGCCCTGGCTGACGGCGAACGGGTTAAGGTCATCGCCTACCGGCCGGACTACATCGGCCCGACGGACGCTGAGGCACAGCTGAGTCAGAAGCTGCTCTACGGCTTGTTTGCACCGGTTGGCGCTGCGGTCAAAGCCACTGCCATCGGCGAGTCCATGTTGGAGGTTTCCGCCCGGCTCCCGCAGTTCAGCAACGCGGATAAACTCAATACCCTCAGTATCCTTAAATACAGTGACGCGTACCGGTTGCGGCAGGAGCGTCCATAAAACTTCTCGCGTGAGATCTGCCAGGGGCGTCGGTATATTGACCGGCGGAATCACCTTTTTGTGGGAGCGTACAGCGCAAGATGATGACTGACGGGGCCGGGAGCCAGAACATTTGACCGCGTCCGTAACCGTTCTGCTGAAGGCCCATAAGGCCGGTGACGCCGGCGCCCTGGACGAGCTCGCCGCCCTGCTCTACCCAGAGCTCAAGGTGATGGCCCGGCGCCGGTCCCGGGAGGGCGCCGGTATCGGCGCAACCACGCTGATCCACGAAACCTTTCTTAAGCTGCTCGCCGGCGGTGACCTCAAGGCGGAAGACCGGCGCCAGTTTTTTGGCCTCGCCGCCACCATCATGCGGCAGATCATTATCGACGAAATCCGCTATGTCACCGCCGGCAAGAGAGAAGGGAAAGACGTGACTTTTACGGCGTCGGTAATGGGCGACAAGGGGCACGAGGAAGCGGAGTTTCTGCTGCAGGTGGACCAGATGCTGGGGCAGCTGGCGCAGGAGGACGAGCGCCTGGCCAAGGTGTTCGAATGCCGCTACTTTGCCGGCCTCACCACCACCGAAACGGCCGACGCGCTGGGTACGTCAGAGCGCTCCGTCGCCCGGCTCTGGTCGTCCGCCCGGGAGCGCATGGCGCAGCTGATGGAAGAAAACGATCTCGGCGACTAGGACTCAAAACTCGACGCAAACAACAGTGCATCGCCGGAGCTGACCTCATCGGTCTGGATCTGCAGGAACTTCACCGAGTAACCATCCCACCAGTCCTGTCCCTGGGCGCAGGCCGGTCTCGGTCCCACTCGCCAGCGCAGCGTATTGACGCCCGTCCGCAGCGCGCTCGGGTCCAGCGGCAGACGAAAACTCTTCCAGTCCCGCCACTCGCCGCTGACGCAGTCTCCCAGCGCAAACTCCTCGGGATTGACCGTCATTTCCGGGCCGCCGTTGACGCTTACCAGGGCCTGGCCCCGGAGCAGCCCGTGCAGCTGGCCAAACAGCACCGGGTTTTCCCCAAGCTCGTCGATGGAGACATTGACCGTGGCGATGTCGCCGATCGGCCGGCTGCCGTTCCTCTGAAGATAAACCACGCTATCCGCCGGCCAGGCTCGATAGCGGCCCACCGCCGGCCCGGTAAAACGGATATTGTCCCAGTGAAAGGTGTAGGTATCGAAATTGCCATGACCGGTGGGGGTGTAGGCGTGGGTTTTGAACAGCACCAGACCCCGGTCAAAGGGCAGTCCTTCGGGCAGGTCGACGCTGAAGGTGTCAAAGTTGCCGTCTGCCATTTCGATGCCCCAGGCGATCTGGTTGGCGTTCAGAGTGATGCGCATGGTGCGGCGTATACGCCGGTCGCTCAAAGCCGGGTCGGACGGATGCAGGGCGCCCCAGTAGGCCCAGTCGTACTGATTGAACTGGCGCTCATCAACCTGCCAGCCCAGCGGATCCACCTCACCGCTGCCCACGCGGATGTGTCGCACCGCTTCGCTGAAGTTCAACACGATGCGATCCCGGGGATAGCGCTCGTCGATCGCTGATTCCGGCGAGGCCGGTCCGACGCGCAGCTGGTCTCGCGGCACGATGAGTACCTCCCACCAGACCCGCTGGCCAAACCCTTCATTGAGATTGACTTCAAACTCAAGGACGCCACCACCGGCAAAATCAAACGCCTGGCGCGGCCAGAAAGCACTGTTGGAATACCAGGCAACCTCACCGAGGGCCGACATCATGTGGTTCTTGCAGATGAAGAAACTCTCGTCCGGCTGGGCGCCGTTGGAGTTCTGGCTCGTGGTGACCGCATGCTGGGGCAGCGGCAGCGCAGTGGGATTGGGGCCGGCACAATCGGCACCGTGGTCCGCCGGGAACGTGTCATAGGCTTTCGTGAATTGTTCCTGGGGATGCTGGCGGTGGGTTACCACGTAGTCAAAACGCCGCGGCAGCAGCGCCTGGGACGGGGACGGTGGATCACCATCAAAAGATTCTTCAAATACCCAGGTAGGCGCCTGGGCGTGGCCGGCGGTCGGCAGCGCGATGACTGCAAAAGCAAGGGCAAGCAGCAAATTCCGTGGCAGCGGACGACGTGACGTCTGATCAGCGACGCTTTGAATCGGAATGTTTTTCATGCTGTCTGGCCTCCATCTGACGGGGCCAAAGTAACCGGCGCATGACAGCCGCGATGAGAACTGGTTCGCGGTTGGGAGAAAAAACGGACGCGTCTGATATTCCCGCGGCAACGCCGGCAAATGTACGGACAAAAGGAAAACCGGCGTCGGAGGATGATCCGACGCCGGGCGCTGACCAACGGGTTGCAGTGTTCGGCGTTCCATCACTCACCGGCAACTGCTCGCCGTTCATGGCGTTGGCGTCAAGGGGAATATGACACCAACGACTTAATGATAACAATTCGCATTTGTATTTGCAACAACTTCGGAAGGATTATCTCCGCTCCTCGGTAAGGGGTTAGAGCCAAAGCGTTTGCCGAAATCCTCCAGAACAGCCGGTCGACCCAATTGTCGACGAGCCGGCGGAATGGGGCGGT
>JBCCVP010000190.1:0-8827 GCA_039195135.1 Pseudomonadota bacterium | reverse complement strand
CGAACCCGGATCCCCATCGGCTGTATCAAAGAAGGACGCACCGTCTGGGGCGAGCGCCCGGATTACCAGTAAAAAACTAAGCTAAACTAAGGGCCGGGGGAGGCATCCCCCGGCCCACGACCGTTTTAAGGAGAGGAACGCCAGCATGCGACAACAGGGATTTACGTTAGCGGAGATGCTGATTGTGGTGGCCATCATCGCGATCCTTGCCAGCATCGCCGTGCCGAGCTACAGCACTTTTGTTGAGCGCACGCGACGCACCGAAGCCAAGACCGCTCTGACCCAGGCCGCGCAGGGCCTCGAGCGCTGCATGACCCGGTTTGGGGTCTATAACAACGTCTCCTGCGATACGTTTGTGCAGGTTCAGGCGGGCTTCGACTCAGAATCGAATTACTACAACGTGACCGGCAACGTGACGGCGGCTACTTATCTGCTCACTGCCACGGGCCTCGGCGGGCAGGCCGACGACACAGAATGTGGCAACTTTGGCCTGAACGAGCTGGGTCAGAAAACCCATACCGGCACCGGAGATTTCGAAACCTGCTGGAAACGGTAGCGTGCGCGCCTGGGGCGCTAGTGCAGACTGAGTCCGTCGAACTCCTGAAGGTTCACCAGAATCTGGTAAACCGACCGCTCCAGATCATCCCGCTCGTTAGCCTGACTGGCCTGGCGCATGGCGTCGCTGATGGCGATCCACCAGTGCATATGCGAGGCGCTGAGCTGCGCAGCCACCGGAATCAGATCGCGGGTCAGGGGCAGGGCTTCTATTGCCGCCTGCTTCACCGCCACCATCGCCTCCAGGTCCAGCTCATGCTCCTGTAACGCGACCAGCAGGTCTTTGATGACGGCCGGGCTGCGCTCGAGGTTACGGGCGTCGGTAGGCTCGGCGTCGGCCGACAGAAAGGCGATATCCAGATGACTCAGGATGTCCCGCAGCGATCCGCGCAGGCTGAGCCACAGCGCCCGCCGGCGCTCGTGTTCCCGGCTCTGCTGGAACCAGGTGAGCAAGCCCACCAGGAAGAAACCTTCGATGCAGAAGCCGATGAGCTCCGGCACCAGGTTGTCGTGAAACGGGTTGCTGATATCCGGCTGGATAAAGTACCAGTACAACGCGGCGCCCGCCGCGCCAAACACCGCCAGCGGCGCAATCAGCAGATAGCGGTTCATTGGGAAGACGCGCTGGCGTGGGCCTCAACAATCCGGGCAATTTTGCCCGCTTCTTCTTCCGTCAGGTCCAGCGGCAGATTTTGTACGTACACCACCAGGTCCTCCCGGATGGGAATAGGCAACAGATCCGGCGGCTGCTGCAGCGACGTCAGCTTGATCGCCTCCAGGGCTTTTTCTTCTTCATTGACCCCGGCCGTGCGATCTTTGCGCCGCCGCAGCTGCCGATTTTCGGGACCTGCGGCCACGAAGGCTTCCGGGTTTTCGGTAAAGGAAACAAAGTCCTGCAGCGCCGCCTTCAGGCGCTGGCCGTAGATCTCCAGCGACTCGGGGCGAATGGAGCTGCCCTGCAGCTTGTGGAAACGGCTGCAAAGGTCATCCACGTCGAGCGCCCGCAGGTCGGCTGATTCTGCGTCGGTAATCTGACCCAGGAGTTGTTCAGCGGCGTTTCGCCGGCTGCGGGCGGTGGCCGGGTTGATCCGACCCTCCATGGCGGATTGCTTAAGAAACGCCAGCAGCTGCTGGGAAGAGTAGCGCGTGCTCATGGTGCCCGATCAAGGTCGAATTGGCCTGATTCTCAACCATTCGGCACGCCCCAGCAAGCGCACCCCGACCCAGCTTCAGCGGGAATGGGTTTTGTCGGTGATGGCCCAGACCGAAGCGCCGAACCACATCACGAGGGTCCAGCCGAACAGCAGATTGAGTACCGCGATGGCCCACAGGCTGTTGGCATGTCGATAGGCGGCAATGAAGGTTGGCAGCAGATAGACCAGGCTGACGCTTAGCCACAAACACGCGATCCAGTTCAATCCGTTCATGATGCCAGTCTCCTTCCCGGGACCCGTATCAGGTTACCCATAGCTTAGGACATTTATCTGAACATGCACTGAAGACGAGGAACGTGATCGGTGCCCCCATTATCCAATTCAGGAATCGCCTTTCAGGCGTCGAGAAATGGCGGCCCAGCCCTCGGATATTTTGCCCCCGATGCCGCTGGCCCGCGCCTCCTCGGCTTCCAGCTGCTGGATTTCATACTCGAGCATTTCCAGTCGCTTGGCTTCCTCATCTTCCCGGATGGTCTGCTGAATCTGGTTGCGCATCCCGCTGGGCAGCGTCTCGGCAAACAGACTCAAATCTTCGCCCACCAGAAACTTGCCAAGCTTGTCGAGAAAGTCGTCGTCGACGTTGCGCGGATCGGCGCGCCGGCGATGCTGAGACAGGCCGCCGTAGTTGACGAACTCCATTTCAATGTAATCGTTCTTGACGCTTGCCTTGATCTTGCCCAGCAGCAGAATCTGACCGTGGATGCGGTAGGTGGCGCCGACCGGCTCGCCGCCGGCTGCCTTCATCACGCGTTTTTCGCCGTGCAGCGAATAGTCCCGCACAAAGGAATCGAGCACCTCTGACTGCTGCTGGTTGAGCGTGGTTTCCGGCGACTTGGCTCGATCGATATGGCCGGTGGCAGTGATCTTAATTTCGCTGCGGTGGCCCTTCTCGGTGGAAAGGGCCACGGTAAAATCGGGCTCGATCTCAGCCTTAACATCGCCGTAGTGGGGCACGTGGTAGCTCACCGTCTGCCGGTGGTCCAGATACTCCAGATGTTTGCTAAGTTTTTTGAGGTACTCAAACGTCTGACGCATAGCGGGCGCCGTGTGAGCCCGGTAGAACTCACTTTTTTCCGTGGCCTCGGCGGTTTCTTTCTCTTCTTGTTCTCGCCGCTCACGGGCCTGACGTTCAAGCTGCTCAAGCAGACTCATAACCAGGCATTCTTCATCGTCACCCCTGCAATTATCGCAGCCCCCCCGCCAACTTGCCACCGGGCCCTGCGAAGAAGCTGCTGCATTTATTGTCGGCAATCTGCCACTGATCCTGAGTAGGACGCGTGAAATGGGCGCTGGCCCCCACGCGAAGGCTGGCTTTTTTCCGAAATCGGTGAGCGGATCGCCCAGCTTTCCCGGCGTCCTTGTCCAGCTACCCTCGCTTCGCATCCGCGCGGCCTAGCCCGGTGGCTTTGTGGAGATCGACCTCTAGCCGTCAGCCCCTAACGGTCAGCCTGGTGTCGGAGAAAAAGCGGCGGCGTGATCGATGACAAACTGGCGCACGCTGATGGGCGGGTGGCCAAGGATGTCTCTTACGGTGTCAGTTTCGTGCGCCAAGGACCCGCCGGCAATCTCCCCAAACAGCTCGCATACCCCGTCCAGCTGCCAGCCCGGCGGAAGAAACTGTGACAGGACTTCGCGAAAGGCCTCCGGCGTCTGATCAACAAAACGCACCGGCCGGCCCAGCACTTCGGTCATCACCGTGGCGACGTCGTCGAAGGTGACCAGCTCGGGCCCCGTCAGATCGTAGCTTTTGTTGCGGTGCCCGGGCTCCGCCAAGGCCTGCGCCGCCACGGCACCGACGTCCCGGGAATCCACCGGGGCTGTGAGGGCGCGGCCCAGCGGCAGCGCAAACAAGCCCGCGTTGACGATGGACCCTGCATACATCAGCAGGTTCTGCATAAAAAAATTGGGCCGCAGAAACGTATGGTCCAGCTCAAGCGACCGGATGTGCTCTTCGGACTCGAAATGCTGCCGAGGGAACGCTGCGGTCGAATCCGGCGCCGCCTCCATGGAAGACACTTTCACCAGGTGCGTGACGCCGGCATCGGCGGCCAGCGTGGCAAAGGTCCGCTCGATCTCCGGCTGGGTCGGCGCATTGCTGGTGACGAGAAGGGCAGCGGTGACACCGGCAACCGCCCCGGCGACGTCCTCGGGATTTGTCAGGTCCCCCGCTACCAGCTCCGCGGTGGACCCCTCGCTGGACCATTTTTCCGGTGATCGGACCAGGATGCGGTGGGTAATGTTGCGGGCCGACAGGGCCCGACTGGTAGCGCCGCCCACGCGGCCGGTGGCTCCGGTAATCAAAATCACAGCGGGTTTTCCTTAACGGTTGAAGAAGTAATCGGCATACGCGCGCGGAAAAGAACCAGCAGCACGCAGATCATGGCGAGCCCGCAGACCACAAGCAGCAGCATCAGGGCTGTGTCGTAGTTCCCGGATCGGTCCCGCAGCAGGGCAACCACCCGGGTGCCGGCGCCGCCGGCGAGTGAATCGAGCATGACGACAATGGTCAGGATCTTGCCATAGGACGGACCGGCAAAGTGTTCCGCAATCAGGAGCTGCACCATGGTAAAGGCTCCGCTGAAGCCAATGCCGGTGACCAGCGCGTAGATGTACAGCAGATTAGTGGCTGCGGCGGTGATCTGGCCAAGGAGGATCAGGCCTGCCGCGAGCAGCGCAATCGACAGGACCATCGCAATTTCTTTATGCAGATAATCGCTGACCCATCCAAACAGCAGCTTGCCGACGATGGAGCAGGCAAAAAACAGCGAGAACATGGGCGGCAGCAGGGATCGGTCCACGCCGACATCCCGGCCCAGATACAGCGCCTGGTGCTGCAGCAGGGCGACGATGGAAAACCACAGCGCCGCGGTTGCCACTGCGATGAGATAAAAGCGGCTGCTGCGGAGCGCCTCCGCCAGCGTTGGCCCGGTTGGCGGCATCCCGGTAGGTTGCGGTTGCCGGGCACCGGTGGCACCGAGCTGCCGGTCTTTGATCAGCAGCACAAGCGCCGGCAGCGTCATGATCGCGCCGACGCCGGTCATCCACAGCAGCGCCGTGCGCCAGTCTCCCCGCTCAAGACCCGCGCCCAGGATCAGCGGAAACAGCGCTCCTCCCGCGCTGGAGGCCATCAGCAGCAGGCCCGTGGCTTTGCCCCGGTGACGGTGAAACCAACGGGTCAGAATCACCATGCTGGTCGCCAGACCACACAGGGACAGCATGAGCCCAAACAGGAGATAGAGCGCAACCAGCTGCCAGAGCGAGCTGACCCACGCGTAGGCTGCCAGACCCAGCAGCAGTCCCACCACACCGATCCCCATCAGCATTCGGGGTGAGTACCGGTCAAGCAGCACACCGGCGGGTGGAGAGGTGATGGCGCCAAAGATGAAAAATACGGTGGCGGGCAACGTGAGCTGCGCCGTGGTCCAGCCGAAAGCATCGCCCAGCGCTGGATAAAGCAGCGGCAGGGTGTGCACCACGATACCGTTGGTGGCGGCGTAGACGAGCATCAGGCCCGCCAGTACTCCCCAGCGATTCATTGAGGTCGCGCTTTGTTAATCCGACTGTCCCGCGGGCCGCGCCAGGTTGACGTCGCGGATCATGTTAGCGCATGGTGCCGAAGGCCCGGCCGCCAGAGAAGGGAAGGCGCATGACTTCGAAACCACGGATCGGCATCGTAGGCGCTGGCATTGGCGGGCTGACGGCGGCGCTGGCGTTGCGATCCCGGGGCTTCGAGCCGGTGGTATTCGAAAAGGCTGGTGCGCTGCGCGAGGTGGGAGCAGGGTTGACGATCAACGCCCGGGCGGCGCAGGTACTCTACGCCCTTGGCCTCAAGGCGGCCTTTGAAACACTGGAGCCGCCAACGCCCAGTTTCGGCACACTGGATCCCGTGTCGGGGGAACGGCTGAACGTCGAAGAGCGGGATCTGGTTGCGTACGAACGACGCTATGGTGCCCTGACGCGGCACGTGCACCGGGCAGACCTGCATGGTTTGCTGTGCAGCACGCTGCCGGTGGATTCGATTTTCCTGAACCATGAACTGGTCGACGTCGAGGTGGCAGAAGATCGCACAGGCCTTACGTTTGCCAATGGTCAAACCGAGATCTTTGATCTGGTGGTGGCCTGCGATGGACTGAAGTCGGTGGTGCGCCAGCAGTGTTTCCACTCCGATGATGCCCGGTTTACCGGCTTTGTCGCCTGGCGGGGCCTGGTACCAGCCGCCGCCGTCGGCGGAGAAGGGATGGATCCGCACTTTGCCACCTACGCGTCGAAAGATCGTCTGTTCGCTCGCTATCCGGTGCGTCGGGGCGAGTTGATCAACTACGTCGCCATCGCGCGCAAGCCCGAATTGACGCGGGAGAGCTGGCAGCAGCGTGCGCCGGTGGCCGACGTGCTCGCGGCTTTTGAAAACTGGCACCCGTCGGTGCGGGAGCTGATCGCCGCCACACCCCGGGAAGAATGCCTGTGCTGGGCGTTGTACACCCGACCCACGCTGGAGCGCTGGGTAACGTCCAGCATCGGCTTGCTCGGAGATGCGGCGCATCCGATGACACCGTTCTACGGCATGGGGGCCGCGCTGGCGATTGAGGACGGATATATCCTGGCTCGCTGCCTCGAGGCGAGTGGCAGCGATGCTGCGGAGGCGCTGACGCGGTATCAGGCGGCGCGCCTGCCGCGGGGGAACCATCTGCAGACGATCAGCCTGCAGCGGGCGGAAGCGTACATGGGCGTTGATCCGTCCGAGCGCAGCCAGCTTCCGGCGGAGGGGCTCGAAGACGTGATGGCCTACAACCCGATAACGGTTTCGGTTTAGGCGGTCTCGGGGCGTTTTCGCAGCGCGCCGGGAGGGCACCCCACCACGCGTTTGAAGGCCCGGTTGAACGCCGACTCCGACTGGTAGCCCACGCGCTCCGCGATCCGGGCCAGCGTGTCATCAGATTCTCTCAGGTCCCGGTGCGCCAGCTGCATGCGTAGCCGCGTGAGATAGTTCAGCGCCGAATCCCCCACCAGCGCGGTGAACCGGGCGGAGAAACCGGAGCGCGACATGCCCGTCTCCCGGGCGAGGGTCGCCACTTGCCAGTTGCGCGCCGGCTGGCGGTGCATCAGCGACATCGCCTTGCCGATGCGCCGGTCATGCAGCGCGGCAATCCAACCCTCCGCCTCGTCCCGGACGCTGTCGATCCAGCTGCGGATCGCCTGCACCACCAGGATATCGGCAAGGCGGGTGATCATGGTCTCCGACCCCGGCCGGCGCTGCTCAGCCTCCTGGGCGATGAACCGGATGGTGTGATGCAGCCAGTCCGGATCGCCCGCCTGGGAGCGGACCGTGAGGGCCTCCGGCAGCAGGTCGATCAGGCGCTCCGCCAGGTACGGGTCATACCGCACGCCGTAGTACATCACCCGCGTTTCAGCGCCGCTCCCACCAAAGCGCATGCGCTCAAAGCGATCGCCGAGGAGCTCCACTGGGACATCCTCAAGCGGGGTGGTTTTGTCTCCAGGGTTGCCCCGCAAACGATGGCGCCTTCCCCGGGGTATCAGCGCGAGGCTGCCCTGGGGCAGAAAAACTGCCGGTTCGCCCTCCACCTCTAGCCAGCAGGCACCCGCCGTCACGACCTCCACATTCATCACCCCGGGCAACTCGGGAATCTCAAGTCCCCAGGGGCTGGTGAGGCGGGCGTCGCAATAAAGCACGCCGCTGAGTTTGAGCAGCTGGAGTACCTCCGCCAGCGGGTCGGCGCTGGGGGGAAGTTCCGGGTCGATGCGGGGGCTGGTGAGCACCGGATCGGTCATCGCTGGCTGTTTTACTACCGTTTTGGACGATCAGCTAAAAATTATGGCTTTTCTGTGATTCTTAATCCAGACCAGTTCAGCAAAACTAGGTGCCACACGCTAACGAACCGTAAGGAGCCACCGATGCAAGCACCAGTTCTGGTAGTTGGAAAAACCGCAAAAACCGGTTTCCGGGTTGATCAGCGCCTGCGCGCGCTGGGCCTCGCCACCCGCGCCGTTTCCCGGTCGACGCAGCCGGCTTTCGACTGGGAAGACGCAACCACCTGGCGTCCCGCCCTGGCAGGCACCCGCTCGGCCTACGTGACCTTTTACCCCGATCTGGCCGTGCCCGGCGCGGACGAGACGCTGGCGGGTTTTCTGGCGGAGGCTGTCAAGGCCGGCCTGGAACACGTCGTGCTGCTTTCCGGGCGAGGAGAGGAAGGCGCGGAGCGGGGTGAACAGCTTCTCATCAACAGCGGCCTGTCCTGGAACGTGGTGCGGGCCAGCTGGTTTATGCAGAACTTCAGCGAGGGCTTTATGGTGGAAGGCATCCTGAACGGCGAGCTTGCGCTGCCGGCGGGTCCGATCCGCGAGCCGTTTATCGACGTCGACGATATCGCCGACGTGGCCGTCGCCGCTCTGACCCGGCCGGAACTGCACAACCGGCTCTTTGAGGTGAGTGGTCCGCGAGCCATGACCTTTGCCGAAAGTGTGGAGGAAATTGCCGAGGCCACCGGCTACGCCGTCAACTTTCAGCAGATCGATATCGAAACGTTTCTGAGCGCACTGGAGGAGGCGGGGGAGCCGGAAGGCATGCGCTGGCTGCTGCGGGAGCTGTTCACCGTGGTGTTTGACGGCCGCAACAGCCAGCCCGCATCCGGGGTGGAGGAAGCGCTCGGCCGCCCGGCCACGGATTTTTCCACGTATCTGCGCAAGGTGATGGCCGCGGGCACCTGGAATCGCAGCGGTCTGCTGGCGCAGTCCTGATCGGTCAGTGAACTCACAGGAGAAGTGCAGTGAAAAACACAGTTAAATGGGCAAGCAGGGCCGGCGCGCTGGTCGCCGGCGGCCTGCTGGTGGTGGTTGGTGGGTATATCCTGGCGTCGCCGGACGCCTTTTTTCAGAGCAACGGGATTGAGCTGGGTGGCAACGTCAGCCTGACCAACGAAATGAAAGCGCCGGCCGGGTTTCTGGTGATGGCCGGTGGCATGATGCTGGCCAGCCTCTGGCGCAGTTCAATGATGAGCGCGGCCCTGGGTCTCGGAAGCCTCGTCTACCTGTCCTACGCCGGG
>JBCCVP010000189.1:0-8933 GCA_039195135.1 Pseudomonadota bacterium | reverse complement strand
GACGGGTATCAACGTGGATAAATCCGGCGCCGTCATGCGCGGGTTTCAGTACTTAACGCCCGGCGAATATCGGCTGATGATCACCGACCTGATCCCCAGCCGGGAACTGCGCAGCAAACACACGCGCTTTGCCAGCCGCCGGGAAGCCAAGCCGATGAAGCTCGAGGTGACCGACGGCATGGTGTACCACGTGGCCGCCAAGCTGCTTTATGAGCGCAAACAGCAGCTGGACCAGGACGAGTACTGGCAGCCCGTGGTGTGGCGCTCCGAACCGGGTTTCTGCAAAGGTCGCCCGGTCAGCCGCTAGACGATATTCGGGTTCAGCCGAAACAGGTTGTTGGGATCGTAGCGGTCTTTGATCGCCTTTAGCCGGGCATAGTTCTCGCCGTAGCTTGACGCGATTCCACGCTGATCCTCGTCGTACAGGTCGTTGGAATAGAAGCCGCGCGTATGCGGCTCGATATGGGCCCAGTAGGCCTTGATATCCCTGACGTGTTCCGCGGCCTCGGCCTGAGCCGGCCACGACATGAACGTCAGCACGTTGAACAGCGAGTCCCGCCGGGAAAACGCTGTCGCCTCCGCCCCGATCCGGCTGATGGCGCCGCCGCACTGCTGCGTGGCGAGCCAGGTACCGCGATGGGGTTTGGGATCAAAATTATCAACGAGGTCGCTGGCAAGCTTAGTCCCCGCCGTGCTGACAAAACCGGATTTCTGATACAGCGCGTTAGCCCGCACATCGTTGGCATCACCGGAGCGCTGCAGCGCCACGTAGTCGACGGGCTTCAGGGTGTCCGCCATCACATTCCCCGCCTTTCGAATCGGCGCAAGGAGCGACTCAAGCTCCTTCGGCGGCCCGCTCCACACCACCGAATACACCATCATGCCCGGCGCGGCCCCGGGCGGTTTCAGCATCGCCGCGTCGAGCGTCATTTCATCCGGCAGGGTCGGCGCATATTCGCCATAGAACGACCACAGCTGCCGGGCCTGCTCAAACGGAAACATCAGGCGGCCGGCAATCACTTCCCGCTGCATGGGATGCAGATAAAAAAGGAATGAGGTCACCACGCCAAAGTTACCGCCGCCGCCCCGCAGTGCCCAGTACAGATCCACGTTTTCATCCGGCGCGGCCCGCCGCAGCTGGCCGTCCGGAGTGACAACGTCCATTTCAAGCACGTTGTCGATGGTCATGCCAAAGCGGCGCCCCAGACGCCCGAAGCCACCCCCCAGGGTCAACCCCCCGACGCCGGTGTGGGAGACCGTGCCGGCGGTGGTCACCAGGCCGTGGGCCATGGACTCATGGTCCAGCTCCCCCAGCAGGCTGCCGCCGTCCACCCGGGCCGTGCGCGCCTGCGGGTCTACCCGGACGCCGTGGAATCGGGACAGATCGATCTGTAGTCCACCGTCGCAGGTCGATTTACCCGACGCGCTGTGACCGCCACATTTCACCGCCGTCAGCAGCTGGTGCTCCCGGGCAAAATTCACCGCGTGCTGCACGTCCGCCGCGCCGGTGGGCTGACAGATCAGCGCCGGCCGCTTGTCGAAGGAGGGATTCAGCAGCAGCCGGGCGTCGTCGTAGCCGTCCATTCCCGGCAGTACCAGATGACTCTTGAGGCTGTTGCTGAAGCTCTGCACCTCCGCCTGGGAAATCGTGACCTGGCGCCCGCTGACGGTGACCGCGTCGATGGCGCCGGGAACCGGCGTTGGCACGTGTCTTAAGGAGCGGGCCATACCCAGGCTGGGTAAAGCGAGCGTGGCGACGGCTGATGACCTCAAAAACTGGCGTCTCTGCATGAGCTTTCTCCGATTGGCTGCCCAGGCCTTGGCCGGACCCGGTGCGGCGACCCCTATACTGATCTACTGATCATACAGGGCAGGATGCACCCATGATGAAGGCCTGGCTCGGGGACCTCACAACCCTCGACGTGGACGCGATTGTGAACGCTGCCAACCGGTCACTCCTTGGCGGCGGTGGGGTTGATGGTGCCATCCATCACGCAGCCGGGCCCCAGCTGCTCGAGGCGTGCCGAAAGCTCAACGGTTGCCGGACGGGCGAGGCCAAGCTGACACCGGGCTTTGCCCTTCCCGCCCGGTTTGTGATCCACACCGTGGGTCCCGTGTGGCAGGGCGGCAGCGCCGGAGAAAGAGAGGCCCTGGCCTCCTGCTATCGGGAAAGCCTGAAGCTTGTTCAGCGTGAGGGCTTGGGTTCTGTGGCGTTTCCCTGCATCAGCACCGGCGTCTACGGGTTTCCGGCCGAAGCGGCGGCCCAGATTGCGGTGACCACGGTTCGCGGCATCCTCGATGCCAATCCGTCGCCGCACCTCGAGGTCACCTTCTGCTGTTTCTCCGAAAAAGACCAGGTGATCTACGAGCGATTGCTGAGTAGCTAGGCTTCAATCCTCGAAGGCGTTCAGCAACGCCTGCGTCAGCACGGGAATGTGCTCGGCTCCAAAAACCATCGGCGGGCGAATCTTGACCACGTTGCTGTGCTGCCCGGTGCGCCCGACCAGCACGCCGGCCGATTTCATCCGATTGACCACCTGTTCCGCCCGAGCAGCGTCGGGCCGCCCGGTCTCGGCATCCACCACGTCGATACCCTGGTGCAGACCACAGCCGCGGACTTCACTGATCACCGCCTGATCAGCCGCCAGCGATTCCAGCGCCTGCCCAAGCTCAAGGCCAACCTCGCGGGCCCGCGCCGGGAGTCCCTCGTCCTCCAGGACATCGAGCACCGCCGATCCAGCAGCGGCCGCCACCGGATTGCCGGCAAAGGTGTTGAAGTAATAGACCGAGTCGGCCGCTGCCGCCATCGCCGGTGTCATCACAATGGCCGCCAGAGGAAATCCGTTGCCCATGGGTTTGCCCAGCGTCACCAGGTCCGGAATCCGGTCAAAGCGCTCAAACCCCCAGCTGTGGCTGCCGGTGCGGCCGAAGCCTACCTGCACTTCGTCTGCGATCCAGAGGGCGCCCTGGTGGCGCACCTCATCGATCCACCGCCCCGCCACGGGCGCACCCAGGGCGAAGATACCGTCGCTGGTCAGCAGGCTGTCAAAAAGGATGGCGGCCGGCTGTTGATGCCTCCGCGCCAGCTGCCCACAGGCGGTCGCCACCAGGTCCCCCGCGGCCGGTGGCTCGCCGCGACATTGGTCCGACACCGCAAGCGTACCCACCCAGTCCGGCAGCGCCGCAAGCCCAACCTCTTCCGGTGAAACCGAAAGCCCAAGGCCCGTATTGCCGTGATAAGCATGCTGGGAAACCAGCATGCCTTGGCGCCCGGTGGCGGCCTGGGCAATACGCACCGCCAGGTCGGTAGCTTCGCTGCCGGTACAGGTAAAGCGAACCACCGACAGCGGGTCCGGCAGCAGCGCCGCAAGCCGCGCCGCGTAGGCCACCACCTCGGGCACCAGATAACGCGTATTGGTATTCAGCCTTTTCATCTGCCGCCCCACCGCGGTGGCCACCGCCGGATGGGCATGGCCCACGTGGGCCACGTTGTTGTAGCAGTCCAGGTACCTGCGGCCGGACTGATCGGTCAGATAGCAGCCCTCGCCGGATTCGAGCGTCAGCGGTTTGTCGTAGAACAGCCGCAGGCCCGAACCCAGAACCCGTCGGCGCTGCTCGATCAGGGAGTCGCCGACGTCCGCCGAACGTCCGGCCAGACCGCAGCCCCGCAGCGCGGTATCCGCCAGGTGCTCACGGGAAGCAGCTTTAGCAAACCGCTCCACCATCTTCGTGGCGCGGGCGGTATGCAGGAGCAGGTAGTCACGATTATCAGGCTGGCGCGCCGCCTCGGCGTGACTCACGGTGACGGTCGTGGCAGCCCGGGTGGCCACCAGCAGCGGCAACATGCAAATTTCCGCCCTGCCGAGCGGATCGATCCGATGCCACCCCTGCACCAGCTGTCGGAACGTCGCCACCTCGTCCCCCGCATCGTAAAGCGCATAGGCCGCCGCAATGGCAAGATCGTCGATAGTGGGGCCATGGATCATGTCGCCAAAGTCAATGATCCCCGAAATTTCGCCTCCCGCCTGCAGCACGTTCGCCGGGTTCAAATCGTTGTGAATAAACTGCGCCCGGAGCCCACCCCGCTTCAGTTTTCCGTGCGCATTGAGGATGTCTGTCACGGCGCGTCGCAGCGAGCCCTCGAGATGATCAAGCAGGGGCCGCAGGCGCTGGGCCTGCGCCAGGTCCCAGATCAGCGTTCGTCGCCCGCTGGGGTGGAAATACCCCCGCAGCGCGATGCTCAAGGCCGCAAAATTTTGGCCGGCCATCGCCGGGCTGACGGCGCCGGGCGACTTCTCCAGCGTCTCACCGGGCAGCCTGGACACCACCCAGGCCTGCGTCCTTCGCCCGTCCGGCAGCTGAATATCTGCAGCGTGATGACCGCCCCGGGTGAGCCGCAGCGCGGGCACCGGAAGGTCCGGAGCAACCTGCTGCAGGTGGTCCAGCGCGCCGGTCTGCAGTTCGATCAGCGACCGATCACCGGCGGGATTGGCAATCTTGAGCACCCAGCCTTCCCCGGCCCCGTTGGTGAGCGCAAAATTCTGATCCTGATGACTCGGAAGCGGCGCCGGGACCCCAGCGAGGTCGAAGTGTTCCGCCGCCAGGGCCGCGGCTTGCGTAGCGGTCAGCCGGGGCGGCTGATCCAGCGGGACGTGGAGTGTGCTCATGGGGCGGAGCATAGGCCAGAACCGACGGGGCAGAAAGATCAATGCCGCCCCGTCCCGGCTGTGCAGTCCAGCCCGACACAAAATTGGTGGTTTTATTCCCCCGGCCAGGCAGGCACCCTTAGGGCTCATCAAGGAGGATCCGCGTGTCCGACTTTGAACTTGCCCAGCTGAATATCGCTGAACTGATCGCTTCCCTGGACTCGCCGAAGCTCAAAGACTTTGTCGACAACCTGGACCGCATCAATGCCCTCGCGGACAACTTCGACGGCTTTGTCTGGCGACTTGAGACGGAGGACGGCGATGCCACCGCCCTGCGTCCGTTCGGCGAGGACATCATCATCAACATGTCCCTGTGGCGCAGCATCGATGACCTGCACCGTTTTGTTTATCAGTCCGGCCACCTCGACATCATGCGCCAGCGCCGACGCTGGTTTCGGCCTTCCCGGCAAGCCACCATGGTGCTGTGGTGGGTGCCCGCGGGGCACCGGCCCGACTTTGCGGAGGCTGGCGCAAAGCTTCAGCAGCTGCGGTCGCAGGGCGCCTCTGCCGAGGCATTTACCTTCGGTCGGCCATTTCCCATGCCTGACACCCAGGACGGATCGACCGCCGCAATCCAGCCAGCCGACTCGGAGGTCAGCTCATTATGGGGTATCTGCTAAACCGCGCCGATATCGATGCGTATGCCGGAATCGAAAAGCAGCACTTCCTTAACGAACACGGCCGCCGCCGTAACAAAAGCCTGGGAGACTTAACCGGACTCAAGGGCCTGGGATTTCATCTGATCGAAGTCGAGCCGGGCTTCGATTCCACCGAAACCCATGTGCATTATTTCGAAGAGGAGTGTGTCTACGTCCTCGCGGGCACGGCCACCGCCACCGTCGGCGAGGAGACCTTCGAGGTGGAAGCGGGTGACTTCCTCGGCTATCGCGCCGGGGGGCTGGCCCACAAACTCACCGCCACCGGCAGCGAGACCCTGCGCTGCCTCGTCGCGGGCCAGCGTCTGGCGCACGACGTGGCGGACTATCCGCAGAAGGGAAAACGGCTGTTTCGCAACGGCGAAGAGCCCTGGTGTCTGGCCGACATCGAGCAGCTGGAGTCCCCGGTGGCGGGGGCAAAAGACTGACCGCAACGCCGTCCGGCGAGGAATGGGTCTACGACTACTCCCGCAGATAGACGCTGGAGTTGTTCTCGTTCTCCCGGCACTCCACGGACTTCACCCAGACCCGCTGACCGGTGCGCTCCTGGACCCAGGGGTTGAGGTAGTCATAGAAAAAGCGCGCGCTGCCCTCGGTGCTGACGTCGTCGAGAATCACCAGCCGGCAGCCTTTCGCCGCCTCAATCGCCCGCATCGCATCGATCAGCGGATCGTCTGAGTCCAGCAGCAGCGTGTGGTCAAAATGATCCTCCAGCCACCGGCGCGGCACCTTCAGGTCGCCAAAATCCATCACAAACCCGTTCTCGTCCCGCTCGTTGCAGGCAAACCAGACGGTGAACTCCCGGCTGTAACCGTGCAGTAGCGAACAGTGACCGGGATGACGCCACTTGCGGTGAACACAGGGATAGCTGCGAAACGTCTTGGATGATCGATACATGAAAGTGTCAGTCGTCAGTTAGGAGTTTAAGGTTCAGTCCAGCGCAAACTCGTCGCGGTAGTCCGCCCGAAGCTGCGCGGGCTGCGCCGCTTTTTGCAGCACGAAGCGCCCGATCACCAGCCGATCCAGATCGGTGCCCATAAAACACCGCCAGGCATCCTGCGGCGTACAGACAATCGGCTCACCGCGGATATTAAAGCTGGTATTCACCAGCACCGGGCAACCGGTTTGCTCATCAAACGCCGCCAGGAGCTCGTAGAAGAGCCGGTTGTCTTCCCGGGCCACCGTCTGCACCCGGGCGGATCCGTCCACGTGGGTCACCGCGGGGATGGTGGAGCGCTCCTGGGACAGCTGCGCCAGCCCGTCGGCCGCGCCGTCAACCTTCCGCCGCTGCGCCGGGTGAACCTGATCCACCATGAGCATGTAGGGGCTGGGCTGGTCCGCCGAAAACCACTCGCCGACCCGATCCGCCATCACGGCGGGCGCGAAGGGGCGGAAAGATTCGCGGAATTTGATTTTCAGATTCAGGTTGCGCTGCGTGGTGGCGTCCCGCGGGTCCGCCAGGATTGATCGGCGGCCCAGGGCCCGGGGTCCAAACTCCATGCGCCCCTGAAACCACCCGACCGCCTCACCCGCGGCCAGCGCTTGAGCGGTGCTTGCCAGCAGCGATGGCTCGTCCACCTGCTCGTAGACCGCCCCCGCCTCCCGCAGCGCGGCTTCAATCGCGGCGTCGTCAAACTCAGGGCCCAGCGCAGCGGCGGACATGCCATCGGGTTTTGCGACCCGCCGCTTCACCCCGCCCAGCGAGTAGCTCGCCTGCAGCGCGGCCCCGAGCGACCCCCCGGCATCGCCAGCGGCGGGCTGCACGTAGATCTCGTCATAAATCCCCGCGGCGCGGAGTTTGCCGTTGGCCACGCAGTTGAGCGCCACCCCGCCGGCAAGGCACAGGCGGGACTGGCCGGACTGTTCCCGCAGGTCCCGCGCGAGCGCCAGCACGACGTCTTCGGTCACCGCCTGGATGGAGGCCGCCAGGTCCATATGCCGCCTTTCGATCGGGCTTTCCGGATCCCGCGGCAGGCCCTCAAACAGATCGTGGAAAGCGCCGCGGGTCATGGTCAGCCCGGTGCAGTAGTCGAAGTACTTCATCGCCAGGGCGAAACTCCCATCTGGCTTTATGTCGATCAGTTCAGAACGAATGCGATCGGCAAACCGCGGTTTGCCGAACGGCGCCCGCCCCAACAGCGTGTATTCGCCGGAGTTCACCCGAAAGCCGCAGTAATAGGTAAACGCCGAATAGAGCAGACCCAGGGAATGGGGAAAGTGGATTTCCCGGAGCACCTGCAGCGATTCCCCCTGCCCCAGCGCGCAGGTGGTGGTCGCCCACTCGCCGACCCCGTCCATCGTCAGCACGGCCGCTTCGTCAAACGGTGACGGGTAAAAAGCGCTGGCTGCGTGGCTCAGGTGATGCTCGGAAAACCACAGCCGGCTGCGGGCCAGCTCGCCACGGCCCAGACCGTTCAGGGATTTCAGCAGGGACGATTTCTGAAACAGCTTCTCCCGCACCCACAGCGGGATCGCCCGGCGAAACTGACTGAATCCGCGCGGCGCAAACTCCACGTAGGTTTCAAGCAGCCGCTCAAATTTCAAAAAGGGTTTTTCGAAAAACACTACCGCGTCGAGCTGATCGAGAGCCAGACCCCCGGCCTCGAGACAGTAGGTGATGGCGTGCTCCGGAAAGCGCGCGTCATGCTTCAGCCGGGTAAACCGCTCCTCCTGGGCCGCGGCAGCAATACGGCCCGCTACCACCAGCGCCGCAGCGCTGTCATGGTAGAAGGCGGACACGCCAAGAATGTTCAAAACTGCTGCTTCAGCTGCTCCGGCTCGGGTCCGGGCGGCTCCCGCCGTTTCCAGTAGGTGGCGGCAGCGCTGTCAACGCGAGTCAGAGATCGCCGCCCCAGCAGTCGGCGCAGCAGGCCGATGGGCGTGACCACAGAAAAAAAGATCAGGCCCAGCACCAGCGGGGTGACAATGTGCCCCAGCAGCAGGCCGAGGCGATGCCACAGCCAGTTCAGCGGCTTAAGCAGCACCGGTAGCCATACATCCGCCGCCAGCACGAACAGCGCCAGACCGAGAAGAGACCAGCCGGTCAGGCCCTCACCGCGGGCCTTGAACAGCAACCAGCCGCCAACCACCGCGAACACGAAGGCCAGCAGCCAGGCAAACCCCCGGGTCGAGGTGGGCGTCGGCGGCGGCTCCTGCCGGCCAAAATCTTCGTGGGATCCGTGGGACCGCATCAGCGTGCGGCGGCGATCCGCTGGTCGATGAAGGAGATAGCCCGGTCGATACGCGCAAGGCTGCGCTCGCGGCCGAGCAGCGCCAGCACCTGGTCATTCCCCGGCGCGGCGCCGCGGCCGGTGAGGGCTACGCGTAGCGGCTGGCCCACCTTGCCAAAACCCACTTCCAGGTCGTCGACCACGCTCTGGATCACGCCCTGCAGCGTTGCCGGCTCCCACGGTTCAATCTCCGCCAGCCGCGTGCGCAGCTCCGTCAGCGGCTCGCGGGCGCCGGCTTTGAGCTGTTTGGCGGCGGCCTTCTCTTCGTAGTCCTCAAATTCGGCGTAGAGAAAGGCGGCCTGTTCGGCCATCTCCTTCAGCGTCGTCGCCCGCTCCCGGAG
>JBCCVP010000188.1:0-9142 GCA_039195135.1 Pseudomonadota bacterium | reverse complement strand
GAGACGGTGCAGCGTGGGCGCCCGGTTCAGGAGCACCGGGTGCTCGCGGATCACCTCTTCCAGAATGTCCCAGACTTCTGCGCTTTCCCGCTCCACCAGCTTCTTGGCCGCCTTGATGGTGGTGGCAAGACCCCGCCGCTGCAGCTTGGAGAAGATGAACGGCTTGAACAGCTCCAGCGCCATCTTCTTCGGAATACCGCACTGGTGCAGCTTGAGCGTCGGGCCCACCACAATCACGGAGCGGCCGGAGTAGTCCACCCGCTTGCCGAGCAGGTTCTGACGGAACCGGCCCTGCTTACCTTTGATCATGTCTGCCAGGGACTTCAGCGGCCGTTTGTTGGTGCCGGTGATGGCCCGGCCGCGACGGCCGTTATCCAGCAGCGCGTCCACCGCTTCCTGCAGCATGCGCTTTTCGTTGCGCACGATGATGTCCGGCGCGTTGAGCTCCAGCAGCCGCTTCAGGCGGTTGTTGCGGTTGATCACCCGCCGATACAGATCGTTCAGGTCGGAGGTGGCGAAGCGGCCACCGTCCAACGGCACCAGCGGACGCAGGTCCGGCGGCAGCACCGGCAGCACGGTCATCACCATGTTCTCCGGCCGGTTGCCCGAATCCAGGAACGCTTCCACCAGCTTGATGCGCTTGGACAACCGCTTCAGCTTGGTTTCAGAATTCGTCGCGGCAATTTCTTCCCGCAGCTTGAGCAGCTCGCCGTTGAGATCGATGCCCTTGAGCAGCTCGAAGACCGCTTCGGCACCCATGCGGGCGTCGAACTCATCGCCATACTCTTCCACCGCTTCCAGGTACTGCTCGTCAGTGAGCAGGGAGCCGGTTTCCAGCGGCGTCATGCCGGGGTCGATCACCACAAACGACTCGAAGTACAGAATGCGCTCAATTTCCCGCAGCGTCATATCCAGCATGAGGCCGATGCGCGAGGGCAGCGACTTCAGGAACCAGATGTGCGCCACCGGCGAGGCCAGCTCGATATGGCCCATGCGCTCGCGCCGCACCTTGGTCAGGGTGACCTCGGTGCCGCACTTCTCGCACACCACGCCGCGGTGCTTCATGCGCTTGTACTTGCCGCAGAGACACTCGTAGTCCTTCACCGGGCCAAAAATGGCGGCGCAGAACAGACCGTCCCGCTCCGGCTTGAAGGTCCGGTAGTTGATCGTCTCCGGTTTCTTCACTTCGCCGTAAGACCAGGAACGGATCATTTCCGGCGATGCAAGCCCAATCCGGATGGCCTCAAAGTCCACCGGTTGGCGCTGCTGATTGAACAGATTCAGAAGATCTTTCATCGCTTATCGCTCCTTAGTCTTCGTCCAGCTCGATGTTGATACCCAGCGAGCGGATCTCTTTCACCAGCACGTTGAAGGACTCGGGCATGCCCGCGACCATCTGGTGGTTTCCGTCGACGATGTTTTTGTACATCTGGTTGCGGCCGGCCACGTCGTCCGACTTGACCGTCAGCATTTCCTGCAGCGTGTAGGCCGCACCGTAGGCTTCCAGCGCCCAGACTTCCATCTCACCGAAACGCTGGCCGCCAAACTGGGCTTTACCCCCCAGCGGCTGCTGCGTAACCAGGCTGTACGGACCGGTGGACCGGGCATGCATCTTGTCATCCACCAGGTGGTTGAGCTTGAGCATGTACATGTAGCCCACGGTAACCGGCCGGTCAAACATGTCGCCAGTACGCCCGTCGATGAGATGCGTCTGACCGGAAACCGGCAGGTCCGCCAGCTCCAGCAGCTTGTCGATCTCCTTCTCGGCGGCGCCGTCAAAGACCGGCGTTGCCATCGGCACACCGCCTTTCAGGTTGTTCGCCAGCTCCAGCACCTGCTCCTCGTCAAAGTCTTTCAGACTGACGCGGCCGGAAAGATCGGAGTTGTAGATGCTCTCGATGAACTTGCGCAGCTGCGCAATGCTCTTCTGTTCGTCCAGCATCTTCTCGATCTGCCGGCCCAGGCCGCGGGCGGCCCAGCCCAGATGCGTTTCCAGCACCTGACCGATGTTCATCCGCGAGGGCACGCCGAGCGGGTTGAGCACGATATCCACCGGCTCCCCCTCTTCCGTGTACGGCATATCCTCGACCGGCACGATGGTGGAGATCACACCTTTGTTACCGTGGCGCCCGGCCATCTTGTCGCCGGGCTGAATGCGCCGCCTCACGGCCAGGTAAACCTTGACCATTTTCAGCACGCCCGGCGCCAGGTCGTCGCCTGCGGTAATCTTGCGCTTTTTCTCCTCAAAGCGGGCGTCAAACTGCTCGCGCTGCTTGGCGATCTGCTCGCCGGCCTGCTCGAGCTGCTCCTGCACCTCGGCGTTACGCATGCGCAGCTTGAACCAGTCTTCCCGCGGCAGCTCCGCCAGGTAAGCCTCCGTGACCTTGGCGCCTTTCTTGAGGCCCGGCCCCTTGTCGGCAATCTTGTTGGCCAGCAGGCCCTCAAGCCGGTTGCAGATGGCGGCTTCCAGAATCTTGTACTGGTCGTCCAGATCTTTGCGAACCGCTTTCAGCTCTTCCGTTTCAATCTGGATGGCACGCTTGTCCTTCTCCACGCCGTCGCGGGTGAAGACCTGTACGTCGATCACGGTGCCGTCCATGCCCGGCGGAACCCGCAGGGAGGAATCTTTCACGTCGGAGGCTTTTTCACCAAAGATGGCGCGCAGCAGCTTTTCTTCCGGCGTCAGCTGGGTTTCGCCCTTCGGCGTCACCTTGCCCACCAGAATGTCGCCGGCTTTCACCTCAGCACCGATGTACACGATGCCGGACTCATCCAGCTTGGCCAGCGCGTGCTCGCCCACGTTTGGAATATCCGCGGTGATCTCTTCCGGCCCGAGCTTGGTGTCCCGCGCCACACACGCCAGTTCCTCGATGTGGATGGTGGTGAAGCGATCTTCCTGCACCACCCGCTCCGAGATCAGGATCGAGTCCTCGAAGTTGTAGCCGTTCCAGGGCATGAACGCCACGAGCATGTTCTGCCCCAGCGCCAGTTCACCCAGATCGGTGGACGGGCCATCGGCCAGCACGTCGCCGGAGTGGATCGTGTCGCCGGGCCGCACCAGCGGCCGCTGGTTGATACAGGTGTTCTGGTTGGACCGCTGGTACTTGGTCAGGTTGTAAATGTCCACGCCGGGATCGTTGGCGCCGACCTCTTCCTGGTTAACCCGGATCACGATGCGCGCCGCGTCCACCGCGTGGACAATGCCGCCGCGCTTGGCCACCACCGTCACACCGGAGTCGGTGGCCACCACCCGCTCCATGCCGGTGCCCACCAGGGGCTTGTCGGCACGGAGCGTGGGCACCGCCTGGCGCTGCATGTTGGAACCCATCAGGGCCCGGTTTGCATCATCGTGCTCCAGGAAGGGCACCAGCGACGCGGCCACCGAAACGATCTGTTTCGGCGACACGTCCATGTACTGCATGTCGGTGCTCGGCATCACGGTGAATTCACCCTGGTGCCGGGAGGGCACAAACTCGTCAGCGAAGCTGCCGTCTTTTTTCAGCGTGGAGTTGGCCTGCGCTACCACGTACTCGCCTTCCTCGATGGCGGACAGGTATTCCACCTCGTCCGTCACCTTGCCGTTAACCACCTTGCGATAAGGGGTTTCCAGGAAGCCGTAATCGTTGGTGCGGGCGTAGACCGCCAGCGAGTTGATCAGACCGATGTTCGGGCCTTCCGGCGTTTCAATCGGGCAGACCCGGCCGTAGTGGGTTGGGTGCACGTCGCGCACCTCAAAACCGGCCCGCTCCCGCGTCAGACCACCGGGGCCCAGCGCCGAAACGCGTCGCTTGTGCGTCACCTCGGACAACGGGTTGTTCTGATCCATAAACTGGGACAGCTGGGAGGAGCCAAAGAACTCCTTCACCGCGGCCGCCACCGGCTTGGCGTTGATCAGTTCCTGCGGCGTCAGGCCTTCGGACTCGGCGAGGGACAGGCGCTCTTTCACCGCCCGCTCCACGCGCACCAGGCCAACGCGGAACACGTTCTCCGCCATCTCGCCAACGCTCCGCACCCGGCGGTTACCCAGGTGGTCGATGTCGTCGACGCTGCCGTTGCCGTTACGGATGTCAATGAGCACCCGCAGCACGTTGTAGATGTCGTCCGCCGACAGGATGCCTTCGCCGGTGATTTCCGACCGGCCTACGCGGCGGTTGAACTTCATCCGGCCTACCGCCGACAGGTCATAACGCTCGGCGGTGAAGAACAGGTTGTTGAACAGGTTCTGTGCCGCTTCTTTCGTCGGCGGCTCGCCGGGACGCATCATGCGGTAGATCTCCACCAACGCTTCCAGCTCGGTGGTGGTGGGGTCAATGCGCAGCGTGCTGGACAGGTACGCCCCCCGATCCAGGTCATTGACATAGAGCACGCGAATGCCCTTAACGCCCGCTTCGCGCAGCGCCTCAATGTTCTCTTCGGTCAGCTCATCGTTGGCCTTGGCCAGCAGCTCGCCGGACTCCTTGTCGACGATGTCGTGGGCCAGGATCCGACCGTACAGATAGTCGTCCGGCACCTGCAGCTTTTCGATGTCCGACTTGGCCAGTTCCCGCACGTGACGGGCGGTAATGCGCCGGCCCTGCTCTACAACCACCTTGCGACCCACCTTGATCTCAAAGGTGGCGGTCTCGCCGCGCAGCCGCTCGGGAATAAGCTTGAGCTCCGCGCCTTCCTTCAGCAGCTTAAATTCGTTGGTATCGAAGAAGTGATCCAGGATCTCTTCGTTGTTCAGCCCCAGCGCCCGCAGCAGAATCGTAACGGGCAGCTTCCGCCGCCGGTCGATGCGGGTGAAGATGCAGTCCTTCGGATCGAACTCAAAATCGAGCCAGGAACCGCGGTAGGGGATCACCCGGGCCGAATACAGCAGCTTGCCCGAGGAGTGGGTCTTGCCCTTGTCGTGGTCGAAGAACACGCCCGGCGACCGGTGCAGCTGGGACACGATGACCCGCTCGGTGCCGTTCACGATGAACGTGCCGGTGTCGGTCATGAGCGGCAGTTCGCCCATGTAGACTTCCTGCTCGCGCACCTCTTTGATTTTCTTCTGCTTGCTCTCCTTATCATAGATCACAAGCCGCACGAGCACGCGCAGCGGAGCCCCGTAGGACAGGCCGCGGAGCTTGCACTCTTTTACGTCGAAAGGAGGCTCGCCCAGGTGGTAAAACAGGTACTGCAGCTCGGCATTGCCGGAGTAGCTGGCGATCGGGAATACGGAACTCAGCGCGGCGTGGAGGCCCCGGGTGTTCAGGTGCTCAGCAATCAGCTCGTCCAGCTGCTCGTCGGAAAGATTGCGTCCCCGGCGCTGCCACTCGGCCAGCACTTTTTCTGAGGCATCGATCTGCAGAAACTGGGCGTAGGATTCAATCTGCGTGGAGAGCAGAAATGGAATCTCTTGCGCCGCGGCCTGCTTGCCGAAGTCTTTCCGAATACGCTTTCGTTCAGTAAATGAATACATCATCAGTACCTGCTACTCATCCGAGCTTTCTCAGGCGCTCTCGCGCCGGCTCCCCAAACGGGAAAAGGCCGGGAGCGAAAAACGCTCCCAGCCGTTTAAGTTGACCCGCGGGTCCAACCCTGTGGGTCCAGCAGTCGATTACTTGACTTCGACCGAGGCGCCTGCCTCTTCAAGCTGCTTTTTGATGTCTTCCGCTTCGTCTTTGTTGACGCCTTCTTTGACGGCTGCCGGGGCACTTTCCACCAGGTCCTTGGCTTCTTTGAGGCCCAGACCGGTGATGGCGCGAACGGCTTTAATGACGGCAACTTTGTTGTCGCCGAAACCGCCCAGCATCACGTCGAATTCGTCTTTCTCTTCAGCGGCCGCGGCATCACCACCGGCCGGCGCTGCGGCGGCGACAGCCACCGGAGCCGCGGCGGAAACGCCCCACTCTTCTTCCAGTTCGCTGATCAGGCCCACCAGGTCCATGACCGGCATCTGGCTCAGCGCTTCTTTGATCTCGTCTCGAGAAACTGCCATTTTCAAAATCTCCTAAATAAACTCAAAGTCGGTTACCGAAGCGTGCCTCAGGCTGCTTCTTTGCTGTCTTTGTAGGCCGCCAGCACGCGTGCCAGCATGGCCGGGGGTTCTGCCAGAGTCCGCACCAATTTCTCGGCGGGCGCCTTCATCAGGCCAAGGAGCTGGGCGCGGGCCTGATCCAGCGTCGGAAGCGACGCCAGAGTGCCCAGACCCTCACTGTCAAGGAGTTGGCCGTCGATGGACGCAAAACGCGCCACCAACTGCTCGTTATCCTTGGCAAAGTCCTTGATCAGACGAGCGGCGGCTCCCGGATCTTCCTGCGAAAACGCAAAAAGCAGGGGGCCGGTCAGTTCCTCTTGAATACATTCAAACGAGGTCCCTTCAACCGCACGACGCACCAGGGTGTTCTTGGCCACGCGCAGATACACACCTTCCGAACGCGCTTTGGCGCGCAGGGAAGTCATCTGCTCCACGGACAAGCCACGGTACTCGGCAGCAACAGCAGACAGTGCGTCAGCAGCCACGGCTGCAACTTCGGCAACTACCTCTTTCTTTTGCTCAATACTGAGCGCCATTGCTTACCTCCACTTGTTTACGGTGGCCCGTCCCGCAGCAAACCGCTTTGGGTTAAGGTTTCACCGTCTGCGCAGGCCGAGTCCATCCGTGACTCATTTGGGGGCGCAATGCCCACCTGCGGTCTTTGACGGAACGAACGGTTACCCGTCCGCACCTTCAAATCTGTTGTTTATCTGTCTTTAGATCAGGTCCGAGTGATCAACCACGATGCCCGGGCCCATGGTGGTGGACAGGGCCACCTTCCGCATGTACTGGCCCTTGGCGGCGGCCGGCTTGGCTTTCACCAGGTCTGCCAGCAGCGCCTTCAGGTTGGTCTGCAGATCCTCGGCTTCAAAGTCCACCTTGCCGATCGTGCAGTGGATGATGCCCGCCTTGTCCGTGCGGTAGCGCACCTGACCGGCCTTGGCGTTGTTCACCGCAGTGACCACGTCCGGCGTGACCGTGCCCACCTTCGGGTTGGGCATCAGACCCCGGGGACCCAGGATCTGACCCAGCTTGCCCACCACACGCATGGCGTCCGGCGTGGCAATCACGGTGTCAAAGTTCAGATCACCCTTCTGGATCTGCTCCGCCAGGTCTTCGAAACCCACCACGTCGGCGCCCGCTTCTTTCGCCTTGTCGGCGTTTTCGCCCTGCGCAAACACAGCAACGCGCACCTCTTTGCCGGTGCCCTTCGGCAGCACGGTGGAACCGCGAACCTGCTGGTCCGAGCGCTTGGGGTCTACGCCGAGGCGCACCGCGACGTCCACCGACTCGCGAAACTTAACGCTGGATACTTCTTTCAACAGGCCCAGCGCCTCGTTTACTTCGTAGGTGCGCGGCTCAATTTTTTCTGCGATTGCGCGCAGTCGCTTACCAGCGCGTGCCATCAGTTCACTCCCTCAACTTCCAGGCCCATGCTCCGGGCGCTGCCGGCGATAGTGCGCACGGCGGCGTCCATATCGGCAGCGGTCAGATCCGGCTCTTTGGTTTTGGCAATTTCTTCCAGCTGCGCGCGGGTGACCTTGCCCACCTTCTTGGTGTTGGGCTCCCCGCTGCCTTTCGGAATGCCAGCCGCTTTGCGCAGCAGCACGGCCGCCGGCGGCGTCTTGGTGATGTAGGTGAAGCTGCGATCAGCATAGACCGTGATCACCACCGGAATGGGCAGACCCGGCTCGATGCTCTGCGTGGCGGCGTTGAAGGCCTTGCAGAATTCCATGATGTTGACACCGTGCTGACCCAGCGCCGGACCAACCGGCGGACTGGGGTTGGCCTGGCCCGCAGGCACCTGCAGCTTGATGTAAGCCTGAACTTTCTTAGCCATGTTTTGCTCCTCGGGTTCAAACGCCGCTCAACGTGTGAACTGGCTCCCCGTCGTCAATTTAGTTGTCGTCGATTTGACCCCGCGGCAGGCGCCGGATCAGCCCTTTTCGACCTGGGCAAATTCAAGTTCCACCGGCGTTGAGCGGCCAAAAATCAGCACCGCAACCCGCAGGCGGCTTTTTTCGTAGTTGACCTCTTCGACCACGCCGTTGAAGTCGTTGAAGGGGCCGTCGACCACGCGAACCATCTCGCCGGGCTCGAACAGCACCTTCGGCCGCGGCTTGTCCACACCTTCCTGCACGCGCTGCAGAATCTGATCTGCCTCGCGGTCGGAGATGGGCGCCGGGCGATCCGCCGTGCCGCCGATAAAACCCATCACTTTGGGCACGTCCTTCACCAGGTGCCAGCTGTCGTCGTCCAGGTCCATCTGCACCAGCACGTAGCCCGGGAAGAACTTGCGCTCGCTGCGCCGCTTCTGACCGCCGCGCATCTCCACCACCTCTTCGGTGGGCACCAGGATGTCGCCAAACTTGTCCTCCATTTCGGCGCGCGCAATGCGCTCCTCCAGGGACCGTTTGACCTGATGCTCAAAGCCCGAATAGGCGTGCACCACATACCAGCGCTTTTCCGTGTCGCTCATTCTTACCCCACCAACAGACTGACAAGGCCTCCAAAGACCCAGTCCAGAAGCCAGATCATCAGGCCCACCAGAATCACTACCACCACCACCGCGATGGTGGTCTGCAGCGTTTCGGTACGGGTTGGCCACACCACCTTCTGGCGCTCGATGTTGGCCTCGCGCATGAATCCGAGAAAAGCCCGGCCCTTGGTGGTGAGTGCCGCCACAAACAGGGCCACACCGATCACCGCAAGCAGGCCGACAACGCGGATTGGCGTCAGCACCTGCCCTTCCAGGGCGTAGAAGCCGTAGCCTCCCGCGGCGACAATCGCCAGGGCAGCCAGCCACTTCACGGGGTCCGCACCGGACCCGGGTTGTTCAGCTTTTGCGTTCATGTAATTTGGTCGCGGGTTGCAAGATGGCAGGCGAGGAGGGACTCGAACCCCCAACCTGCGGTTTTGGAGACCGCTGCTCTGCCAGTTGAGCTACTCGCCTATGTCTTGACCTTTTATCGTCGACTCTTGCTAACCGATCACTCGATAATCTTGGCAACAACGCCGGCGCCCACCGTGCGGCCGCCTTCGCGGATCGCGAACCGGAGACCTTCCTCCATCGCGATCGGAGCAATCAGCTCCACCTTCATCTGCACGTTGTCACCCGGCATCACCATCTCCACGCCG
>JBCCVP010000187.1:0-9154 GCA_039195135.1 Pseudomonadota bacterium | reverse complement strand
CTTTGGAACAGCGAAGACGTGGTGCGGGTGTTTGCGTCGCTGTTTCAGCAGGGCGACCGCTTCAAGTACATGGATCTCCCGGCGTCCCACTACGCCACCTACCCCTACGACGCGGTGTATCAGAACGGCAACTTCGTCGGCTTTTCCCTGTATCCGGTCTACACGTCCAATTTCCGCCGCTGGATTTCCCTGGCACTGGTGGACGAGAGCGTGGGCGAGCCGGGCACCGAGCTGTCGGTGCTGTGGGGTGAGCCGAACGGCGGCACCGCCAAACCTGCGGTGGAACGTCACGTGCAGACGGAAATGCGCGCCACGGTGGCGCCCTGTCCGATCTCCGACGATGCCCGGGAGAACTACCGGCCCCACAAGCTCCCGTTTCAGGCCGCCTGAAACGGCCAGCGTCCGGCGGGCAGTAGTCGGACGCAAATAGGCCTTGAGTTTTGCGTCGGCCGGCCACGCCGGCGTGAATTTGGCTATACAATTGCAGTCGAATTCAGCCGGCCCGGTCCGTATGCCCCAGCCCAGATACCTGCAAATTAAAAGCGCCATTTTGGAGAAGATTCAGTCCGGGGCCCTGCAGCCGGACGACAAGATTCCGTCCGAGCACAAACTCTCCAAACAGTTTTCCGTCTCCCGGCTCACCGTCCAGCGGGCCATTCGCGAGCTGGTGTCGGAGGGTTTGCTGCGGCGCACGCAGGGCTCGGGCACCTTCGTCAACAGCATTACTCACCGGTTTTCCCTCGTGGAGGTCCGGGACGTGGTGGACGAGATCGTCAAGCAGGGCGGCAAGCCCGCCTCAGAAGTGCTGCTGCAGCGACGCATGATGCCGTCGACGGAAATCCGGCAGCTGCTCGAACTGGAAGAAGGCCAGGAAGTGTTTCACGTGGCGGTTCTTCAGACCATGGACGGCGAGCCGGTGGCCCACGACGAGCGCTTTGCGGTGGTCGATATTTACGCCGACTTTCTCGATCAGGATTTTTCCAAGCGCAGCGTTTTTGACTATCTCGCAGCGCGGTCGGTGCTCGAGGACATCGAGAATGTGGTGCAGGCGGTGCACGTGGACCGGCGGCTGGCAAGCCTGCTGGAGATAGACGTCACGGACCCCTGCATTCGCATGCAGCGGCGCAACTGGTACCAGGGTCAGTGCGTCACGCTGACGCGGATCACCTACGCCGGATCACGCCAGGTGCTGGCCAGTCGCTATCGGCCCTACAGCCGCGGCGGCGATGGAAATTGACCCGGCACACCGAATAGACCTTCGCTGGTTGTAAGCACATTTCCCGGTCAAAGCCACCGAAACCAGACAACTTCACTGAAGTTCTGAGTCGATTGACGCTTAGCGTTTCAGTTTGCGCCAGTCCTTCAATACTTCTCGCGCAGCGTTGTGGCCGGACACGGCCGAGACGGCCCCGCCCGGATGGGTCGACGCACCGCACTGAAACAGTCCGGTGACCGGTGACCGGTAGTCGGAGTAGCCCGGCACGGGACGCATAAAAAACATCTGATCCAGCGTCAGATCGCCGTGCTGTGTGTTACCTCCGGGCATGCCGATATCCGCCTCAATGTCCGGCGGCAGGTAGGTCTTGTAGCCGATCACCTTGTCCGAAAAGCCCGGCGCAAAGCGGTCCATCACCGCGAAGGCGTTTTTCACCAGGTTTTCCCGTTCGTCGTCCCAGCTTGCGTTTTTCAGCTCGTAAGGCGCCACGCCGCCGTAGAGGGATACGACGTGTTTGCCTGCCGGCGCCAGGGATTCGTCCCAGTAGGACGGCACGATCGGTGACAGAAACGGCTGGGAAGAATACCAGCCGTATTTCGCCTCATCGAAGGCGCGCTCCAGGTATTCGCAGCTGGGCGCAATGTGCGCATAAGCGGGGTACTCGGTCCCAGTTTTCTCCGGGTCGAAGCCGCTGTATTCGGGCAGTGAATCCACCGCGCAGAGGATCTTGAACGAGGAGCCTTTGGCCCGGAAGGAGCGGACTTCACGCAGAAAGTCGGCCGGCAGGTGCGTCTCGTCCACCAGCCGGTCGAAGGTGGTTTTGACGTTGACGTTGGAGATCACCATCTTGCCGTGCACCTCCTCGCCGGAGGCAAGGCGCACGCCATAGGCCCGGTTATTGCGCACCAGCACCTCGTCCACCGGCGAGGACACCTCTACCTCCATACCGTGCTCGCGGCCGGAGGCGGCAATCGCTTCGGAAATAGAACCCATGCCGCCTTTGGTGAAACTCATGCCCGTCTGACCGATCAGGTGGGCCACCAGATAAAACGCGGTGCCCGGGGAATACGGTCCAACGTTGCCGCCGATGGTGGCCCAGTAGAGAAACTTGGCTTTGACGATGTCGGTTTCAAACCACTGGGAAACGTAGTCGTAGGCACTCATGGAGAGCACGTCGACGATGCGGTAGAGGTCTTTGCCCACGTTGCGGAACCGCCAGGCAAATTTCGCCATGTGGATCAGGTTCTTCAGATCATGGCGCGTCGGGTCGAACGGCGTTTCCAGCTGCAGCCGCCGCAGGATATCGATGGCGCCGGTCAGGTACTCAAAAAACTGCGGATAAACCTCCGCGTCTTTTTTGGAAAAGCGCGCAATCTGCTGCTGGTTTTTGACCGGGTCTTTGGTGAAAACGATACAGTCGTTGTCGAAGGTGGGATTGATGACATCCGGCACCTCCACCTTGTCCAGCCCGTATTTGAAAAGCTCAAGCTCGCTAATCACCTTGGGATGCAGGTGCCCCATGATGAAGGAGTAGGTGGATGCCCGGAATCCGGGGTAAAACTCCTCGGTGACGGCGGCGCCGCCGATGATGTGCTTTTGCTCCAGCACCAGCGTTTTTACGCCAGCCCGGGACAGATAGGCGCCGCAGGTCAGGCCATTATGGCCGCCGCCGACGATGATGGCGTCGTACTGTCGCGTCAAAACACAGCCTCCGGAAAATGGATAGGTTGCCCATAATTTGTATTTACATTTTGCCCCATCAGGCCCCTGGTTTCCATCAGTTTTTCAGGTAAAGTAGCTAAGTTGTATTGCCATTCGGGTCTTTTTTTCATGCAACTCACCGATCACGAGCAGGCGATGCTGGACGGCGCTGAAGGCGCCGCGGTGCAGCAGGCCATGTCGCTGCTGTGCCGCTACGGAAAAGCCCTCGGCGCCGAGCGCCTGGTAGAAACCAACAACGTATGCGGCGGCAGTGTGGGTTCTTTACCTAACCGGCGCAACGTGGTGTCGGACAACGACAGCATGGCCGCCATCTTTTCGTTGATGAACCTCGACAGCGATGAGCCGCTGGAAATTCCCAAGGTCAAGACCATGGCCTACAAGTTGATCGAGGCCGGCGACCCGGACTACTACGCGCAGCAGCGCGTGTCGGAACGTACCCAGAAGCTGATCAAGAAAAACGCCGACTTCTGCGATGAAATTGGTATTCAGCGCTGCAATACCTGCACGCCGTACCAGGTCGGCAATCTCCCGACCTTCGGTGAGCACCTTGCCTGGATGGAATCCTCGGCGCTGGTCTATGCCAACTCCATCCTGGGGGCCCGGGGCAACGTGGAGGGGGCCCAGAGCACCGCGTCTGCCATGCTCACAGCGCGGATTCCCTACTGGGGCCTGCATATCCCGGAGAACCGTCACGGCACACATCTGTTTGAAGTTGAGTGCGAAGTGAACTCGATGATGGAGTGGGGCCTGATGGGGTATCACATCGGCGAGGTGGTGCAGGAGCATTCGCCGGTGGTCAACGGACTCACCTCACACCCAAGCCTGCGCAAGGCCAAACACTTTGGTGCCGCCGCCGCCACCTCCGGCGGTGTGGAGATGTATCACCTGGTGGGCAGAACACCGGAAGCACCCACGCTGGAAGCCGCGCTGGGCAACAAAAAGCCCGCCGAGCGCTTTCGCTTCGGCCGCGAGGAAATGCTCAAAGCCTACGAAAATCTGAACTCCGCCATGGACCCGAAGGTGGACTTCATCATGCTCGGTTGCCCGCACGCGTCCATCGAGCAGGTGCGGATTGTGGCGGGATTGCTTGAAGACCGGAAGGTGTCGGCCAACACCGAGCTGTGGATGTTCACGCCGAAGGCGCTAAAGATGCACGCCGACCGCATGGGCTATACGAAAATTATTGAGAAAGCTGGCGGCTATCTGATGTCCGATAGCTGCCCCGCCCTCAGCCGGGTACATCCCGAGGGAGTTCGCGTGGCCGCCACCGACTCCTGCAAACAGGCTCACTATCTGCCCGCCACGCTGGGCTTCGACACCTGGTTTGGGTCCGTGGAAGACTGCGTCAATGCCGCCGTAGACGGCCGCTGGTCCGGAACGCTATGAGCGATGACTCAGGCACGCCGCCGGAGGGTTACGGGCGCGAGCCGGTGCTGGTCCTGCGGGGCCGCGGCGTGGTGGACGGCGTGGCCGAAGGGGAGGCGTTTGTCACCGCCCACACCATCTCGGGCTTTGGCGGCATTGACCCGATGACTGGCACCATTACCGAGCGCCGCCACGAGCGGGTCGGCGAGTCGTTTGCCGGCAAGGTACTGGTCTTTCGAGGCGCCAAAGGCTCCTCCGGCTGGGCCAGCAACTTCCAGACGGCCCGCCTGGCCGGGGCCGCCCCGGTGGCGGTTATTTTTAACGAACTCACCACCAAAATGGCGCTGGGAGCGGTTGTGATGCGAGTCCCGGCCATGACCGAACTTGACCAGGACCCGCTTGCGGTAATCCAGGACGGTGACTGGGTGCGGGTCGACGCCGACAGCGGTACTACCACGGTCTGGCGGAAGACCTGATTCCCAGACCTGGCGCCCGGAGCGCGGCGCAGCGACGGCGCAGACATGTCGGGGAAATCTGCGGATGGTAGGATCGCCGCTATGGCGGAGCCGGCCGCGGACATCACAGCACTGCTTTCTCGCTACGGCGACGGCGAAACAGCGGCCCTCGGGGAGCTGATGCCGCTGGTGTATGGCGAGCTTAAAAAAATTGCCAGCCGTCAGCTTCGGGGCGTGGGCGGGGATGCGCTGAACACCACCGGCCTGGTCAACGAGCTGTATCTGAAAATCGCCTCGCAGGATCCGCTGGCGGCCAACAACCGTTCCCATTTCTACGCCATCGCCGCGCGCGCGATGCGCAACCTGCTGGTGGATCGGCTGCGGGCCCGCCGCGCCGCCAAACGGGGCGCCGGAGAAGCCCCCCTGCCGCTGGACGAGGACCTGGTCGGCACCCCCGATCTCAGCGAATTCTGGCTTCGGGTCGACCGGGCCTTAACCAGCATGCAGGAAAAGGACCCGCGCCTGGTGCAGCTGCTGGAGTGCCGGGTGTTTGGCGGCTACAGCTTTCAGGAGACGGCGGACGTCCTGGACGTCTCGCTGCGGACCGTTGAGCGGGACTGGATGCGTGCCAAGGCCTGGCTTCGTGCGAGCGTCAACCAGGACGCCGGCTGAGGCCGGTGGCGGATTGCGTGGCAGAATCCGATAGCAAGAAAGAGCTCCTGATTCCGACCTGAAACATGTCCGGCATACTCGACGACTGGCAAACGCTCAACCCGCTGCTGGAGGAGGCGCTGACCCTTCCGCTGGAAGAGCGCGCCCGGTTTGTCGATGGCGTGGCGGACCCCTCCGTGCGCAGTCAACTCCGGCAGCTCCTTGCGGGCGCGGATGAGAAATCGACGCTCCTTTGTCGCGGCGGCGCCTTTTCCGGAGAGCTTGGCGCTGATCTGATCGACGAGCTGACCAGCCCCGATCCGGCGCAGCCGGCCACCGTTGGCCCGTATCGACTCAAGCATGAGGTGGGCCGCGGCGGCATGGCGCAGGTGTTTCTCGCCGCCCGGGCCGACGGCGCGTTTGAGCAGCAGGTGGCGATCAAGATCATGTGGCCCGGCCTGCTGCGCGGCGATCTGCTGCAGCGGTTTCAGCAGGAGCGGCAGATCCTGGCGCAGGTCACCCACCCCCACGTCGCTCGTCTGCTGGACGGCGGGATTACCGACGACGGCCGGCCCTGGCTTGCCATGGAGTACATTCCGGGAACGCGGATTGACGATTACTGCGACCACAGCAAGCTGAATACGACGCAGCGGATCCGGCTGGTGCGCGATGTGATGGGCGCGGTCGCGGCGGCCCACCGGCTGGGCGTGATCCACCGCGACATCAAGCCGGGCAATATCCTGGTGGAGCAGGACGGCACCGCGCGACTGCTCGACTTTGGCATCGCCAAGCAGATCGACGCGCACGCCGCTGAAGAAACACTGACCGAGGCGCGGGTTCTGACCCCCCAATACGCAAGTCCGGAGCAGATCCAGGGGCGACCGGTGAGCCGCGAATCGGATATCTATCAGCTCGGGCTGCTGCTGTTTGAGCTGCTCACCGGTGAACGACCGTTCAGCAGCGAAGACGCCTCGCCGCTGGAATATCAGCGGCGCGTGGTGGAGGATCCGCCGCCCCGGCCCAACCGCATTGCCCGGCAGCATCAGCTCGAACTGTCGCCGGACCTCGACGCCATCATCCTCAAGGCGCTCGAGAAAGATCCCGCGCAGCGCTATTCCTCCGTCGAAGACTTCTCCCGGGACCTGGATCACCTTCTGCGCGGCCTGCCGGTAACGGCCCGCGCCGGCCGGCGCCTCTATCGGGCGGGCAAGTTTGTGGTTCGGCACCGCTGGGCGGTGGCTACCGCCGCGCTGGTATTTCTGCTGCTGGTGGGCTGGGGTGGGAGCATGACCTGGCAGGCCTATGAGATTGAGCGCGAGCGGGACGCGGCGCAGCTGGAGGCGGCGAAGGCCGCGGAGATGGCGCAGTTCGTGATGGACCTGTTTGAGTACGCGTCGCCGGGCGCCACCCAGGGCCAACCGCTGTCGATTCGCCAGATGGTGGATCGGGGAGCAGATCAGCTGGCTGGCCGCCTCGACGATCAGGCGCCGTTGAAAGCGGATCTGCTGGAAAACCTCGGGCGCATCTACACAACGCTGGGCGACTTTGAAGCCGCGCTGGCGCAGCTTGATCAGGCCGCCCTCCTCCGCGCAGCGGCCAGCCCCGAACCCGTCGCGCAGGCCGGATTCCTCGAAGCCCGGGCCGCCGCACTGCGCGGCGCCGGCCGGTTTGAGGAAGCGCTTGAGCTGCTGGACGAAGTGCTGGCGCTTCGAAGCTCGGCGTTCGGTGAGCGGCACCCCAGCGTTGCCCAGACCTATTCATCGCTCGGCGACACGTTCGGTGAATACGGCAAGTCGGAGCAGTCCAGCGAGTATTACCGACGCGCGCTGGAACTGAACGAATCGCTGCTGCCGGAGGACCACCTGACGCTGGCCATGTCTCGCGGCGATTATGGCATCGTGCTGCATCGTCAGGGCCGGGCGGAGGAAGCGGCGCCCTTTTACGAAAAGGCCCTCAGGATCCAGGAGCCCAAACTGGGCGCCTCCCATCCGGCAACGCTCGACACGCTGCGCAATCTGGCCGTGGTGGAACAAAGCCTGGATAACTACGCCCGCGCCCGGACCCTGCTGCTGACGGTGCTGGAGCGGGAGCGGTCAATCTACACCGATGATCATCCCCGCATGTCCTTCACCCTGGGGTTTCTGGCCCGGGTGGCGGAAGACGAAGGCAAATGGGCCGAGGCAGAGTCTTACTGGCGGGAAACGCATCGGGTGATGGCCAACACCTACGGTCCCCAGCACCTGGTAACCGCCGGGGCGAAGCACGCGATGGCCCAGGTGCTGCTGCGGCGGGACAAACACGAAGAAGCATGCCAGCTCTTTTCCGCGGCCCTCTTGATCCGCGAGGCGGCGCTGGATGACACGGAGCGCCGGGTCAACGGCTCGCGCATCTATCTGGCCCTGTGCCGTGCGCGCCAGGCCCGCTTTGCCGAAGCTGCCCAGCTGATTACCGCCGCAGAGCCGCACATCAGTCGGGAAGACGACCTCGCCGTGATCCGCCAGACCAGGGAGATCATCAGCGCCTGCGAAGATTCTGCCGATGCCGGGTGCAGCAGACTCACGGCTCCCTAGAACAGGGCACCGGGGGTTGGCTATGCTGGCGATTCGTGACTTCGGCACCCTGGAGACTCTGGCCTTTTGCCCGCAGCTGCACCTTATCCGCATAGGTTTCTGCCTTGGCTGATTTTGATCCTGGCGCCAACCTGCCTGGCCGCTGCCACGGCGCCTGGCGGGCGCGGTAGGACAGGTGCTCGCGGCACTCGCCGCTTGGGCTTGAGGAAACGACGCTCGATCGGTGGCCGAGCTGGACAATAGGCTCACGGCCTTTTTCGCCGAATATGCCGACCCTAAATACGACCTCTGGGAAGGCGGCACGGCGAAGGGTTCGGTCGCCCGGCCGGCGACCTTTCGCAAACTCTACGGCGAAAACTGGCGCACGGTCAGCGAGCCCCTTGCGCCGTTTGTTGAGCCTCCGCGCCGGTAGTGCCGGCGGCGGGCATTAGCTTTGGGGGCGAGATTTCCGGCACAATCGGCAACCGCTTTCCAACCAGCGCTTTTAGCTACCATGCGATCGATTTCCCGGCGGGACGTTCTGACCCGCGTGCTGCCTGGCCTGTCGGCAGCTGCCGCCATGGGTGCCGTTGCCAGTCCGGCGGCAAGTTTTGTCCACGGCGTCGCCAGCGGCGACCCAACCCAGGACGCGATGGTGCTGTGGACGCGAGTGACGCCGCGCTTTGCCGAACCGACCGAAGTGACCTGGGAGCTCTCCCCGGACCCGGAGTTTGCCCAGGTTGATCGCGCGGGAGCCATCATCACCAGCGCGGATCGCGACTTCACGGTCAAGGTAGACGTTACCGGTCTCCCGCCGGCCTCGTCCTATTTCTATCGGTTCTCGGCCCTCGGCGCTGTTTCCGCCACGGGACGCACCCGGACGCTCCCCACCGGGCCAGTCAGCCGGTTCACCATCGCTGCCTGCTCCTGTTCGAATTATCCGGCCGGCTATTTCAATGCCTACCAGGACCTTGCCGGGCGCGATGATGTAGACATCGTGCTGCACCTGGGCGATTACCTGTATGAGTACCCGCGCTCCGGGTATGCGTCCGAGGATGCTGAGGCACTGCGGCGGGAGTCGCTGCCCGGCCACGAGACCGTGAGCCTTGAGGACTACCGCCAGCGCCACGCCCAGTACAAGACCGACCCGGATCTGCAGCAGGTTCACGCGCGGTTTCCTTTTGTTGTTACCTGGG
>JBCCVP010000186.1:0-9318 GCA_039195135.1 Pseudomonadota bacterium | reverse complement strand
TTCGTGGGCGGCGGCTTCCGGGTAGGCGCTTAGAAAGCCGTGGCCCCAGTCGGGATAGTCTTTGCGGGTGCCTGCTCGCAGCAGCTCATCCGCCCGGCGGGACTGTTCGAAACAATCATCGGCCGGATTCATCACAAAAATGGGGTGGGGCAGCTCCGCCAGCCGCTGGTTGTAGGTGGGGGCGTAGGCAAACGCGGCGCGATGGCCCCATTCGTAGTGGTCGCCCGCGCGCAGGTTTTCCCCAAATGACGTGGCGGCCATCTCAAGCGTCATGCCCGGTCCGCGGTGCTTCAGCACCCGTTCCCACATGATCTGAAAACGACTCCCGGCTTCGTCGATGGGAATGGGCGCATAGGCATGATCCAGCGCTGCCTGTTCCTCGGCGGTGAAAACCGGCGCGCCGATATGCACCATGCTGACAACCTGCTCCGGCCGCCGCGCCGCGGCCTCGGCGGCCACCATGGCGCCGGTGTGATGGCCAATCAGATGTACCGGTCCTGAGGCCAGCTGGTCGATCACAGCCCAGGTCGAGGTGGCAAAGTCTTCCACCGTCACGTGGGGTTCCGCCGGCGGCAGGTCCGATTCGCCGTGGCCGGGATAGTCCGGCGCCAGCACCACGCGTTTTTGCGCCAGGTAGGGCATCACCTCGGCAAACAGCCGGCCTGACTTGGGACTCATGTGGAGACAGACTACGGGGGTGCCGGACATCACTGCGGGGCGGGCCTGGCGGCAATGCACCTGACCGAAGGGGCCGTCGACAAACGTACGTCGAACCGGGGGCAGGGGGCTTGTGGTCATGGGGTCCTCGGGGCTGAAGAACGTTATTTTGTTATATCATTAAGACATTCGCCGCGCCCGGCGTGCAAACGTGGCTTCCCGGATTTTCTGATGACAAAGACGTGGCTTTTTCTGTTTCTGATCGCCCTCACGGCGCCAACGGCTCACGGTGCTGCCTCCTCCGTCACCGGTGGCTACCAGGAGGCGGTCTTCAGCGTCAGCTCCATCACCTGGTATCGAAACTTCCTGGCAAATTTTGGCGGCTGGGAGGAGCTTCACCAGAGCGCGGTGAGCGACGAGCAGCTGGCGGCCTGGGGACTGCCGGAGACGGCCTCCGCCCGGCAGCTGGTGATGAAAAACCCGGGCACGAGGCGCGGCTACATCCGCCTCGTGGAGTTTTCCGGCGTGGAGCAGCAGATCATCCGGTCCAACGCCCAGTCCTGGGACACCGGCGGCTGGTTCGACGTGAACGCCCGGGTGCTCAGCATGGCGCAGAAGTCGCAGCAGTTTCAGGCCCGCGGCTGGCAGGGCTACAGCGATCCCGTGGAGTTCAGCTTCGGCCCGTTTGTGGTGAAGGAGTGGCTGACACGGGGGCCTGACGGCGTGGTGCTGGCGCTGATTGAGCGGGTCAAACCCGCGCTTGAAGGCTGGCCTCAGCTCACCCAGATCAGCCGCATCTTCAACGCCACGCAGATTGTCTCCGATATGACGGAGGCGCGGGCCTTCTATGAGGACGGGCTGGGGTTCAAACCTTACCTTGAGCATCACGGCGCCAGTCAGAGCGCCGGACCCAATGTGCTGGGCCTGCCTCATAACCTCGCCACCGAGATTCCTCGCACCGTAGCCATTCTGCATCCCGACGGGGTGAACGAAGGTTCGGTGGAGCTCCTTAAGTTTGAGGGCGCGGAGGGTGCGGACTGGTCAGCGCTCGCCCAGCCGCCCAACCTTGGCATTGTCCTGCTCCGATTCCCGGTGGCCGACATGGCCGCGTTCACCCGGCGGGTGGCGGAGAAGAATCTGTCTGTGGCCTTCCCGGCGCGCCGCCTTGATCTGCCGCCCTATGGCCCGGTCCACCTGCTGGGCCTGCGGGGTCCGGATGGGGTTTGGCTGGAATTTTTTGAGACCGTGTCTGAGGAGGAGGCGGAATGATCAACCTGAGATCAATCTCTGCAGCGGCGGCGGCAGCGTACTGGCTGCTGCTGGGGTCCGCCGCGACAGTCTTTTCAACCGCGCCCGCGTGGGCCGAGGAGGAAACCGTGATAGCAGTTCTGGGTACCGGTCGTGTGGGAGGCGCTCTGGGGCCTCGCTTTGCTGAGCTGGGCATGACCGTGATTTACGGGTCCCGGGAACCCGGCCGGGACGACGTCGTGGCGCTGGTGGAAAAAACGGGCGCCGGCGCGTCTGCGGCAACCAGCCGGGAGGCGGCGGAGGCTGCGGACCTGGTGGTGATAGCGACGCCCTACCGGGCGGTGGACTCCGTCATCGAGGCGCTCAGCGGGCTCAAGGGCAAAGTCATCATCGATATCAGCAATGCGCTGGTGCCGGCGGAAGGCGGACTGATGGCCATGGCGCCGGACACGTCGGCCGGTGAGGCGCTGCAGGCGGCGCTGCCCGACTGCCACGTGGTGAAGGCGTTCAACACCGTGGGGTTTCACGTGATGGCGGCGCCCGCCGCGGCTGGCGGAGCTGTCACCGTACCGCTGGCGGGCAACGATGCGAAAGCCAAGGCAAAGGTCGCGGCGGTTGCGCAGCAGCTTGGATTTGAAACCGTGGACGTGGGCCCGATCGCCCACGCACGCTACCTGGAAGGCATGGCGGCCCTTTACCTGGTGCCGTACCTCACCGGGCGCCGGGAAGAGGCGTTTGAGTTTTACCTGCGCCAGGGTGCCAGCCCGGAAAAAAGCACCGGCGTGCGCGCGGCGAACTAGGCTTCTATGCACGACATCGTCGGGCCCCTGGTATCCAGCTCCGACCTGGACTACCACGTGGCCATGTTTCGCCAGGTATTCGACCTGGAGGTGGTGACCAGTGAGCGCCTGACGACTTCCGAGGCAGAGGCAATCTGGGGCGTGGCCGGTGAGGTGCAAAGCTGTGTGCTGCGCACGCCCGGGTCTGGCTACGGCGTGCAGGTCCTTGAGTTTCATCCTACGCCAGCGCAAACCATTCGCCACCACACTCGGGGACTGGTGCCGGGAGCCGCGAAGGTGATGGACTTTTTTACCAGCGATCTGGAGGCAGCCCTAGACCGTGCGCAGGCCTTTGGATTGAAAATCACCGACGAAATTGCCTGCTACGATTCACCGGAAGGGCCGGTAAGAGAAGCCCACGCCTGGGTGCTCGATGAGATGGTCTGCGCGTTTATTGATCCCCCGCCGGCGATGCAGGCGCGTTTTTCTTCGGACCTGGGCCGCCTGATCTCCGAACCCCAGAGCATCTCCGGGCCCACCACCGAGCTGGCCGCGTCGGAGGCCTATTTCATGGAAGTGTTCGGGTTTGACGTGATCTACCGCTATGAGGTGGCGGACTCAAACTTCGGCGCCATGATCGGAGCCAGCGAGCCGGTGCATATCCGGGCCCGAAACATCGGCGGCCGGCTGACCACGCCCTACATCGGCATGATTGACTACGGGCTGCATCGGCCCGGAGACAAACTGATTGAACCGGTGACCCTGCCAGTTCGCGGATTGCTCGGGGTGGTGGTGCAGACGGACGACCTCGCCGGCATCTGTGAGCGGGCCGCCCCCTACGGCGCGACGCTGGCCCGACACTCAGCGACTCCGGACTCTGCCTACCCGTCCAGTGCGCTGCTGCGGGCGCCCAACGGCATGCTGCTCCAGGTGGTGGAAGCTGGCCCTCAAGACGCTAGGGATGTGAGCTGACCTCGAGATAGATCCCGTTGGGGTCAAATAGCGAGACGGTGCGCAGATGGATCACGGACTTCCCATCGGGGCTTGGAACCTCCCAGTCTACCGGTGCCGTCACCACCCGGGCTCCGGCGGCGAGGGCTCGGTCGTGCACGCCGTCCACATCGGGCGTTTCCACTACTAAAATTGCTTCCCCCATGCGCACCTTGCTGCGATCCCGGGCAACGCCCGTGTCAAACGGCGGGTCGAGGTACTGCAGCAGGCCGAGCTTGCCAATTTTTGGGTCCGCCACCTCCAGGATAACCAGATGCACCTCCGCCCCGTCGGGCGCGCCGGAGGGCGGAAAACGAAAGTCGGCTTTGACAATATTGTCGTACCAAATCGTCCAACCGAAGACGGACTGGTAAAACGCCGCGGAAGCTTTGGCGTTGGCGACAATAAAGGTGGTGCGCTTTAAAATGTGGTGATCCAAGCTTTCGTCCTCGGCGCCGGCGGGTGGTGATCCCAGCATAGCCCACGGCAACCTTCACCTACAGATCGGGTAACCCATGACTCAGCGAATCAACCGGCAATGGACCGTGGCGCGCCATCCGGAGACGGACCTCGAAAAGGCGCATTTTGGCTATCGGGAAACGGAGGTTGGCCCGGTCGGCGACGGCCAGCTTCTGCTGCGCGCCCACTATCTCAACGTGGCGCCGGTGATGCGCATGTACATGATGAGGGAGGGGGGCGGCTTCTCCACCGAGTCCCATTTGCAGATCGGTGACGTCATTCACGGCCGGGGCGTGGCGGAGGTGATCGAGTCAAAACACCCGGACTTTGCCGTCGGCGACTTTGTGCACGGACAGATCGGGTGGCAAACCTACAAGATCACCTCGGTCACCGCCGGCGAGAAGTTCATCAGAATGCGCCGTCTGGGTCTCCCTGCCTACTACGGCCTGTCGGCGCTCGGCATGACCGGCTACTCGGCCTACTGCGGTTTTGTGTCCCGGGGGCAGCCGCGGGCTGGTGACTCGGTGCTGGTATCCGGCGCTGCTGGGGGCGTGGGTTCGCTTGTGGTTCAGATTGCCAAGGCGCTTGGCTGCGGCCCGGTCGTCGGCATCGCCGGCACCGAGGAGAAATGTGACCTCGTGGCCGGCCTGGGCGCCGACGCGATGATCAACTACCGCACCGAGCTGGTGGCCGAACGGGTCGGAGAGCTGTTTCCCCAGGGGATGGATGTGTACTTTGACAACGTGGGCGGCGCCATCTTAGAGGCCGCCCTGGATCACCTCGCTCCCCGGGCGCGGGTGGTGCTCTGCGGATCCATCTCCGAGTACGGGCAGACGGAGCGCACGGGTCCGCGCAACTACACGAACCTGCGCAGCGGGGATGCCGACATGTGCGGTTTTTTTGTCTACAACCACGCGGATGAATTCGAGCAGGCGGAAAAGGACATCGCCGAGTGGATTCGTGGCGGGCAGCTGCGGGCGCTGGTGGACATCAGCGAAGGCTTTGACGCGATGCCCGACGCGCTGATTGGCCTTTACACCGGCACCAATCGGGGAAAGCGGCTCGTGAAGGTGATCGACGGACCCGACACGATCGTGTAGCGGTCCCGGTTGCTAGCCGGTGACAGCAAAGGCAGCGGGATCGATGTGCAGGAATGACCGGTCCAGCGCCGCGACCATCCGCAGCTGGGTTTCAGCTTTGGGCAGTTCATAGCGGAAGAAAAATTCCATCGCCGCCAGCTTGCCCGCATAAAAATGCTGGTCCGGTCCGTCGGCCTCATGTCGCGCCCGGGCCGCCAGCCCCTGCCGGAGCCACATCCACGCGATCACGATGTGACCGGCGGCATCCAGATAAAGCGTCGCGTTCGCCAGGCGCTGCTCCACATCCTCGCAGGCCAGTACCGTGGCAGTGGTTTGCTCAAGCAGGGCTAGCGCCGTCGCGAGCTGCTCAGCCTCCCCGGGCAGTTTCGCCCGGGCCTGGTCGCGGGTCTCTCCAACGGCTGCCAGCAGCGCGGCAAATCCCGCGCCGCCATGCATCGAAACCTTGCGGTTCAGCAGATCGATAGCCTGGATGCCGTAGGCACCCTCGTGAATGGCGTTGAGTCGGTTGTCCCGATAAAAGCGCTCCAGCGGGTAGTCCCGGGTGTAGCCGTAGCCCCCCAGCACCTGGATCGCCAGCTTGTTGGCTTCGAGGCAAAACTCCGACGGCCAGGACTTGGCAATCGGGGTGAGCACGTCAAGGAGCAGGGCCTTCTGCTGCCCGCCTGGTGAGTCTTTCTCCAGCCGGATTTCATCCACCAGCTGGCCGCAGAACAGAATCAGGCTGAGAGCCCCCTCAACGTTGGCCTTCTGCGACAGGAGCATACGGCGTACGTCGGCGTGCTCAATGATCGGAATCTGGGGGGACTCGGGATCTCGATTGCCCGGCGCCCGGCCCTGGGGACGTTCCTTGGCATAGGCGAGGGAATGCAGATAGCCCGTGAGCCCAAGCATGACGGCGCCCTGACCAACCAGAATCCGGGCCTCGTTCATCATGTGAAACATGTAGGCCAGGCCGTGATGCAGATCGCCCACCAGGTGGCCGATTGTCTCGCCCCCCTCGCCAAAGTTAAGCACCGTGTTCGGCAGACCCCGCTGCCCCATTTTATGATTCAGGCCGGCCAGGGCGATGTGGTTGGGTTCCCCCGCCGTGCCGTCCTCATGCACCCGGTACTTAGGCACGATAAACATGGAAATGCCCCGCACTCCGGGCGGTGCGTCCGGCGTCTTGGCAAGCACCATGTGCACGATGTTTTCGGAGATGTCCTGCTCGCCGCCGGAGATCCACATCTTCGTACCGGTGATGCTGAAGCTGCCGTCGTCCCGCGGCGTCGCCAGCGTACGAATGTCCGCCAGGGACGAGCCGGCCTGCGTTTCCGACAGGCACATGGTGCCGAACCAGCGACCGTCCAGCATAGGCGGCAGAAACCGCGCCTTCTGCGCCTCGCTGCCGAAGGCGTTGAGCATGTTGGCCGCACCCACCGTCAGCATCGGAAATCCAAACAGGGAGTTGTTGGCCGCCGCAAACATCCCGTTCATAGCGAGCTGAAACACGTAGGGTACCTGGAGCCCGCCCAGGTCTTCCGGAAAGCCGGCTTTGAAAAACCCGGCTTCTGCAAATGCATCCAGGGCGGCGCCGGCCTCCGGGATCATCACCGCCCGGCCGTCCTGAAACTCGGGTTCCTGCCGATCCAGGGTGCCGGCGATGGGGAGGAATACCTCCTCGGCCAGGGCCTGGGCTCCGTCGAACATGCCCTCCACCGTGTCTCGGTCGAAGGCCGCAAAGGGCGCTTGCTGGAATAACTGCTGGGCTTTCAGTACCTCGTAGAGGTGAAAATCGAGATCTCGACGGTCGACGATAGTAGACATCAGCTTGGGTGATCCTTAGAGACAGTCAGGGCGCGTTGCCGGTCTTTTTCAGACCGTAGAACATGACGAGGTGCCCGTCGAAATCAACGGTGCCGGTTTCAATGCCGACAGTGCCCGATTCCCGGCTCACAAACTCTTTGGGTGGCAGCAGTTCGAGACCCAGCGCTTCAACGCCGGCCATCACCGCCTCGATGTCCGCAACGGTCTGCACAAAGGCGGAAGATCGGTGCCCGGCCGGCGCCGCAAAGGTGACACCGGGCACCTCACCAATGCCAAGTACCCGCGCATGGTCGCCGGCGCCATCCAGGTAAGCAAACCGCTTCTGCGCGCCTGGTGGAAGGTTGAAAAACACCGAGGCATAGGAGTCGGGGCTGGACTCGCTGATGCGGCTGACCTTCATGCCAAGCACGTCCCGATAGAGGGTCAGCGCGCGGTCAAGGTCGGAAACCAGGATCGTGTGACGGTAGATGGGCGCCAGGCGTTCCGGTGCTGCCGCATCCTCTGCCGCTGCCGCCAGGGCCAGCAGGAGCATCGTCAGCGGCACCGCGATGTGTAACCGCTTAAGGGTCATCATTCTCTCCTTCATGAAGCACACCGGGCGCCACGGCACCCTCATCAAAGTAGTTTCGGCTGAACGCGGCGAGCGGGCCGGGGATCACTTCAAACAAGCCAAATCCGTAGCCCGCAATCGGCACCACGGCAACGTCCGGGCGCAGGTCGCGCACCCGTGGCGTGACGTTGTGCAGATCGTCGTTGGGGTTGAGCACCGCAAAGGGCACTTTCGTTTGCGTAAGCGTCTTTCCAAGATTGTGCCGCATCACGGCCCGGGCACCCCACCAGCCTGTGTTACCGGCATTGATCTTCTGCAGAAACGTCCGGGTGACCGACGCATCGCTCTGGCCGGCGCCGCGCCAGCTCTGGGAGCGCTGCCACTCCTCCTTGAGATGGCTGCCGTCCGCCGCCTGGGGGCGAGGCCACGGCTGGTCAAAAAAAGCCTGCCGCTCTTCGTCATTCAGCAGCGCCAGGCCCACCAGCACCAGGCGATGCACCTGCTCTGGCTCGTGGCGCGAGAGCTCCGCGGCAATCGACGCGCCGGTGTGATAGCCGACCACGTCTACCCGGGGCAGCCGCCGGGCGGTCAGAAACTCGCTCACCGCCCCGGCATAGTCGGCAATTTCCGGGGCTTGCGCCGGCAGATCGGACTCGCCTAGGCCTGGCGTGTCCAAGGCATAAACCTCCCGGTCCTGGGCCAGCTCGGCCATAAATTCGATAAAAACCTGCGAAGAGTTGGGCGTCTGATGCAGACACAGCACCGGTCTACCCGTGATCTTTCCCGACGCCGGCCGTGCGTGGCGAAAATGCAGCTGGCCGTAGCTGACGGACTCAAACCCGCGGGTCATCACAACCGGCTGGTCACCCAGCCGGGCGACATCAAAGGGCGCTGCGGCAAGATGGCTGACCGTCAGCGCGGGCAACGTCATGGCGAGAAGAGCGCGGAGGGAAGGGGGCATGGCGCAACGTTACCACCGCAGCCACTCCGATCGCCATTCTGGCTGGGCTAAACTGCGACGACTTCCACGCTCACGACAAAAGCACGCGGCTATGGCAGAAGAAAAAAATGTCCAGGGATCTTCCCGTATGGGACCCGCGGAAGCCTATCCGGCCCGGGACGGTCGGTCCTGGCATCTGGTTTCACCGGACCTTCGCGACGTACTGGAAGCGTGGGAGCCGTTGGGTTTTTCCGACGAGAACCTCGCTGCGCTCCGGGACACGCCTGCCGATCCGCTGCAGCCGCCGCCGGCCCCGGCGGTGAGTGAACGGGTGATTCCCGGGCCGGCGGATCACCCCGAGCTTGCGGTCGTGCTGGTGGATCCCGATCCCCGGCGCCGAGACAAGCCCGCGCTGCTCCATATCCACGGTGGTGGCTATGTGCTGGGGACCGCCCTCAGCAGCGCGCCCCGGCTGCAGACCCTCGCGGCAGAGGTAGGGTGCCTGATCGTGTCGGTAGAGTATCGCCTGGCACCGGAGACGCGGCACCCCGGCGCGCTGGAAGACAACTACGCGGCCTTAAAGTGGTTGATGGAATCCGCCGATGAGCTGGGCATCGACCCCGGCCGCATTGCCGTCGGCGGCGAGAGCGCCGGTGGCGGCCATGCCGCGATGCTGGCCCTGGCCGCCCGCGATCGCGCCGGACCGAAGATCGCCTTTCAGTGGCTGATCTACCCCATGCTCGATGACCGCACCGGCAGCACCCGGGCCGTCTCCCCGTGGCAGGGCGA
>JBCCVP010000185.1:0-9320 GCA_039195135.1 Pseudomonadota bacterium | reverse complement strand
GGGGCCTTCACCACCCGCTTGTTTTTACCCTTGTTTTTGCGGCGGGGGCTGGGGCTCTGGGCCCGCCCGCGGCCCGCCGAATCCCAACCGCGGCCGACGGAAACCCAGCCGCTGGAGTCTGTGGCATGAATCGAACCTACCGCTCTCTCATGGCCGCGTCTTGGCTGGCGCGGGCCGGTCCCCTGGGCGCCCAGGGTGGTCCGCCGCCGGCCCAGGTGGAAGTGGGCGAAGCCCGCAGCGAAGAGGTAGCCGCCTCCCGCTGGCTGCCCGGCACCGTGGTCAGCCGCAACGATGCGCGCATCGCGGCCGAAGTGACAGGCCGCGCCACCTGGGTGGCGGAGGTCGGAACGCGGGTCGACGCCGGCGGCGAGCTGGCCCGTCTGGATCGGCGCACCATAGAGCTGCAGCTGCAGGATAACGACGCAACGGTCAAACGGCTGGAAGCGCAGCTGAAGTTTCAACGCAATCAGGTCACCCGGCTGAATCAGCTGGCCGACACTAACAATGCAGCCGCCACGCAGCTCGACGAGGCCCAGTCCCAGGCCGAGGTGGTGACGCAGGAGCTGCGGGCCGCGCGCATCGCCGGCGAACAGATCCAGGTGAATCTGGAGCGCAGCAGCGTACGCGCCCCCTTCCCCGGCACGGTGGTGGAGCGGCTGGTGCAACCCGGTGAGTTCTTAAGTCCCGGCGCCGCCGTGGTGCGGCTGGTGGATACGGCCGATAAAGAGGTTCGCGTGCAGGCGCCGGTGAGTTCGGCCCGCTTTGTCACCGACGGCGACACGGTCGCGGTGCGGGACGATTTCAGCCAGGCGGACAACAGCGTGCGCACCGTGATTCCCGTGGGTGATGAGCGGTCCCGCATGATCGAGATCCGCGTAGCGCTCACAGGCAGCGAATGGGTGATCGGCAGCGCGGTGCGCGTATCTTTACCCACCAGCGAAGTGCGGCGGCTGGTGAGCATCCCGCGGGACGCGCTGGTGCTCCGCGGCAGTGAAGTGTTTGTCTACCGGGTCTCCGCCGACAGCCAGGCGGAGCGGGTCGACGTCACCACCGGCATTGGCCTCGAGGACCGCGTCGAGGTGCTCGGCGACATCTCGCCGGGAGATCAGCTGGTGGTGCGCGGCGCCGAAAGGCTGCGGCCGGGCCAACCCATCACCATTAGCGCCAGCTCTTAAAAAGGGGTCAGGTTAACTTTCCGACGGAAAGTTAACCTGACCCCTTTTTAGTCCTGGGCCTCCGGCACCATGGCGAGGTACAGCTCCGCCGTGGCGAGGGCGTCCGCGAGGGCGTTGTGTGCGCTCACCTGCGGCAACCCGTGGCTGCGCCGCAGGCTTGCCAGGCGCAGACTGTCCGGCGCCAGCTGCTGCTCGGTATCGCGGGCCCGGCGACGAGCGATGTCCAGCGTGTCGAACACCGGCATCAGCAGCGGCGCGCCGTAGTAGTCCCGGCAGGCCCGGTCGAGCATCGTCACGTCGAGACCCGCGTAGTGCACCAGCAGCGTGCGCCCGGCCAGCGCCTCAAGACACCGGTCGAGGGCGTCAGCCAGGGAAACGCCGTCTCGCCGATCCATGTCCCGCACGCCGTGTATCGTGGCGCTTTGTTTAAGCGGCGCGGCCGACGCCACCAGCAGATGGGTCGCCGTGGCGAGCCTGATCCGTCCCTGGTCGATGGCAACCCAGCCAAAGCTCACAATCTCATCCCGGGTGCCGTCCAGGCCGGTGGTTTCAAGGTCCAGGCTCAGCACAGACCGAGGATTGGTTTTGGCCGGGCTCCGGGACCACAGGGTGGCCAGCGGCGACCCTTCGACGCGCCTGCCGAAGCGTCGGCGGCCCAGTTTCAGCCCGAGGGTGCTGGTCATGTGAGGTGCGGCCCCGGCGGGGGCTATTCCAGCCGGTAGCGCCGCGCCAGCGCCGCCTGGGCGTTGGCGACCACCGTGAAGGCGGCTTTGAGGTTGCGCCGCGCCAGGCTGGAGATCTCCTCGGGCTTCACCCAATTGCTGAGCGTCTGGCCCTCCTCCCACTGGCTCAGCTGATGGCTCAGGCGCACCTGGCTGATCACGTCGAGCGCGTCGGTCAGGCTCGTCAGATCGTCATGATCGCTGCCGGGCCCCTGGGTAAGGCGGTGTAAGGTCTCGGGCGTCGCCAGCCCAAGTTCGAGGGCCCGGATGCGCGCCAGGCTGATTACCGGCACCACGCCGCGCTGCTTCAGGTTCAGGCCCTCCTCGCCGTGTTCCCCATCGTGCTCCACCACAAACTGGCGAAAAAACCCCAGCGGCGGTCGATGCTGCAGCGCGTTGCCGGCCATGTGGCGCAGAAAAATGGTGTTTTCGCCGGCGCGCTCGTAGACAAACCGGGTCAGTTCATCCACCAGCCCCCGCTCCCCGGCGATGCAGCGGATGTCAAAAAAGATGGACGCATACATGAGCCGCTTGGGCTCCGGCTCGTCGATCCAGCGGCGAAAGCAGTCCTGCCAACCGCGCAAAGCCATGCGCCACTTCGGATTGCTGGCCATGATGTCGCCCGGGCAGAACACAAAGCCACAATCGTTCAGGCCGGCGCACACCCGGTCCGCCAGCGCTGCGAAGTACGCCGCGTGCTCATCGCTTGGGGTTTCACCGAAGATCAGGCCGTTGTCCTGATCGGTGCGGCCGGTCTGCTCCCGCCGGGCCTGCGACCCAAAGCAGACCCAGGCGTAGGGCAGCGGCGCCGCCCCCAGTTCCTCGTTGGCGAGTTCAATCAGACGCACCGTGGCGGCGTCGGTGATGGCGGTGATCATGCGGGCTATCGCCTGGGCCTGCATGCCCCGCTCGATCAGCTGGGCAAGCAGCTGAAAGCGCTCCTTCGATGCCGCCACCACGCCGGCAAGATCCGGCTGGCGGCGGATCCGCGCCGCAAGATACACCGGATGATTGTTGAGGGCGCAAAACAGATCCGTCAGCGTGATCACCCCCACCAGCGCACCCTGCGCCAGCACCGGCAGATGGTGCACGCCGTCATCGTTCATCACAATCAGCGCGTCCACCGCGCTGGCCTGGCCATCGATGGTAATCGGGTCCGGGGTCATAAAGTCCCGGATGGGCGCGTCGAGGGATTCGCCGGCGGCGACAATGCGGTTGCGCAGGTCCCGGTCGGTAAACACGCCGGTCACCTGCCCCGGATCCGATTCAGCCACCACCATGACGCTGGAGGCCCGGGCGTCCGCCATGGTGCGGGCGGCGGCGGAAACCGACGCGGTTTCCACGATGGTGATGGGAGGACTGGCCATCAGGCTTGCCACGGTGGCGCTCATCACGCTGCCGGCGCCGCTGGTGGGCTTGCGGGCGTCGCGCACGCGCTCGCTCAGGGCGGCGGAGAAATAGCGATCAAAGGCGGGATGGTCCCGGCGCAGCTGATGAAAGTGTTCGCCGGGGATGTGGTACAGCAGCGTATCCTCGGCGACCCGGGCGCCCAGCCGGGCCGGCTGCCCGGTGAGCATGGAGGGGTAGCCAAACAGGCCCCGCTCACCGCGTTTGGCAATCAGGCGCCCATCCGCGTCTTCCAGCAGCACCGCCCCCTTGCGGATCACATGCAGCTCAGCGTTCTCTGCGTTTACCGCCAGCACCTGAGTGCCTTCCCGGTGGTAGCTGATCTCGATGCTGCCGGCGACGCCGGCCTGGACCTCCGCCGGCAGCTGATCAAAGGGCGGACAGTCGTTAAGGAACCGAACAATATCGCTGAGTTCGTTCATGCGCTATCCGCTCCCGATCTGCAAGGCGCTGCCCGCGAGAGTGGTATCGCCGTCAGTGAGCGGATGCTGCGGCCGCGCCCCGCGGCACGCGAATGTCTTCCACCAACTGCTGTACCTGTTCCGGTGGCGCCGCGGTGAAGCGACTGACCACGGTAGCCACCAGGAAATTGAGGGCCATGCCCACTGACCCGATGCCTTCCGGCGAAATGCCCAGCAGCCAGTGCTCCTTGCTGTTGATGCCGATCGGGTCAATGAACACACCCTTGAAGTAGATGATGTAGCCCGCGGTGAAGATCAGTCCGGTCAGCATACCGGCGATGGCACCTTCTTTGTTGATGCGCCGGCTGAAGATGCCCATCAGAATCACCGGGAACAGCGAGGCGGCCGCCAGCCCGAAGGCAAACGCTACGACCTGACTCACAAAACCCGGTGGGTTGTAGCCGAGGTAGCCGGCTACACACACCGCAAAGCCGGCGGCGATGCGGCCGATCATCAGCTCGGTGCGATCTTTGATGTTGGGCGCGATCATGCCCTTACACAGATCGTGGGAGATGCTGGCGGAGATCACGAGCAGCAGGCCCGCGGCGGTGGACAGGGCCGCGGCGATGCCGCCGGCCGCCACCAGCGCGATGACCCAGTTCGGCAGCCCGGCAATCTCGGGATTGGCGAGCACCATGATGTCCCGGTCAACGCTCAGCTCATTTCCCTGCCAGCCGTAGCCCGCTGCGATGGGTCCGAACGCTTCGTTGCCGTCGTTGTACCACTGGATACGGCCGTCGCCGTTTTTGTCGTCAAACGTCAGCAGGCCGGTTTTTTCCCAGGTCTTAAACCACTGCGGCCGCTCCTCGTAAACGAGGTTGCCCGTCTCCGAGCCGATGGCGCCGGGCTGCACCGTGTCGATCAGGTTCAGCCGCGCCATGGACCCCACCGCCGGTGCCGTCGTGTAAAGAATGGCGATGAAGGCGAGCGCCCAGAAAGCTGAGCGCCGCGCGTCGCGCACCTTGGGCACCGTAAAGAAGCGAACAATCACGTGGGGCAGCCCGGCGGTCCCCACCATCAGCGCCAGCGTGATGGCAAAGATGTCGATCGTGTCCTTGTTGCCGAGGGTATACGCGTTAAAGCCTAGGTCCTGCACCACCTGGTCGAGTTTTTCCAGCAGGAACACGGACTCGCCGCTCACGGTGCTGCCAAAGGCCAGCTGCGGCACCGGATTACCGGTGATCTGAAAGGAGATGAAGATCGCCGGCACGGTGTAGGCAAAGATCAGCACGCAGTACTGCGCAACCTGGGTATAGGTGATGCCCTTCATGCCGCCGAGCACCGCGTAGAAAAACACGATGCCCATGCCGATCAGGAGGCCGGTCAGAATGTCCACCTCCAGAAAGCGGGAGAACACGATGCCGACACCGCGCATCTGCCCCGCCACGTAGGTAAAGGAGATGAAGATCAGGCAGACCACCGCCACGATCTTGGCGGTCTTGGAGTAGTAGCGGTCGCCGATAAACTCGGGAACGGTGAACTTGCCGAACTTGCGCAGGTAGGGCGCCAGCAGCAGCGCCAGCTGCACGTAGCCGCCGGTCCAGCCCATCAGGTAAACCGAGCCGCCGTAGCCGAGGAAAGCGATCAACCCGGCCATGGAAATAAACGACGCAGCCGACATCCAGTCGGCAGCCGTCGCCATCCCGTTGGCCACCGGATGCACGCCTTTGCCCGCCACGTAAAAATCGCCGGTGCTGGAAGCCCGGGACCAGATAGCAATGCCGATGTAGAGCACGAAGCTTGCAAAAACCGCCACGTAGGTCATGGTTTGTAGTGTCATGAGCTGGCCTCAGTCTTCGTGCACGTCAAATTCGCGATCCAGCCGGTTCATGCGCCAGGTATACACCGCAATCAGGATCAGAAACACGTAGATCGAGCCCTGCTGTGCCCACCAGAAGCCCAGCTTGAATCCAAAGAACTGGATTGAGTCCAGCGCTCCCTTAAACAGAATCCCAAAGCCGTAAGACACGACAAACCAGATGGCCAGGAGGAATAGCATCAGCCGGATATTGGCTTTCCAGTAGGCTTTGCGTTGTTTCTCCTGCATCGATCGACTCCGATTTATTTTTTCAGCGCCGCCAATCTAGCAAAAGGGCGCCGTCATGAGGATCGAGGCGGGCTTTTTTAGGCAGGAAAGGACGCTGCCAGGAAGACGGACAAGCAGTCGTCCCGGTTGAAGGCCTCAACCGGGACACAGGAAAGGAAACTGGCAATCCCTCAGGAGGCCAGCCGGTCGGCGGAGGAAGCCTCCACCCGTGGCGCATTCCGCTCCAGACTTAAGACGGGGGCTTTGGTACCGGTTACGTCAAAAGCGCGTTTCAGCGCAAAGAACCGGAACGCGACCGGCGTGAAGACCAGCGACAGCGTGGTCGTCAGCACGGTACCGCCGGCAATCGCGATGGCAAACGGCGGCCAGAAGCCACCGCCCTCGATGATCAGCGGCGTAAAGCCGCCCACCGTGGTAATGGTGGTGGAGGTGATATGCCGGGTGCAGCGCATCACGCCGTCGATGATCGGCTGCACCTCACCGCGGCACGCGGCAGACGAGGTTTTCAGCTCCGCGAGGATCACGATGGCGCCGTTGATCGCCAGGCCCATGAGACCCATGAGGCCCACAATCACCACGAAGCCAAATGGATAGCCGGCCGCGTAGACGCACAGCACCCCGAGTCCCACCGATGCACCCGCAACGGCAAAGATCACGCCGGAAATGCGGAAGGAGTTAAACGAGAGCACGACCACCAGCACGAGCAGCACCAAGATCACGCCCACGCTCGACAGCAGGTTGCCCACCGCGTCGTTGCGGCCGGAGCTTTCGCCGCCAAATTCGGTGCGGTAGCCGGCGGGAAGCACAAACCCGTCCGCCGCCAGCCGCGCAGTAAAATCCGACAGCACCTGATCCGGCAGGACGTCGGCCCGCAGGTAGCCCTCGATGGTATTCACCCGCTGTCCGTTGCGCCGGGCGATGGCGCCGCTGGAAGGCTGCAGCGACAGCTCAGCGATCGCGGTGACCGGGGTGCCCTGATATTCGGTGGCCGCCGCCGCCAGCGTGGGCGCCACGTAGAGCGTGCCGAGATCCGCGATGGTTTCCCGGGCGCCGTTGCCCACGCGCACCCGCACGGGCAGCTCTTCGCTGCCTTCCAGCACCGAGCCCCGCACCTGGCCGTTCAGACCGGCCTGCAGCTGCGCGGCAAGCTGCGTGCGTTCCAGACCGCTCTGGCGAATCACCTCTTCCCGCGTCGACACCACCACCTTCGGCGCTGCGTCCTCGAGCGTGGCCCGGGTGGTGATCACGTCGGGCGTTTCCGACAGGATGCGCCGGGCCTGCTCCCCCAGAAGGTTCAGCCGTTCGACGCTGGGGCCAAAAATCCGCAGCTCGATCGGCGCCTGGAACGGCGGACCCTGTTCCAGCTTGCGCACCACAATCTGCGCCTCCGGCCAGCGGGCCGTCATGGTGGACTGGAGCCGCGGGATCGCCTCGCTCACCGCCCGGTAGTCGGTCATCTTGATCATGCCGTTGGCGAACTGAGGCTCGCCGTCCCGGTTGCTCATCATGTTGTAGTAGAACGACGGCGCGCCTTTCCCGACAAACCAGCTCTGGCGCTCCAGCGCCGGCTCCTGCGCCAGCAGTTCACGCATTTCCGCCGCCAGCACCTGCGTGCGGCGAATGCTGCTCTGGGGCGGCAGGCGGGCTTCGATGCTGAACATGTCTCGGTCCGCCGGCGGGAAAAACTGTTCCGTCATGAGCGTGATGGACACGAAGCCGGCAATGGGCAGGACCAGCACCGCCGCCAGCGTGAGCAGGGGGTGCGACAGACTCCAGGCAAGGACTTTCCGAAACCGCACCGCCAGCTTTGGCGTGTCGACGCCGCTCCAGAGCCAGCTGGTGCTTTCTTTCTTGGGACAGGCGCGCATCGCGCGGCCGGCAAGACCCGCAATCACCGTGTGGGAGATGAGGTAAGAACCGATCAACGAGAAGATGACGGACAGGGCGATACCGCCGACAAATTCACCGGCCGGCCCCGGCATCAGCGCAATGGGCGCAAAGGCCAAAATGGTGGTGAGCGTGGAGCCCAGCAGCGGCAGCCACAGGTGCCGAATGGCTCCCAGCATGGCGGCCAGCGCCCGCCGGCCTTCGCGGTAGCGGCGCTGGATCAGATCCACCATCACGATGGCGTTGTCCACCATGATGCCCAGGGCAACCACCAGGCCGGTGACCGACATCTGGTGGATCGGCAGGCCCGTCGCGTTCATCACCGTGAGGGTAAACGCGGCCGTCAAAGGCAGCGCTAGCGCCACCACCAGCGCTGCCCGCAGGCCCAGCGTGACCATCAGCACCACCACGATCAGGCCAAAACCCATCAGCACGTTCAGCACCAGGTCGCCGAGGCGTTTGCTGGTGTAGGCGTTCTGGTCGAACAGCAGCTCAATCCCTACGTTGCTGGAGATGCCGTTCTCAAATTCGGTGATGGCCTCCAGCACCGCGTCGCGCCACTGGTCCACCCGCCGTTCAGCGACCATACGAATGCCCAGCACCACAGCGCGCTGGCCGTCGACGATCGCGATATCGGCCGGCGGATCTTCGATACCCCGGGTGACCCAGGCAACGTCGCTGACCCGCACCGTTTCACCTTCCGGATCAACGCGGACGGGAATCGACTGGACCCGGGCCAGTGAGTCCAGCTCCCCCGCTACCTCAACCTGCAGCCGGTTGGCGCCGTTGGTGAGCGCGCCGGCCGCCACCTTGGCGTCGCTCCGGGCCACCGCCTCCGCCACCTGCTGGGGACTCAGCCCCAGGGCCGTCAGCCGGGGCCCGTCGATTTCAATGAGAATTTCTTCCGTCGGCTGGCCGTAGAGCCGCGCCAGGTCCGTGCCGGGCACGCCGCGAACGCGGGTGTCCAGCTCCTCGGCGTAGCGCCCGAGGATACCCAGATCCAGCTCCCCGGGACCCTTCCAGGTGATCGCGGCAATCAGCGTAAAGGCATAGCCGCGGTCATCGTTAAACTCGGGCCGCCCGGCGCCGGCCGGCAGTTCGTTCACCACATCGTCCAGAAAATCCCGGGCCCGGGACCAGACCGGCTTGGTTTCCTTGACGTTGTCTTTGAGCTCGATGCGCACCACCGACAGCCCCGCGCGGGACGTCGACATGGTTTCTTTCACCTCCGGCAGCCGCCGCAGCTCCTTCTCGATGGGTTCGGACACGAGCGACTCAACCCGCTCCGGCGTTGCCCCGGGGAACGGCGTGATGATGAACGCCATGCGGTTCAGCACCTGCGGGTCTTCGGTGCGCGGAAGCACCGTGATCGCCGCCAGCCCGGCCACGATCAGCAAAGCGATGGAGAGCGCGAGGAAGCGGCCGTTGCGGAGGTAGTCGCCCAGCATGATCAGCCCCGCCCTGCTGCCGCCACGACCCGCTGACCGGGCACCAGCCGGTGCACGCCGGACAACACGATCTGCTCGCTGTTTTCGATGGCGCCGGTGACAAAGGCCCGCTCACCGTCCGCGTAGAGCACCCGCACATCCCGGGTGGCCAGCACAAAACTCTCGCTGGAAGC
>JBCCVP010000184.1:0-9415 GCA_039195135.1 Pseudomonadota bacterium | reverse complement strand
TATCTGACCCACAAGCTCGAAGCCTTCAGACCCGTCGAGATCACCTGGTCCGTCGTCGTATCAATCCCTTTGATACGACAACTTGGCTCAAGATACGAGACCCGCTTGGGGTCTGACCCTTGAAAGTGCCGCGGTAGGGGGAAAGCGCCGGTGTTAAGTTTCCGACGGATGCGGTTCGTTACATGCGCAAGGCGCCGTCGATCTCGAAACATCGACCACTCACGTAATCGTTTTCCAAAATGAACTGCACGGTGCTCGCAATCTCATCCGGATCGCCAACCCGCCGCGCAGGAATCATCGAGGTAAGCTTCTCCCGCGCTTCCGGCTTCATTGACATGACCATTTCGGTGCCAATAAAGCCCGGCGCCACGGATGCCGCGCGAATACCGTAGCGGGCAAACTCTTTGGCCCATACCACCGCCATCGCCTGCACCCCGGCTTTGGTGGCGGAGTAGTTGAGCTGACCCATATTCCCGGCCCGGGAAATGGAAGAGATGTTGATGATGCAGCCCTTGCTGCCGCTTTCGATCATCTTGGCCGCCGCCTCGCGACCGCAGAGAAACACGCCGGTGAGGTTTACATCGATGACGAGCTGCCACTGTTCCATGGTCATCTTGGAAACCTGCTCACCCTCTTTGTTGTACTTGAGGGTCAGCGCATCGCGGGTGATACCGGCATTGTTCACCAGGCCGTGCAGCTCACCAAACTCTTCGCTCAGCTGATCAAACAGCGCCACCACGTCGTCTTCGCTGGTCACGTTCACCACGTAGGTCTTCACCTTGCTGCTGCCGGCCGCCACGCAGTCCGCGGCGGTCTGGTTCAGCGCTTCGGGGTCCAGATCCACGAGGGCGAGCTGAGCGCCGGTGGTGGCCAGACGCTTGGCCATGGCGGCGCCCAGGCCGCGGCCTCCGCCGGTGATCACAACGGTCTTGTCCTTAAGGTCCATACTTTTCCTTTGTCAGGTTCAGGCTTTTACAAACGAGCCGGGCGCTGCTTCCAGCACCGGCAGTTTTCCGTCGCCGGGCACCCGGGCTTTCACCCGCGTGCCGGATTGTTTCTTGAGCCACTGGTGCCAGTCGGGCCACCAGGAGCCGGGATGGGACTCAGCGCCTTCGACCCAGGCGTCCAGGTCCGCCGGCTGCTCCTCGTTCATCCAGTAGTTGTACTTGTTGGCGGCCGGCGGATTGATCACGCCCGCGATGTGGCCGGAGCCCGCCAGGCAAAATCGCACCGGCCCGGAATAAAGGTTGCGGGCCTTAAACACCGAGTTGTAAGGCGCGATGTGGTCTTCCCGGGACGCCTGCAGGTAGATCGGGATCTGCACCTTGGTCAGGTCGATCGGCACGCCGGCCAGCTCAATGCCGCCGGGCTGGGCGAGATTATTCTTCAGATACATCTCGCGCAGGTAAAACATGTGCAGGGCCCGGGGCATGCGCGTGGTGTCGCCGTTCCAGAACAGCAGATCGAAGGGCAGGGGGTCTTTCCCCAGCAGATAGTTGTTCACGTAGAACGACCAGATCAGGTCGTTGGCCCGCAGGAGATTGAATGCCGAATACATGGCGTCGCCATCGAGGTAGCCACTCTCGGCCATGCGCTGGTCCAGACTCTCAAGCTGCTTTTCGTCGATAAACACCTTGAGGTCGCCGGCCTCGGAAAAATCCACCTGGGCAGCAAAGAAAGTGGCGGCCTTGACCCGCTTGTCGCCTTTGTCGGCCATGTAGGCCAGTGCCGCCGCCGTGAGCGTGCCGCCGATGCAGTAGCCGATCACCGAGACTTCTTTTTCGCCGGTGGCCTGTTCGATGGCATCGATAGACTCAAGGATGCCCTCGCGCAGGTAGTCGTCCATGGTTTTCTCCGCGAGGGAGGAGTCGGGATTGACCCAGGACGCGAGGAACACGGTGTAGCCCTGGCCCACGGCCCAGCGGATAAACGAGTTTTCCGGCTGCAGGTCCAGAATGTAGTACTTGTTGATCCAGGGCGGGAAGATCAGCAGCGGCATGCGGTAGACGGTTTTGGTGCTGGGCTCAAACTGGAGCAGCTGCACCACGTCGTTCTGAAACACCACTTTGCCCGGTGCGGTGGCCACGTTCTTGCCCACTTCAAACGCTTCGGCATCGGCCATGGTGATGCGCAGCTGGCCGTCCCCGGCGTCCAGATCCCGCTTCAGGTTCTGCATTCCTTTCATCAGGTTCTGGCCGCCGCTCGCCACCGTTTCTTTGATCACCTGCGGATTGGTAAGAAAGAAGTTGCTGGGCGACATGGCGTCGGCCATCTGCCGCGTGTGGAAGTTGATCTTGCGGGCGTCTTCGTCGCTCAGCCCGTCGATGTCGGCCATGGTCTTGGTGAGCCAGCGGCTGGTGATGAGGTAGGACTGGCGGATAACGTCGAACACGTCGTTGTCCTGCCACGCCGGATCTTTGAAGCGCCGGTCACCTCGCTCGGGCTCCGCCACCGGCTGAGATTCCTGCCCCAGCATCTTTTTGGTGGTCTCCTGCCACAGCGACATATGCTGCTGCCACAGCTCCATGTTTGCCTCGAGCAGCTTCTGCGGGTCCATGGCCATCTGGCGCATGCCCTCGCCGAAGGAATTCAGGGCGTTGAACGGATCCAGCATGTTGGTGAGCGTTTCCTGGGGCGACTTCAGCAGGTCAGTCATGGCCTCGGAGTTACGGGCCACAATTTTCATAAACTCCGCCGTCATGTCCGCCAGCGAGTCGGTAGGGGATTTGGGTGTGTCACTCATAGCTGTCGACCGTTAGTCCGAATCTTTGCCCGTGTCTGTTTTTTTGTCCGCATCCGCTGCCTTGCCGCCCATAAACGTCTGCTGCAGGTCCTGCCAGGCCTTGAGCTGGCTGCTGGCCAGCTCCTGAAAGGTGGCCATCGGGGTGGCCGCCATGGCCGCCCGCATCTGCTCCTGAAACTGGTTCTGCTGGGTCATAAAGGCGTCGAAGCTCTTCAGCAGGTATTCCCCCATCAGATCCTGCGCCGGATTGCCGTAAAGGCGAATCAGCCGCGTGAGCAGCTGGGTATCGAGGATGGGGCGGCCGGCCTGCTCCTGATCAGCAATGATCTGTAGCAGGAGGGGGCGGGTCAGGTCTTCGCCGCTGGCGTCGTCGACAATCTTCACGTCTTTGCCCGCCACGATGAGTTCACGGATGCCGCTCAGCGTGACGTGGCGACTGGTTTGGGTGTCGTACAAACGCCGGTTGGCGTACTTTTTGATCAGATAGGGGCTGGGCATAGGGTGCCGGCGCGTTTTTGCGCATTGTACCTTGCCGTTGCGGGGTCCCAGCCACCGGAAAGTGATAAACAAAAGGCGCTCGGAAGAGCGCCTTTTGCAGCAATCGTCGGCCTTAAGCCGCTTTCTTGCTCTTGCGGGGTGCCGGCTTGGTCTCGGTGGTGACCAGCTCGGAGGCTTTTTCCTGGAACGACTTGCTTAGCTCCACGTACTCGCTCGCGCGGCTGCTCAGCAGCTCGGCAAACTCGCGGGTGGCGGCAATGTGCTGCTCGAACAGATCTTTCGGCTCGGTGGCTTCCACCGGCAGCTTGGCCTGGGTCACGGCGAACTCCAAAACGTCGCCGGCAACGGCGTAGTTCTTGCGGGCCAGCGTTTCCAGTGACTCGACTGCCACGTTGGTGAACTGCCGGAAGGGCTCAAAACCCTGCTTTTGAAACTCGGCAAACGCTTCCAGATTCTCGTTAAACGTGCTCATCACAATCCCTCCTGTAGGGAACGGGTTAATTGTGCAGCGCAGTATAGAGTGATTTATTGTGCGCTGCAACAAAAACTAAATAAGCAATAAAATATTTATTATTCAATAATGTAAGAAAATTAGATTCCCGATAATAATGCGAAGCGGTGGTTTTTGCGACGTTGAAAGTCGCTGGTCCTCTGCCGCGCCTATGCCAATCCCCTGTGGAAAATCCGGTCGGTGATGGCACTGCTCTGGGATTGCGGCGTGGCGCCTGCCTTGCGCCCGGTAACCGAATGACCTGTGCCTGAACGTTCCGGGTGCGGCGCAGGAGAACCGGCCCCCAATGCCCGGACCAATTGCCTGTGGTGGCCGGCGAGGTGTTGTGATACCTTTCGCGCCCTCTCGGGGGCGATTAGCTCAGTTGGTTAGAGCGCCGTCTTGACATGGCGGAGGTCACTGGTTCAACTCCAGTATCGCCCACCACGCTTCCCCCGGTTCAGCCCTCGGACGCCTGCGGCAGGGCCGCCGCCCCGGCAAGATATTGGCGAAAATGAGCGGCGCAGACAGGTTTGGAATACAGGAAACCCTGGGCATAGCGGCAGCGCATGCGGTGAAGCAGCGCCGCGTCCGCGTCAGTTTCCACCCCCTCCGCCACCACGTCGATGCCGATCACGTCTCCCACGGCCACGATGGTGCGGGCCAGCTGCTGGCGCACCTTGCGGGAGGAGATTCCGCGGATAAACGACTTGTCAATTTTCAGAAGATCAAACTGATACTTTTCCAGGTACGACAGGGAGGAGTAGCCAGTCCCAAAATCGTCCAGCGCAATGCGCACGCCTAGGCTTCGCAGCTCGGCAAAGCGGTTACGCACAATGGTGCTGTCGCCTAGGAGGATGTTTTCCGTCAGCTCCAGCGTCAGACATTCGGGCTCTACTTCCGCTCGCGTGAGCATCCGCTCCAGATCGGTTACCAGCGACGGGTCCAGAAAATGCCGCGGCGACAGGTTCACGTTGGCTCTCAGGTGACGCGCTGCCGGTTCCGTCTGACGCAGCTGGCGGCTCATCTCCAGCGCCTGTCGCAGTACTTCCCGGCCAATGTCGATAATCAGGTCCGACTGTTCGGCGATCGGAATAAACTCATCCGGTGGCACGGTGCGCCCACCGCGAATAATCCAGCGCGCCAGCGCCTCGAAGGAGACCGGCTGCTGCGTTGTGAGATCGATGACCGGCTGGTAGTAAGCCTGAATCTCGCCGCCGCGGATGCCTCGCTGGAGATCCCGTTGGATTTCGATCCGGTGCACCGCGTCGCTGCGCATGCGGCTGGTAAAAATTGAGATGCGACTTTTTCCGCATGCCTTAGCCTCGTACATGGCGAGGTCTGCATTGCGAAGCAGGTCGGAGGCGGACCCGCCCTGGGTTGCCATCACCACGCCGATGCTGGCCGTTGGCGCGATGGAAACGGCATTGATCACCATCTCCTCGGACATGGCCTGCAGCGTATCCGCCAGAGCCTGCTCGGCGATACCGGCGTCTTCCACCTGCCGCAGGATAATGGCGAATTCGTCGCCGCCGAGACGGCAGGCGATGTCGTAGCGGCGAATGCTCTGCTCAATCCGGTGCGCGATCACCTGCAGGAACTCGTCACCAGCCACGTGGCCGAGCAGGTCGTTGATGGTTTTGAAGTTGTCCAGATCGATCAGGGCGACGGCCAGCTCTTCCTCCGGCTTTTCCAGCAGGCCGCGCAGCTCCCGGAGGAACTTAAGGCGATTCGGGAGCCCGGTCAGACTGTCATGATCCGCCTGGTGCTGAATCTCGGACTGAATCTGCCGCTCCTTGGTCACGTCCTGGAGAAATGCGGTGGTAAATTTCTCCTGTCCCCGCAGCACCGACGACACGGACACGCTGCAAAGCATGCGCTGGCCCTGCTTGCCGACCAGCTCCACCTCCCGCCAGCCGCTGCCGGGTTCGAGGTCCCTCAGCCAGTGGCGAGCGGTCTGGACCTCGCTGGCGTCCGGGTCTTCGTTGCTGGCGATGCCTGCCCCGAGCAATTGCTCTGCGTGGGCGCCAAGAAAGTCGTTCTTGAGGTAGCCGAACATGCGTTCAGCGGAGTGGTTGGCGAACACGATCTCCTTGCGGTCGTTCACCATGATCACCGCCTCCAGGGCGTGTTCGAGGGTGCTGCGCAGCAGCAGGTGTTCCTGGCGCTCCTGGGTCAGGTCGCGGCCGACGAGAATGGATCGGCCCTGTTCATAGAGGCGGACCCGCACGTCCAGCGTGTGGGGCGAATCCCCGACGTTTACCGTAAGCGTGGAGTTGAGCAGCCCGGAAGGTTCGGCCCGGGCCTCGGCCAGCAGATCGGTCAACCAGGCCGGCGCCCCGGTCAGGGGCGTTCCCGGCGCCAGTTGCTGCTCCAGCGGTCCCAGCTTTTTTCGGTTGAGGGCAGCGTCGAGAATCGTGTTCTCGGACAGATGAAGGCGTAGATCGGCCGCCACCGCGAGGCTGCGATTGAGCTGCTGTTCCACCTCCGCGAGGCGCTGGGATTCGGTGAGGGAGGCCTGGAGCCTCAGATTCAGAGCCTGAAGTTCCTCCAGCTGCAAATCCCGGGAGTGGGCTAGATATAGATATTCCAGCGCCGATTCGTGCGGGGCAAAGTCCTGTTCGGTGATCGCCAGCGGCTCAAGGTCCGCCACCCGCTCAAACCAGGGTGTCAGAAGGTAGGCCAGGCGACCCTCATGCATGAAAAACAGCTGCCCCCGGGTGTGAATACGGGAACCTCGTACCCGACACAGCCACTTCTGGTCCAGGCTGGCGCTCATACACTCGAAGGTGATGGTCTGGGACGGATGGGTTGTCTCGAGCAGGTCGCTCAGACAGCGCCCGGGCAGGGTTTCGCCGAACAGTTTTGGCGCGGCCGGCCCGTAGGAGACGATGCGCAGCTCCGCATCAAACACCAGGTGAAACGGGAACAGCTGCCCGAGGGCCACCTCCGGCAGGCTGTGGACGGCCTCGGTGTTCACTGGACGCAGACGCGAAAGACCGCCCGGTGCTCGTCATCGCTGACGCGATCACAGAAGACCTTGGCGGGTTCGTTCAATCGTGCGGCCACCCCTTCGAGCAGTCCCTGCACCATGGGGTAGAGGCCCGCACGCTCGGAAATATAGTCCACCTGATAGGTGGTTTCGTCCAGCACCGTGCAGGAAAAGCGAGGCGGCCGCAGCTCCGGCATGGAGGATTGAATTCTGGCGTGCATGGAATCCAGGTTCTGCAGGAACGTGAGCAGCGTATCGCCGGAAAGCTTCATCAGCGGGCCGTAGCCCGCATCAGCGGTGTACAGCACCCAATGGTGGCCAAACAGGCGCATCACCTCAGCCGCTGGCAGGTTCAGCACGGCTGCCGCGGCGTCCACCAGGTTTACCGTAACGACGTCTTCATAGGCGTGCATGCTCAAAAAGTCGTCGTCTTTGCAGCCTGCCCGGGTACGGATTTTTTGCCACAGAAGGTCGCCCCCTTCTTTGATGGCGAAATCTCGGATTCCTTTGTTTACCAGTCCGTACAAGGCCAAATCCAGCGCTTTTGCTGGGCGATAGATCGGCAGAAGGCGCCCTAAAGTTAAGCGCGAGAGCGCTCCCAATTTGGTCGGCTTCGCGATACAATCGCGCCATGACGTCAGGATTCACCACCACCGGCTGACAGCGGCCGCCCGATGGAATATTCCAGAAGAGGGCGCGGGTCGCCCTTTTTTTGTGCGCGGATGAAAGAGACAAACCATGATCACGATCACGCTACCGGACGGTAGCCAGCGACAGTTTGAAGGACCCGTCAGCGTGGCTGACGTGGCCGCCGACATCGGCCCGGGGCTAGCGAAAGCTGCGCTGGCCGGCAAGGTGAACGGCCGCATGGTGGATACCTCTTTCACCATCGATGCTGACGCTGACCTGGCGATTGTGACCGACCGGGACGAAGATGGTCTCGAAGTGATTCGCCATTCCAGCGCACATCTGCTTGCGCAGGCTGTGAAACGCCTGTTCCCGGAGGCGCAGGTGACCATCGGGCCGGTCATTCAGGACGGCTTCTACTACGACTTTTCCTTCCCCGACGGGTTCTCAGAAGACGACCTGGCGCGTATCGAAGCCGAAATGGCGAAGATCGTGAAACAAGGAGATACGGTCGAGCGGGTAGAAATGGGTCGCGACGAGGCGGTGCACTTTTTCCGCGAAATGGGGGAGGAGTACAAGGCGGAAATCATCGCAGGTATCCCTACTGATGAGCCCCTGTCGCTATATCGCCAGGGCGACTTTATCGATCTGTGCCGCGGTCCCCACGTGCCGCATACGAGCAAGCTCAAAGCGTTCAAGCTGATGAAGCTCGCCGGTGCCTACTGGCGCGGGGATTCAAACAACGAAATGCTGCAGCGCGTGTACGGCACCGCCTGGGCGAACAGCAAAGATCTGAAAGCGCACCTGCACCGGCTCGAGGAGGCGGCGAAGCGGGACCACCGGCGGCTTGGCACGCAGCTGAAGCTGTTCCACATGCAGGAAGAGGCCCCCGGCATGGTGTTCTGGCACGACCACGGCTGGCGTATCTGGCAGGTGGTGGAAAACGATATCCGGGAACGGCTGAAGCTCCACGGCTACCAGGAAATCAAGACGCCGCAGATTGTGGATCGCAGCCTCTGGGAGCGGTCCGGCCACTGGGACAAGTTTCGGGAGCACATGTTCACGACGCAGTCGGAGAACCGGGACTACGCCGTCAAACCCATGAATTGCCCATGCCATGTGCAGGTTTATAACCGGAATCTGCACAGCTACCGGGATCTGCCGCTGCGCATGGCCGAGTTTGGATCCTGCCACCGCAACGAACCCTCCGGTGCGCTGCACGGCCTGATGCGGGTGCGCAACTTCACGCAGGACGACGCGCACATCTTCTGCGCGGAAAGCCAGATCGAAGGGGAGGTTGCCGCTTTCCACGAGCTGGTGCTCGAAACTTACCGCGACTACGGCTTCACGGACATCATTGTGCGCCTGTCCACGCGGCCCGAGCAGCGCGTCGGCGACGACGAGCAGTGGGATAAGGCCGAGGCGGCCCTGGCCAAGGTGCTTAACGATAAAGGTGTCGACTGGAAAGAGCTGCCCGGCGAGGGCGCGTTCTACGGCCCCAAGATTGAATATTCGCTGAAAGACTGCCTCGATCGCGTTTGGCAATGCGGCACGATGCAGGTGGATTTTTCCATGCCGGGCCGCCTTGGAGCCACATTTATCAACGAGGCGGGAAATAAGGAAACGCCGGTGATGCTGCACCGCGCCATCGTGGGCTCCATGGAGCGTTTTATCGGGATTTTGATCGAGCATTACGCCGGCGCGATGCCGGTCTGGCTCAGCCCGATACAGGTCGCCGTGATGAACATTACCGACGCGCAGGCCGACTATTGCCGCAAAGTTGCCGAAACCCTTGAAACGCAAGGATTTCGGGTGGATTGTGACTTGAGAAACGAGAAAATCGGCTTTAAAATCCGCGAGCGCACCTTACAGAAGGTGCCATACCTCTTGGTCATCGGCGACCGGGAAGTAGACGCCGGAGCCGTGGCCGTCCGCCTTAGAAATGGAACGGACCTGGGTGCCATGCCCCTGGCGGATTTTGCTGCCCTGCTGAAGACGCAAGTGGTCGAGCGCCGCGAAGCGCTTGAAGAATCGAAACAATAGATCCCGCGGCAAAAGCCGCGCT
>JBCCVP010000183.1:0-9430 GCA_039195135.1 Pseudomonadota bacterium | reverse complement strand
CGGACCAGGTGATCTCGACGGGTCTGAAGGCTTCGAGCTTGTGGGTCAGATAGGGACCCTGGTCATTTTTGTATCCAAAGACTGGACGGTAACTTAGGCCCCGCCGCTGTGCGGAGAGCCTGCATACGAGAGTAGTCGGAGTCAGCCTGCGCGTCGTCGCCACGGGTGCAGATGGGCCCCGCCACCCGCGTCAACGCCCAGGGCCTGCATTTTGTGGACAACACGGTCATGAGCGAAGCCTGGTTTCGCCCGGACGCTGATCTCACGCAGTACAACAAACTGATGATCGTCAGCGCGGGCACCCGCTTCGTCGATGCCGAAGCCGCGTCCGGCAAGCAGCGTAAAAGGTACGAGCGCTTCGAAGAAATCATGGTCGAGCAACGCTGCTTCGCGACCGGCTTGATACGCTGGCAGGCTATCGCCTTGGCGGCGCCGACTCAGGTTGACTCGAGAAGATCCGCGGTCAGGCCTCCGGGCCTGACCCGGTGCAGCCGACTCTGATCGACGTAATCCCACGGCCTGCCTTGCTCTGTCCCCCGCAGCCTTCGCCTGAGCGCAGTTTCCGGGCCTCCTGTCGCAAACGCCTCAACTTCCAACGTTGCTGGTAATCCCAATCTCTGAGAGGGCGGGTGGTCCGCCTCGCAGAGGAGGGTTCGTCGTGTTCCTACGAGTTACTGCTATCGCTGCCCTGGCAGCCAGCAGCGCCGCCGCCGGCGCCCAGAACTTTACCGTCACCAATACCGACAAGGCCAAAGCGCTCATCGATGCCGCGGTGGCGGCCCACGGCGGCGACGCCTTGCTGCGGGATCTTGAAACGCTCGTGATCGAGCAAAAAACCACCAACCACGCAGTGGGCCAGAGCCTGGCGGCGCGGCCCCCCTGGGACACCAACGAGAGCGAAGGTTTCAGCGCCATCAGCCTGGACGACGAGATCTTTGTCACGCGCAACAAAGGCGCCGGCGGCGGTTTTGAAAACCACACCGGGACGATCATCAACGGCGATCTAAGCTACCAGCTCAACTTTCGGGCCGGCACCGCCGCGCCGATTGCCGCGCCGGATTTTGCCAATGCCTCCGGGCCGTTTGTGCGGGTGACGCCGGCGCTCCTGATCCGCACCCTGAAAGACCGGGAAGCCAACGCCCACTACCTGGGCCGCACCGAAGCGGACGGGGAATCGTTTGAGGTGCTCGGATTTTCCATGACGGTCGGTCCCGCCATCAGCCTCTATTTCGAACCGGAGACGCACCTTTTGCGCCGCAGTGAACGCGTCTTTCCCGGATTCGGGCTGGTGGAGTATCGCTTCGACAACTATGAAACCCGCCAGGACATTCCCTTTAACCAGGACTTCACCCTGTACCTCAACGGCGACATCAATCTTGAGCGAAAAAACCTCTCGCTGCGCATGAACCAGTCCCTGGATGCGTTCCTTGAAGTACCCGGGGAACTGGTCGCGGTTCCTCCGCAGCGGCCTGATCCCCTGGCCCGGCAGGAACTCGCGGACGATGTCTGGCTGATCGGCGGCAGCGGCACCTACGCCCTGTTTGTCGACATGGGGGACTACATCTTTGCCGCCGGCGGCACGGCCGGGATCCCGGATCGGATTGAGCTGCTGCGCGAGGTGGTTGATGACAAACCCATTCGCTACGGCATGATGACTCACCACCATTTCGACCACGTAGTCGGCGTGCGGGCCTACGAGGCGGAAGGCGCCACGGTGATCGCCGCTACCGACCACGAGCAGGTGGTGCGGGAGGCGGCGGAAAACGGCGCGGCGCTGAAGCTTGAGCTTGTAGACAAGCGGATGAAACTCGAAGGCGAACAGGTAGTGGAGATTATCGACATCGGTCCGACCGCCCATTCACAGCATCTGCTTGTGGCCTGGCTGCCGGCCCAGGGGATTCTGTTTGAGGCAGACCACTTTGCGCTGCCCGCCGAAGGTCCTGTGCCGCCGGCGGTGAGTTCCACGCGTTCGTTTGCCGACGCGGTGGCGCGCCATGGGCTCAAGGTGCAGCAGTTTGTATCAGCCCATAGCCCCCGGGCGGGTACGGCCGAGGACCTGGCGAAAGCAGTCAAGAAACAGCCCGTGGAAAGCTAGCTCCACTCCGGGTCAGACCCACTTGGGGTCTGACCCGGCCCTCCCCCGGCTCCCCGGCCTTCCGGCCCCCAAACCCCTAGGCTTCGGCTTCGTCGTCCGAGGGCAGGCGGTTCAGCAGGATTTTCGAGATGATGATGCCCAGCTCGTACAGCACCCACATGGGCAGCGCGAGCAGGGTTTGGGAAATCACGTCCGGCGGCGTCAGCAGCATGCCGACGGTGAAAGCTCCGACGATCACGTACGGGCGGTGTTTTTTCAACTCCTCGGCGGTGGTGACGCCAAGCGCCAGCAAAATGAACACCACGATGGGCACTTCAAATGCCATGCCGAAGGCAAAGAAAATCAGCAGTAGAAAGCTCAGATAGTGCGCGATGTCCGGCATGAAGGTCACGCCTTCCGGGGTGACCGCATTGAAGAACGCAAACACCAGGGGAAAGACCAGGAAGTAGGCAAACGCACAGCCCAGGTAAAACAGCCCGCAGCTCGATACCAGGATAGGAACCGCAATGCGTTTTTCGTGCTGGTACAGGCCGGGAGCAACAAACGCCCAGAGTTGATAGATAATCACCGGCATCGCCAGGAAAACGCCGGTCAGCAGCGTCATCTTAAAAGGGGTCAAAAACGGTGAGGCGATCTCCACCGCCACCATGGTGACCCCCTCCGGTAGCTGCGCCAGCAGCGGCGCCGCCAGAAAGTTATAGATATCCCGGGAAAACGGCAGCAGGCACAGGGTGATCCCGACCACCGCTACGACGGCATAGAGGACACGCTGGCGCAGCTCCACCAGATGGGAAAGGAAGCTCTGCTCCGAATCGCCGGGGGGACCGTCGGTGTATGGTGAGTCGCTCATGCCTGATCAGGGTTTGGCTTGGGTGCCGGAGGCAGGATCGTCGGACGTATCGGGGCTTTCGGTGGCCCCAGCCTGGCTGCTTTTCTCTGCAGTCTGCTCCGCGGCTTCCTCGGCGGCAGGCGCCTCGTCGTTAGCCTCCGCGCTGGTGCTGCCGTCGGCATGAATGGTGGCGTCGGCGGAGCGCTTCAGATCGTCAAGGCCCTCATTGACCTCCGTGCCGGTCTCGCGCATCGCGCTGCGCAGTTCGTCCATCGGTTCCTTGACGGCGTTTTTAAACTCCTCAGCCGCCAGCTCGGCGGAGATTTCCGCGCGCACCGAGGACCAGGTCTGGCGTGCCTTGCGCACATAGCCGCCGACGACCCGGGCCACCGCCGGCAGCCGTTCCGGCCCCAGCACCAGCAGACCGATGACGCCGATGATGGACAGCTCCCAAAACCCGATATCAAACATCGCCGCGCGAGGCCGGTGGGGTCAGGAGGTCTTGGTTTCGTCTTTTGCGGTTTCCGAGCTCATCGACTCCGACGGCGGATCTGCTTCCAGCTTCTCCGGTTCTTCGGTCATGCCCTTGCGGAAACCCTTTATCGCGCTACCCAGGTCCGTGCCCAGGCTGCGCAGCCGTTTGGTGCCAAACAGCAGCATCACGATCACCAGGATGATCAGGAGCTGCCAGATACTGATTCCAGCCATGTCTTAAACCTGTTCTGTCGTTTTAACGTTTACGCACGAGAGCCCGCCATTGTGCATGATCATAAGTAACAAGAAAATGAACGTCGTTGCGGAATCGGCAGGCGGCGCCAAAGAGCCGATGGAGGCGCTTTAGCGGTTAATCCCGGGTAAGCCGGTGCTCAGACGAGTCGCTGACGACTCCGGGCAGCGATGAGAATCACTGCCAGTACCAGCAGAATCAGCCCCCACTCCGACAGTGTGGGCACCGCCTCGGTGGGGGTGCCGGCGATGCAGCCGTTGGGCGGTGCAACGGCCAGCGACTCGATGCCCGGCCGGGTTTCAGATATTTCCGTCGCCTCTGCCGTTTCGAGATTGATGCGCAGGATCTTGCCGGGCAGAAACTCAAAAGTGTCGGGGCGGGTGCCGTCGAGTACCGCCCAAAGCGTACCGTCGCCGTCAAAAGCCAGCCCCGCGTCGCTGATGTCAAAACCCTGAATCTGACCGATCAGGCTGCTGCTGCCGGCTTCGATGTCGACGTTATAAAGACCACCGCCGGAAGCCAGCGCCACCGTCTGCGAGCCGTAGGAGGCAATGGCCGTCATGGGTGCGCCCAGGCCACCGCTCTCGCCCACCACCATGGCTTGGCCGGTGGCCACATCGATCTCGTAGAGCGACTGGGTTTCTTCCGCCACCAGAAGCAGGCGATTGCTGCAGGTGAACGTCATCCCGAAATCGAGATTGGAGGCGGTCGAGAAGCCGAGATTGGGACTGCGATTGCCCACCGGGCGGGCATTGACCGTTTCGGTGTTGACGGTGAACACGGCCTTGGTGGCGTTGTCTACCGCGTAGAGCACGCCGTCAGCACCAAAGGCCAGACCTTCCACGTCTTCCAGGCTGGTCGGCAGCGGACCCAGAAATTCGGCGGCGCCGGTTAGCAGATTGACACGCAATAGCTGGTCGGCGTCGAACTCATCATCTGAGTTAACGGCATAACCGAAACTTTGCGCGGCGGTGATTCCCGGCAGCAAAGCCAGGAACAGCACCACCACAGTACTGGCCATTTGCCCTAGTGAAGGCATTGCTTATTTCTTCACCCAGGTTGTTTTAAGGTATCGTTCATCCTGCGTCGTCACTCGCAGGAAGACTGCCAAGATAACAGCTTTTTCCGGTAAATCATAGTGTTAGCGGGCGCCAAGGCGGTCCCGCGGCGGCCTGATGAGCGGCGTAGGTCAACACCCTCGACCCGGACGATAATAACGCAGCAAACCCCAGATCTAGTGTGAACAGCGACATCTCAACACAATATAGCGAGCTTACCGCAGACAACGCGCCCTACGCTCACGATCAGCCGACGCGCAGCGGCGTGCTGCTGGTGAACCTGGGAACGCCCGATGCGCCGGAAGCATCGGCGGTACGTCGCTATCTGGCGGAGTTTCTCTCCGATCCCCGGGTGGTGGATGCGCCCCGTTGGCTGTGGCGCATTATTCTGCATGGCGTCATCCTGCGCGTCCGCCCAGGGCCCGTGGCCCGCAAGTACGCCACCATCTGGCATCCGGAAGGTTCGCCGCTGCTGGTTTATAGCCGGCGCCTTACGCAGGGGGTGGCCCAGCGATTGTCACCGCTTGACCAGGATCAGGTGGTGGTGGACCTGGCGATGACCTACGGCAAGCCCTCGATCCCGGACGCGCTGCGGGCGATGAAAGAACAGGGCGTCCGGCGGCTGCTCATCCTGCCGCTTTTTCCCCAGTATTCCTCCACCACCACCGCCGCCGCCTACGACGCGGTGGCCCGGGCGCTGGCCAAAGAGCGCTGGCTGCCGGAGGTGCGCTGGATCAACACCTACCACGACAACCCGGGTTACATCCGCGCGCTGGCCGACACGGTGCGCCGGCACCAGGAACAGCATGGAGTGCCGGATCGGCTGGTCATGTCGTTTCACGGTATTCCCCAGCGCTACTTCCTCACCGGCGACCCCTACCACTGCATGTGCCTGGCCACCGGCCGCCTGCTGGCCGAAGCGCTGAAGCTGAAAGATGACGCCTGGGAGGTGGCCTTTCAGTCCCGCTTTGGCCGCGAGACCTGGCTCCAGCCGTACCTGGACCAGCGCCTGGGCGAGATCAGCTCAGAAGGCGTGAAGCACGTGCAGGTGATCTGCCCCGGGTTTGCCGCGGACTGCCTGGAAACGCTGGAGGAGATTGCTGAAGAAAACCGCGAGCTGTTTCTGGAAAGCGGTGGCGAAACCTTCAGCTACATCCCGGCTTTGAACGATCAGCCCCGCCACGCCGACCTGCTGGCCGCCCTGGCGCGGGACCACGTCAATGGCTGGCCCGGGTGGCAGCCGGTCGAGCCGGCGCTGGAGCAGCGGGCGGAAAGAGCCCGGCGTCTGGGCGCCGGGGGGTGACCGGCGATCCGGCGGGCTCCGGCCAGCCCCTGGCTTCTCTCGCTGGTGTTGTTAAACGCTACACCGACGACGCCCCCGTTCTGCGCGGACTGGACCTGACGCTGGAAGCCTCCGAGGCGGTCGCGCTGGTCGGCCGCAGCGGCTCGGGCAAGACGACCCTGCTCAACCTCATTGCCGGCCTGGTGACGCCGGATGCCGGCGAGGTGCGCGTGGCCGGTTTTGATCCCGCCCGAGCCAGCGAGCGCGACCGGGCCCGGTTTCGCCGCGGCAACCTCGGCGTGGTGTTCCAGGCGTTTAATCTGCTTCCCACCCTCACGGTGGCCGAAAACCTGGAGTTTCCCCTGGCGCTGGCCGGGCTGCCCGCCGGCGGCCGCGCGCGGAAGCTGCTGGCCACGCTGGGCCTCGAGTCGATGGCGGACCGGCTGCCCACCACGCTGTCCGGCGGGGAGCAGCAGCGGGTGGCGGTGGCCCGGGCGCTGATCCACCAGCCCAAGCTGGTGCTGGCGGACGAGCCCACCGGCAACCTGGACCTGAGCTCCGCGCATCAGGTCATTGAGCTCCTGGTGGACGCCAGCCGGTCCGCTGGGGCGGGGCTGCTGCTGATTACCCACAGTTCGGAAATCTCCGCCCGCATGGATCGCACCCTCACCCTTGAGGACGGCGTGTTGGTCGGGCAGCCGGCCGAAGGACGCCCGGCATGACGCTGGCATGACTCTGGTATGACTCTGGTATGAAGCTGGCCAAAGTTCGACTGATGGTGCGTGCCTCGCTGCGCTACTTTGCCGAGCACCCGGGCCAGCTGACGCTGGCCGTGGCGGGCCTGGCGCTTGGCGTGGCGGCCGTGGTGTCGGTGGGCGCCGCGCGGGCGACGATCAGCGAGAGTTTTGCCCGCTTTAGCGCCCAGATGAGCGGCCGCGCCAGCCACGAAATTGTCGCTGTGCAAGGCGAGCTGACGGTGGCCGAATACCGGACGCTTCGCGAACGGTTTGCCGACCTTCCGCTGGCGCCGGTGCGCACCCTGAAGCTGCGCGGCGCGGAAGGACGCTCCTGGGATGCGCTAGCCGTGGACCTGCTGCGGGAGCGACGCATGCGGGCGTTTACCGGCGGGTACTTCAGCGCCGACGATTTTCCCCTGGCCGACTTTCTTGGCGGCGCGCCGCTGGTTCTGGCCGCTGCTCCCGTGGGCACCCGGCTGCGCCTGCAGGTGCCGGGAATGCCGTTCCGGGACGTGACCGTCGCGGCGCAGCTCGATCCGTTTGAGGTGACCGGCGCCGACCGCCTGCTCGTCCTGGACCTGGCGCTGGCGGCGGAACTGCTGGGCAGCGGGGCGGGCCTGACGCGAATCGACGTGGAGGCGGACACAGCCCAGGCGGCGGCGCTGGCTCAGGCGCTGCCGGCACACCTGGAACTCAGCGCTGTGGACACGGCGGACACCCGCGCCATGAGCCAGGCTTTTGAGCTCAACCTCACGGCGCTGAGCCTGCTGGCGCTGCTGGTGGGCGCGTTCATCGTGTTCAACACGCTGAAGTTTTTTGTGCTGCAGCGCGAACGCACCTGGGCTTTCAGCCGCATGCTTGGCCTGAGCGCCGGGGAGCTCACGCGGTGGATCGTTCTTGAGGCGCTGCTGCTCGGCCTGCTCGGCACCGCTGCCGGCCTGCTGCTCGGCGTACTTCTGGCCGACCTGGTGATGGGCCAGATGGCGGGCACGGTGAGCCAGCTTTACTACGAGGTGGTGACCCGGGAGGCGCAGATCGAGCCGCGCGTGTGGCTGACGGCCACCGTGCTGGGCCTCGGAGGCGCGGTGGTGGCCGCCCTGCAGCCCGCCCGCGCCGCGGCCCGCATCAGCCCGCTTCGGCTGCAGGACGGTCGCTGGGGGGAAGAAGATCACGCCGGTCTGCCGCGCTGGATGCTGCCCGCCGGACTCCTGGCGGTGGCGGCGGCGCTGGCGCTGGCCCGACTGGAATATCTGATGACGGCGCTGGCCGCGGTTTTTCTGGTGGCCCTGGGCTGGATCCTGCTGGCCCTGCCCGCTGCTTTTGCTCTTGGCGGCCGGCTGCCGGTCTCGCTGCGGCAACACCCCCTCGCCGGCTATGCCCGCTCTCGGCTGCCGCTTACCGTAAGCCGCACCAGCCCGGCGCTGGCGGCACTGATGCTGGCGGTGGCCACGGTGGTAGGCGTGGACCACATGATTCAGAGCTTTCGCGATAGCGTGGCGGGCTGGCTGGAGGCCAGCCTCAGCGCCGACGCCTATCTCGGCGGCGCCGATCAGCCGCTGGACCCGGCGCTGATCGACCAGGTGGCCGAAAGCGCCGGGGTCAGCGATATCGTGCGCTTCCGGACGGTGGCCTGGCCGGGGCAGCCTGTTTCCAAACTCACCGCGCTTGAGACGCCGGCCCCGGTGCGCGACTCCTACCGTTTCCTGAGCCCCTGGCCGGCGGACGGCTGGGATACGTTTGCCACCCAGTCAGAAGCGCTCGTGAGCGAGACCCTGGCGCGCACGCTGGGCCTCAGCGCCGGCGATGTACTGCGTCTGCCGAGCGGCAGGGACGATGTGATCCTGAAGGTTACCGGTCTGTTTTCCGACTACCGGGCGGACGGCGGCCGCGTGGTGGTCCACCGGGATACCTACCGTCGCCTGTGGCGGGACGACCAGACCACGTCTCTGGGTGTCTACTTTGATCCCGCGAATCCCGCGGCGTATACCACGCTGGCCGATCGCCTCGAGGGGCGGACGGACCCGCACCAGCTGATCAGCACCGGCGAGCTGCGGCGCCAGTCGCTGGAGGTGTTTGACCGAACCTTTGCCCTTACCCGCGGGCTCAAATGGCTGGCCGCCATCGTGGCGTTTGTCGGCGTGCTGAGCGCCATTCTTGCGCTGCAGCTGGAACGGCGGAGCGAAGCCCGGCGGCTTCGGGCGCTGGGCCTGAGTCCCCGGGACCTGGGAACCCTGGTGCTGTTGGAGTCGAGCGCGCTGGGCCTGCTGGCGGGCCTGCTGGCCCTGCCGCTGGGGGCGGCGCTGGCCTACGCGCTGACGCGGGTGGTGAACGAGCGGGCTTTTGGCTGGACCCTGTATGTCGACTGGCAGCCCGGAACGTTTGCGTTCGGCGCGGGCCTGGCGATCGCCGCGGCATTTCTGGCGGCGCTGCCGCCGGCTTTGAGCTTCGGCCGGGATTCTTCTCCGTGAGCGTCCGGGTAGTGTGTTGGGCCCTGCTGCTGACGCTGGCCAGCTGTGCGCCGGATCCCGACCGCGGTGAGGTCGCCACGCCGCTGCAGCAGACGCTCGGCGGTGATCCGGATCCGGGATTTGAACGGGCCCTGCACCCGCGCCCGATCCGCCTGCCGCAGGACCACGGCGCGCATCCGGACTTTCGCACCGAGTGGTGGTATTTCACCGGGCATCTCAAGGCCGACGCTCGGG